>NZ_JBIBBC010000004.1:269818-520472 GCF_042900345.1 Streptomyces sp. NPDC012935
GTGACGTCACCCAGGTCGACCTCCCGGACGGCACCAAGTCCGGTCTGCGGCAGGTGCAGGACATCCTGGACGGCGTCGACGACGTGCACTTCTCGCGGCTGTCGTCCCACGATGTCGTCCGGCACAAGCTGGTCGGCCGTATCGTCGACGCGTACGAGAAGTTCGACAACACGCACGGCACCCAGAACGGCACGCACAAGGGCCGCGGCGGCAAGGCCGGGCACAAGGGGAAGTAGAGAACACGCGCGACCATGTCGATCGACGTCAACAACGAGTCCGGAACCGAGGTCGACGAGCAGGCGATCCTCGACATCGCCCGCTACGCCCTCGCGCGGATGCGCATCCACCCGCTCTCCGAGCTCTCGGTGATCGTCGTGGACGCCGACGCCATGGAGCAGCTTCACATCCAGTGGATGGACCTGCCGGGTCCGACGGATGTCATGTCCTTTCCGATGGATGAGCTGCGACCGCCTTCGAAGGACGACGACGAGCCTCCGCAGGGGCTCCTCGGTGACATCGTGCTGTGCCCCGAAGTCGCCGCCAAGCAGGGGGCCGAGGCGCCCACGCAGCACTCCATGGACGAGGAGCTCCAGTTGCTCACCGTCCATGGCGTGCTGCATCTGCTCGGGTACGACCACGAGGAGCCCGACGAGAAGGCCGAGATGTTCGGCCTGCAGGCCGCCATCGTGGACGGCTGGCGTACGGAGAAGGGCCTGACCGGCCCCTCCCCGGCCCCGACCGTGTCATGAGCCTCCCCCTCGTCTCCGGCGCGATCGCCCTGGTGGTCGTCGCCTGGCTCGCCGCCTGCGCGGAGGCGGGCCTGGCGCGCGTCTCCAGCTTCCGCGCCGAGGAAGCCGTACGCAGCGGGCGCCGCGGCAGCGAGAAGCTCGCGCTCGTCGCGGCCGACCCGACCCGCTATCTGAACGTGGCGCTGCTGGTGCGCGTGGCCTGCGAGATGGCCGCCGCCTCGCTCGTCACCTACGCCTGCCTCCAGGAGTTCGACAGCACCACCGAGGCGCTGCTGGTCGCGATAGCGGTCATGGTGCTGGTGTCGTACGTCGCCGTCGGTGTCTCCCCGCGCACCATCGGCCGCCAGCACCCGCTGAACACGGCGACGGCGGCGGCGTACGTGCTGCTGCCGCTCGCGCGGATCATGGGGCCGATCCCCCCTCTGCTGATCCTCATCGGCAACGCGCTCACCCCCGGCAAGGGCTTCCGCCGCGGCCCGTTCGCCTCCGAGGCGGAGCTGCGGGCGCTGGTCGACCTCGCCGAGAAGGAGTCGCTGATCGAGGACGAGGAGCGCCGCATGGTGCACTCGATCTTCGAGCTGGGCGACACGCTGGTGCGTGAGGTCATGGTCCCGCGGACCGACCTCGTCGTCATCGAGCGCTACAAGACCATCCGCCAGGCCCTCACCCTCGCCCTGCGCTCCGGTTTCTCGCGTATCCCGGTCGTAGGGGAGAGCGAGGACGACGTGGTCGGGATGGTGTATCTGAAGGACCTGGCCCGCAAGACGCACATCTCCCGGGACGCGGAGAGCGAGCTGGTGTCGACGGCGATGCGGCCCGCCGTCTTCGTACCGGACACCAAGAACGCCGGTGACCTGCTGCGCGAGATGCAGAAGGAGCGCAACCACGTCGCCGTCGTCATCGACGAGTACGGCGGCACCGCCGGCATCGTCACCATCGAGGACATCCTCGAGGAGATCGTCGGCGAGATCACCGACGAGTACGACCGTGAGCTGCCGCCGGTGGAGGAACTCGGCGAGGACCGCTACCGCGTCACCGCCCGCCTGGACATCACCGACCTCGGCGAGCTGTACGGCCTCGACGAGTACGACGACGAGGACGTCGAGACGGTCGGCGGGCTGCTGGCGAAGGCACTCGGCCGCGTCCCGATCGCCGGTGCGTCGTCCCTGGTCGAGCTCCCGGACGCCCGGGAACTCCGCCTGACCGCGGAGGCGTCGGCCGGTCGCCGGAACAAGATCGTGACCGTGCTCGTGGAGCCGGTGGGTCCGGCCGGCCACCTGGGCGAGAAGACCAGGGCCGAGTGACGGAGTGACGGAGTGACGGAGTGAACCCTCAGGAGCTGCGTGCGTTCTGCCTGTCCTTCAACGCGACCGTGGAGGACTTCCCGTTCAACCCGGAGACCTCGGTCTTCAAGGTGCTGGGCAAGCTCTTCGCCCTGACGAACCTGGACGCCCGGCCCCTGACGGTCAACCTCAAGTGCGACCCGGAGGACGCGGTCCGCCTGCGCGGCGAGTATCCGGGGCTCATCGTCCCCGGCTATCACATGAACAAGCGGCACTGGAACACGGTGACCGTCGACGGCGAGCTCCCGGACCGTTTCGTCCGGGAGCTCGTCGAGGACTCGTACGACCTGGTCGTGGCGGGCCTACCGAGAGCCGACCGGCTCCGCCTCGACCGCCCCTGAGCCACTCTCCCTCCGCAGGCCGACGGCGATCAGGACCGCGGCGACCAGGACGATCGCCGCGTCGAGCGCCAGCACGGTGCGGGTGCCGGAGAGCAGGTCACCGGAGGTCGTCGCGAGGACACCCAGCAGCGGGATGCCGATCGTGATGCCGACCTGCTGGGTCGAGGTGACCAGGCCGGTGGCCAGACCCTGCTCCTCGTCGGGGACGCCGGAGGTGACGGTCAGGCCGTAGGAGATGATCGCGCCCAGGTGGAACATGCTCGCCAGCGAGACTGCGGCCGTGACGAGCCAGACGGACCAGACGTGCGCGTTCAGGAACAGCAGGGCGACACCGAAGGCACCCTGGCCGGCGAGCGAGACGACCAGGATGCGGCGCGCGCCGAGACGGCTGATGAACCTCGGCGTGAGCGAGCCGGCGATCACCGACATGACGCCCTGCACGCCGAAGACCAGGCCCGTCTCCCAGGCCGACAGCCCGAGCACTTCCTGCAGGTACAGGGTGAGGACGAAGACCACCGTCGACATCATCGAGAAGGTGACCAGACCGCCCAGGTTGCCCCATGCCACGGTGCGGCGGCGCAGCATGGGCAGGGAGACGAGCGGTGACTCGGTGCGGGACTCGACGACCACGAAGGCCGCCAGGAGCGCGAGGCCCGCGATCAGGGTCGCGATGACGTCGGCGCGGGCGAAGCCGTGGTCGGCCGCCGTCGTGAGGGCGTAGATCAAGGACAGCAGACCGCCGGTGACGGTGATCGCGCCGGGCACGTCCAGGTGCGGGCGCTGCGGGGTGCGGGACTCGGGCAGCAGGCCGGGCGCGAGCGGCAGCACGACCAGGGCGAAGACGGCGAGCAGGCCCATCGTGGAGCGCCAGCCGAGCGCGTCGGTCAGGACGCCGCCCGCGACCACGCCGATGGTGAAGCCGAGGGACATCAGCGTCCCGGAGATGCCGAGGGCGCGGTCCCGGGCGGGGCCTTCGGCGAAGGTGGTGGTCAGCAGGGACATGCCCGTCGGGACGATGAGCGCGGCACCGAGACCCTGCAGGGCGCGTCCCGCGAGGAACGACGCCGGGTCCCATGCGAACGTCGCGAGCACCGAGGCCGCGGCGAACAGGGCGAGTCCGGCGAGGAACAGTCTGCGGCGGCCGTACAGGTCGCCGATGCGGCCGAAGAGGAGCAGGAAGCCGCCGGACGGCAACGCGAACGCCGTCACCGCCCACTGCAGCGCCGAGGGGCTCATGCCGAGGTCGGCGCCGAGGACGGGGAGGGCGACGTTCAGGACGGAGAAGTCGAGCGCGACCATGAACTGGGCGGCGCACAGGACGAACAGGACGAGTTTGTCGCGCGTCGACATCCGGGGGGACCGGGGGGTGCCGAGCGGTGGGGTGGGAGTGGCAGGGGGATTGGTGGTGTCGATCGCCATGGGCAAGAGCCTGCGGGCACCGGAATAGCCGTGGGGAGCGGGAAGTTGTCCTGGTGGTGGCACCACCAGCCACCGGGATGAGGGGGATCCGTACGTGTCCGACGTGTCCGGGAGCGCGCTGAAGAGTCATCGGCGGCGCGAGCTGCGCGAGTTCCTGATGAGCAGGCGGGCCCGGGTGACACCGGGCGAGGCGGGGCTTCCGGACGGCGGGGCGCGGCGCCGTACGCCGGGGCTGCGGCGCGAGGAGGTCGCCGTGCTCGCCGGAGTGGGCGCCTCCTGGTACCAGTGGCTGGAGCAGGGGCGGGACATCTCCGTGTCGCCGCAGGTGCTGGACTCGGTGGGCCGGGTGCTGCGGCTGAGCAACGCCGAGCGCCGGCATCTGTATCTGCTGGCCGGCCTGAATCCGCCGGCCCCCGAAGTGGCGCCCGAGAAGCGGGACATGTGCGACGGGCTGCGGCGGCTGATCGACGCGTGGATGCCGTATCCGGCGCACATCATGGACCGGTACTACAACGGCGTGCTCTACAACGACGCCGCCGCGACCGTGCTCGGGATGCGGCCCGGCAAGCGGTGGAACTGCCTGATCGACTTCTTCACGGACCCGATGTACCGGTCGCGTTCGAGGAGTTGGGAGCAGAACGCCCGCACGGTCGTGGCGCAGTTCCGTGCGCTCTGCTCGGCCTCTCCCGACGACGAGGGCTTCCGTTCCGTGCTGGCCGAGGCGAAGGCGTCCAGCCCGGAGTTCACCGCGCTGTGGGAGCGGCGCGACATCGAGGACGCCGGGCAGATCCGCAAGGAACTGGACCATCCGCTCGTCGGGCTGCTGTGCATGGAGTCGAGCGTGATGCAGATGCCGGTGCGGCCCGACCTGTCGATCGTCCTGCACACGCCGCTGGACGAGGCGAACACGGCGGCGAAGCTCGAGTGGCTGGCCTCCCCGGAGGGACGGCGCGGGGCCATGTACCCCGTGGCCGGTTAGCGCGGGCGCCGCTACGTATGCTCAGGTCATGACCGAGAACAGCGCGCTCGACCCCGAGGACCGCAAGATCGTCACCCTGGCCCGTTCCGCACGGGCCCGCAACGGTGTGCCCGAGGGTGCGGCCGTACGGGACGAGACCGGCCGTACCTATGTCGCCGGGACGGTCGCCCTGGACTCCCTGAAGCTGAGCGCGCTGCGGACTGCGGTGGCGATGGCGGTGGCGTCGGGGGCGAAGTCGCTGGAGGCGGCGGCGGTCGTGACGGAGGCCGAGGAGGCCTCGGACGAGGACCGCGCGGCGGTACGGGACCTCGGTGGACCGCAGACGCCGGTGCTGGTGGCGGGACCGGACGGGGCGGTGCGTACGACGGTGACGGCGGGCTGAGGGTTCAGAACGCCCTCGCCGTCCCGGAGATTCGGGAGGCCCTCGCTCTTCCGGGAGTTCAGGTCCGGGCCGCCGGGGTGATGTGGCTGAGCACGCAGCGCCAGCGGTCGTCCCGCCGTACGAAGACGTCTGTGGTCCACTCGTCGGCGTCGAAGCGCTCGCCCTTGTAGTGGGCGGTGTTCGTGATGCGTGCCGTCACGACCGCCGAGTCGCCGTGCATGCGGATCCTGGGCTCGCCGACAAGTCGGAACGACGAGTGGGTCAGCTCGCCGGACTCGACGAACGACAGAAACTGCTCCCTGGTCGAGATGCCCGACTCGGAGACGATGGCCCAGTCGTCGGCCATGAAGTCGGCGATCCGCGCGGGGTCGTTGGAGACCATCGCCGCCGCCCAGTCGTGCGCGACGGCGGCGAGGGCATGTCGGTCGTGAGGCTCGTCGTCCCTCATGGCCGGATCGTAACCAGAGCCGGCGGGCACGGCACCCCGTCGCGCCACGACGGGCGGTTGTCAGTGCCGGGTGTCACGCTGAGGTCATAGCGGCTCTGCGAAGGGACTCGTCATGATCACCACTGACCTCGCGCCCGGCTCCCCTTGCTGGCTCGACCTCGGCGCCCCCGACGTCCGGGCCGCCGCGGCCTTCTACGGCGCGGTGCTCGGCTGGGAGTACGAGTCCATGGGCGAGGGCGGCGACATGGAAGGCGGCATGTTCAAGAAGGACGGCAAGATCGTCGCCGGGCTCGGCAAGCTCACCGAGGAGGGCGCCCGCTCGGCCTGGATGATCTACTACGCCGTCACCGACGCGGACGCCACCACGCAGGCCGTGGAGCGCGCGGGCGGCACGGTGCGGGTGCCGCCGCGGGACCTCGACGACTGGGGTCGGATGGCGCAGTACGACGACCCGCTGGGCGGCCAGTTCGCCGTCTGGCAGCCCGGGAAGCAGGGTGCCTTCGAGCTGGCGGACGAGACGGGTTCGCTGTCGTGGACGGAGCTGTACACGACGGACGCCGCGGGCGCGAAGGAGTTCTACAGCGGTGTCTTCGGCTGGCAGTTCAGCGACATGCCGATGCCGGGTGGCGGGGGCGGCGCGTACACCCTCATCACCCCGGCCGGGCAGCCCGAGGAGCGCATGCAGGGCGGCCTCATGGAGCTCCCCGTGGAGAACCTCGTACTGGCGGGCGGGCGGCCGTACTGGCACCCGGTCTTCAACGTCACCGACTGCGACGCCGCGGTCGCCAAGGTCACCGAGAACGGCGGCAGCGTGCAGATGGGGCCGGATGACGCGGAGGGCGTCGGCCGGCTGGCGGTGTGCGTGGACCCGTCGAACGCGGACTTCGTGGTGCTTACGCCGGCCACGCCCAGCTGATCCGGCCGCGGGAGGGCCCCACGCGCGGGAGGCGGCGCGGGTCCTGACCGTCGTCGGTCCTGGCCGTCGTCGGTCCCGGCCGGCGCGGCCCCAGCCGTCGTCGGTACCAGCCGTCGTCGGTCCCAGCCGTGGTCGGCCTCGGGCGTCGTCGGTCCCAGCCGTGGTCGGCCTCGGGCGTCGTCGGTACCAGCCGCCGTCGGTCCCCGGCCGTCGTCGGTCCCCGGCCGTCGTCGGTCCCAGCCGTCGTCGGCCTCGGGCGTCGTCGGTACCAGCCGTCGTCGGCCTCGGGCGTCGTCGGTCGCGGCCGCCGTCGGTCCCGGCCGTCGCCGGTCCCAGCCGTCGTCGGCCTCGGGCGTCGTCGGTCCCTGTCGTCACGCCGACCGGCGGAATCCGATCGTCGGCACCGCCCGCCGCAGCGGCCAGGGGCTGCCCTGCTCCTGCGGCACCAGGTCGGCCAGGAACGCGTACCGGCGCAGGGCCTCGGGGTCCTGCCGGTCGAGGGACTGGACCTGACGCCACCAGGCGCCGATCTCGGCCCAGCCGGGGGCTGAGAGGGAGCCGCCGAACTCCTGGACGGACAGGGCGGCTGTCAGGCCCGCGAAGGCCAGCCGGTCGGCAAGCGGCCAGTCGGCCAGGGTCCCGGCGACGAAGCCGGCCACGAAGACGTCACCGGCGCCGGTCGGGTCCAGGGCCTCCACGGCGATCGCGGGGACGACAGCTGTCTCCCCGGTCCTGCTGTCCACCGCGTACGCGCCCTCCGCGCCGAGGGTGACCACCGCGACCGGGACGTGCTCGGTCAGGGCGTGGGCCGCCTCGCGCGGGCAGTCGGCGCCGGTGTACCGCATGGCCTCCTGCGCGTTCGGCAGGAACGCCTCGCAGTGTTCCAGGTCTGCCAGCCCTGCCAGGTCCCACGCCCCCGTGTCGTCCCAGCCGACGTCGGCGAAGATCCGGGCACCCTTGCGCGCGGCCTGCGCGATCCAGGGCGCACGTGTGCCCGGCACCAGGGAGGCCACGGCGGCCCGCGCGCGGGGCGGGCAGTCCGGCGCCGGTTCCTCCGGTGGCGGCTCGTGGCCGTGGGAGACCATCGTGCGCTCCCCCTCGTACGCCATCGAGACCGTCACCGGCGAGTGCCAGCCCGGCACCGTGCGCGACGGCGAGAGGTCGATGCCCTCGCCGTGCTCCAGCGCGTCCCAGCAGTACTCGCCGTAGTGGTCGTCGCCGAAGGCTGCCGCGAGCGACGTCTTCAGGCCGAGGCGGGCCAGGGCGGTGGCCATGTTCGCCACGCCGCCGGGGCTCGAACCCATCCCGCGCGCCCAGGACTCCGTTCCACGGACGGGGGCGGAGTCGAGGCCGGTGAAGATGATGTCGAGGAAGACCGTGCCCGTGAGATACACGTCCCACGGTGGGTCGGCGGCCGTGCGCAGGCCGGCGAGGGGGTCGACCTGGGTCCGGCGGTACGGCCCCCCAGCTCTGGACGACGGCCTCTGGGGCGAGGCTCCCTTTCCGGTCGGCGCGGTGGGCGTGGTCACGGTGCGCTCCCTGACGTGGTGCTGATCTGGCCAGTCTGCACCACACCACTGACAACGCCACCGCGATCTTGCCAGAGCCCCTCCCGGTCCCGTCCCGCGCCCTTCCGCGCCCCCACTGCGCCTCTCCCGCGCCTCTCCCGCGCCTCTCCCGCGCCTCTCCTGCGCCTCTCCTGCGCCCCTCCTGCCCCTCGTGAACGACCTACCGAGGCGGTCGGCGAGGTGCTACCAGCGCGGCACCGAAGGCGTGACCCAGCCGGGCTCGGCGACCCGCATCGCAGCCGCGTCGTCGCGGTCCCGCAGCGAGCCGTCGTCATCCAGCCACCGCCGGTGCAGCTCCGCGAGCCGGTCGCGGTCCAGCTCGACGCCCAGGCCGGGCGCGTCCGACACGGCGACCCTGCCGCCCTCGAAGGTCAGGCGCTCGGTGAGGACGTCCTCGGACTGCCAGGGGTAGTGGGAGTCGCAGGCGTGGTGGAGGTCCGGGACGGTCGACGCCACATGGGTCATCGCGGCCAGGGAGATGCCCAGATGGGTGTTGGAGTGCATGGACACCCCTACGCCGAAGGTGCGGCAGATCGAGGCCAGTTGCTGGGTGTTGCGCAGCCCGCCCCAGTAGTGGTGGTCGGAGAGCACGACCTGCACGGCGTCCTTCGTGAAGGCCTCCTTGATCTCCGCGAACGTCGTCACGCACATGTTGGTCGCCAGCGGCACCCCGGCCTGCGCGGCCACCTCGGCCATACCGGCCGTACCCAGCGTCGGATCCTCCAGGTACTCCAGGACGTCCCCGAGCTCCCGCGCCACCTTCAGCGAGGTCTCCACGGACCAGGCCCCGTTGGGGTCGAGGCGCAGGGGGTGGCCGGGAAACGCGTCCGCGAGCGCCCGTACGGCGGCGATCTCCTCGTCCGGCGGGAAGACACCGCCCTTGAGCTTGAAGGAGGTGAACCCGTACCGCTGTGTGAACCTCCGCGCCTGCTCGACGACCCCGGCCGGGTCGACCGCGGCACCCCAGTCGTCCTTCTCGGCCGCGACGCCGACCGGGTGACCGGCCCACTTGTAGAAGAGATACGCGCTGTACTCGACCGCGTCCCGCACCTTGCCGCCGAGCAGGGCGTGCACGGGCAGCCCGAGTGCCTTGCCGAGGGCGTCGAGGCAGGCGACCTCGAAGCCGGAGACGACGGACAGCCGCAGCTTGTCGGCGGTCTGGACCCCGCGCAGCCCGCCGACGTCGACCTGTCCGGACACCCGGGACCGGTCGACGGCCACCTCGTCCGCGACGACGAACAGCCCGTTGAGGTCACTGACTTGATGACCGATCAGTTTCTGCGCGAACGGCCGGGCGAGCTCCAGGTACTTGGTGTCGCCGTACGTCTCGCCCACCCCCGTGATCCCGTCGGCCGTCACGACCTCCACGATCAGGCGGGGCGTGTACGGCTGATGGATGCCCTGGGTGTTCAGCAGCGGCGGGTCGGCGACCAGGATGGGCGTCAGACGGACATCGGTGATCGTGAGGTTCACAGGGCGGCTCCTACGAGTCCGAGTCCGGTGGCGAGGAGAGTACGCAGGTCGGCCAGGTCACCGGCCGACGGGTCGGTGAGCGGGGCGCGTACGGGGCCGACGGGGCGGTCGCGCAGCCGTGCCGCCGCCTTGACCAGTGACACGGCGTATCCGGGCACCCGGTCGCGGAGCTCGACGAGCGGGACATAGAAGTCGCGCAGCAGCTTGTCGGCGGTGCCGTGCTCGCCACCCTGGAGTGCGGCGAAGAAGGCGTTCGCGATCTCGGGGGCGAAGGCGTGGACGGCGGAGGAGTAGGCCGGGACGCCGACGGCGGCGTACGCGCGGGCCTGGATCTCGGCGGTGGCGGCCCCGTTGAAGAAGAGGAAGCCCTCGGGGGCGGCGAGGGTGAGGCGCTGGAGGCGGTCGAGGTCGCTGTGGCCGTCCTTGAGGCCGATGACGTTCGGGATGCGGGCGATCCGCTGCAACGAGTCGGCGGTGAAGGCGACTTGACCGCGCTGGTAGGCGATGAGCGGGAGGCGGGTGCGGGCCGCGATGTGCTCCAGCTGGGCGACCAGTCCGTCCTGCGGGGCGGCGACGAGGTAGTGCGGCAGGACGAGGAGGGCGTCGGCGCCGGCCTCCTCGGCGATGTGCGCGAACCGCGCGGCCTGCGCCCAGCCGTATCCGATCCCGGCGACGACCGGCATCCGTCCGCCCGCCTCCTCGACGGCGATGGAGACGACCTGCCGGTACTCGTCCTCGTCCAGCGAGAAGAACTCACCCGTGCCACAGGCGGGGAAGACCGCGCCGGGGCCGGTGGCGACCTGGGCGGCGACATGGGCGCGGAGGCCGTCCGGGTCCAGCGAGCCGTCCTCGTGGAAGCTCGTGAGGGGGAACGACAGCACGCCGTGCGCCATGCCGTCCCGCAGACGCCGGGTCGTGTCGGTTTCGAGGCTCACCTTGTCCGTATCGACGCTCACCGTTGCATCTCCCCATGTAGATGTCATCCACGTATGAGAATTGAGATTAGATACGCGAACCCCGACCGTCAATGCCACGGTCGACCCGAGGCGCTTTCCAGGGCCCTTTCCGGGGCGTTTACGAGGTGCTCCGATTACCATCGCCCCATGTCAGAGACAGGCGGCGTCCGTGAGGTGAAGTCCGCGGCGCGCACGGTGGAGTTGCTGGAGCTCCTCGCCGCGCGCGGCGACCGTCCTGCTCGCCTCCAGGAGCTGGCCGACGCACTCGAAGTGCCGCGCAGCTCCATGTACGCGCTGCTGCAGACCCTGATCTCCCGCGGCTGGGTCCGCACGGACGTCACCGGCTCCCTCTACGGCATCGGCATCCACGCCCTGCTCACCGGCACCAGCTACCTCGACTCCGACCCGCGCGTACGCGCCGTACGCCCGTATCTCGACGAGGCGTCTCAGGCGCTGGGCGAGACGATCCACATGGCGCGGCTGGACGGCCGGGACGTTGCGTATCTGGCGACGCGCGAGTCGCACGAGTACCTGCGGACGATCAGCCGGGTCGGGCGCCGGCTCCCCGCGCACGCGGGAGCGCTGGGAAAGGCGCTGCTCGCCGAGCGCCCGGACGACGACCTTCCCGAGGGCCCGTACGAGCCCCTCACCCCCCGCACCCACACCACCCGGGACTCCCTCGCCGCCGACCTCGCCGAGGTGCGGGCGCGCGGCTACTCGATCGACCGCGAGGAGGGCGTCCCCGGCATCGTCGGCTTCGGCTTCGCCCTGCGCTACGACTTCCCCGCCCAGGACGCGATCAGCTGCTCGGTGCCGGTGGCGCGACTGTCGGCGGGGCATGAGGAGCGGATCGTCGCGGTGATGCGGGAGATCAGGGCGAAGATCGAGGCGACGGCTCCTGCGGCGGGCGGGGCGGTGCACTGGCGTTAGCGCCGGCTCACATGGCACCCGGCGTGAGCGGCACCTGGCACCCGGCGTGAGCGGCACCGCCTCGCTGGGGGCAGCCGCCCCAGACGGGCTGGATCGCCTGACCCAGCGCCGAGAGCGGCCACCGGGGATCGGGATGGGCTGCCTCGCCCCCGGCTCCCGGACGAGCGGAAATGACTGGCCCGGCGCCATCAGGAAAGCCCTCGTTTACCCGGCCTTCCCCACCCCAAACGCAACGTGCGCCAGATCACACCCCCCGCGCTTCTTCTCCGAACCATGTGCTTGATACAAATTCTTCGCGCGTTCCTGTCCGTCGACGGCCTGCGCTCCTCCCCCTCTTGAGCCGCTCCTTTCGCATGCCCTGGGAACGCCCGTGTTCGCCCCTCGCACCACTGCCTGGCCCCTCGTCGCCCTTTTCACGGCCGGGTACCTCGCTCCGTATCTGCTGCCGACGGTCGTCGGCAGGCTCGACTCCGGTCTTCCGCTGTCCCCCACCCAGGCGGGCGCCGTCGGCAGCGCACTGCTGCTGAGTTCGGCGTCGGCCGGCTTCCTGCTGGCCTCGCGCGTCGAGCGGATCGGCGTACGCAGGCTGGCCCGCATCGGCCTCACCCTCGCCGTCCTCGGCTACGGCGTGGCAGCGCTCGCGCACGCCGTGCCGTCCGTCGTCCTGGGCGTCGTCGTCGGCGGCTTCGGATCCGGTACGGCCACCGCGGTCGCCGCCACCCGCATCGCCGCCCAACCCGACCCCCACCGGGCCACCACGCTCGGTCTCCTCGGTGTCTCCGCCCTCGCGGGCGGCGTCTACCTGACGGTGCCGCACCTCGGTCCGGGCCATGGCCAGCCGCTGGCCGCGATCGCGCTCACCGCGCTCGCCGTGTGGCCGCTGACGGGCCGGCTCCCGGCCGCCACGGCCACGTCGCACCAGCCCGGCTGGGACGGCTCCGGTCTCCCCCACCTGCGCCACGGCCTGACCCTCGCCGCCTGCATGCTGTGCTGGTCGCTCGCCCAGAACTCCCTCTGGGGCGTCAGCGGCCGAATAGGCCTGACGCAGGCACAGTTGACCGAGACCACGGTCGGCGCGGTGTTCGCCGTGGGGCTCGGCGCGGGCCTGCTGGGCGTGACCGGGGCGGGTGCGCTCGGCCCCCGCCTCGGCAAGGCGCTGCCCATCGGCGCCGGTACGGCACTCATCGCGGCGTGCATCGCGCTCAGCGCGTCCGCCACCGACCTGACGACCTTCGCGACCGGCGAGATCGCCTGGAACACCTTCTACCCGATCGTCCTGTCGTACCTCATCGGCCTCGCCGCCTCCCTCGACACCCGCGGCCGCTGGGCCGTCCTCGTCGGCTCGGCGTCGTCGCTGGGCACGGCTGCGGGCCCGCTGACCGGGAGCGTCCTGTCGGCGCAGGCCGGGTTCCCGGCCATGGGCGCGGTCCTCGCGGTCGGGCTCCTGGTCGTCGCCGTACCGATGACGGCGGTGGCACTGGGCCGGCGGAGCGGGCGGACGGTCGAGGTCGCGGAGAGCCTCGAGACCGTCGAAGTCGTCGAGGTCGTCGAGATCCCCCTGGACACCGCCGAGGCCAACCCGGCAGCGCCCGACCGCCTCACCGCGGCCACATAGCCGCTCCGGCTACCCGAACTCGTAAGCCTCGACCTCGGCCAGGTACCGCGCCCGCAGCTCCTCGTCGTCCTCCAGGAAGGAGGCGAGGAACGAGTTGCGGGCGAGCTCGCGGAGCCGTTCGTCGGTGAGGCCGAGGGCATGGCGTACGGCGTCGAAGTTGTCGCCGGCGTACCCGCCGAAGTAGGCCGGGTCGTCGGAGTTGACCGTGCAGTGGAGCCCGGCGTCGAGCATGGCGGGCAGCGGGTGGTCGGCGAGGACGTCGACGGTCCGCAGCCGTACGTTCGACAGCGGGCACAGCGTCAGCGGCACCCGCTCCCGCACCAGCCGCTCGACCAGCGCCGGGTCCTCCATGCAGCGCAGCCCGTGGTCGACGCGCTCGACGCCGAGGACGTCGAGGGCCTCGGTGATGTAGGCGGGCGGGCCTTCCTCGCCCGCGTGCGCGACGCGTCGCAGACCGAGCGCTGCGGCGGCCTCGTAGACCTCGCGGAACTTCACCGGCGGATGGCCGACCTCGGCCGAGTCGAGGCCGACGCCGGTGATCCGGTCGAGATACGGCTCGGCGGCGCGGAGCGTGTCCATGGCCGACTCGGCGGAGTCGTCGCGCAGGAAGCACATGATCAGCCGGGTGGAGACCCCGTGGTTCGCCTCGCTGCTCCCCAGCGCCCGCCACAGCCCCTCGACGACAGTGCCCAGCTCCAGGCCCCGCTTGGTGTGCGCCTGCGGGTCGAAGAAGATCTCCGCGTGCCGCACGCCCTGCGCGGCGGCGCGGGCGAGGTAGGCGTTCGCGAGGTCCTCGAAGTCCCGCTCGGTGCGCAGGACGGCCATGAGCTCGTAGTACAGATTCAGAAAGGACTGGAGGTCCTCGAACTGATAGGCCTTGCGGAGCTCGTCGGTGTCCAGGTACGGCAGCTCGACGCGGTTGCGCGCAGCCAGTTCGAAAGCGAGCTCGGGTTCGAGGGTGCCTTCGATGTGGAGGTGCAGTTCTGCTTTGGGGAGGGGCATCGAAGCATCGTACGGCGGTGTTATCGCCGTTTCGGAAGTGGCACCCGCAGCAGGTCGTGCGCGACAGTCAGCTCCCCGTCGAACCCCGCGGCCCGCGCCTGCCGCTCGAACTCGTCCGGCTCGGAGTAGCGCTGGCTGAAGTGGGTGAGCACGAGATGCCGTACACCGCAGTCGAGCGCGACGCGGGCGGCCTGACCGGCGGTCAGGTGACCGTGCTCGACGGCGAGTTGCACGTCCTCGTCCAGGAAGGTGGACTCGATGACGAGCATGTCGCAGCCGTCGGCGAGGGTGTACACGCCGTCACACAGCCGTGTGTCCATGACGAAGGCGAACCGCTGCCCGCGCCGGACCTCACTGACGTCGTCGAGCGAGACCCCGTCCAGCACCCCCTCGCGCTGGATCCGTCCGACGTCCGGCCCCTTGATGTCGTGCGCGGCGAGCCGTTCGGGCAGCATGCGGCGGCCGTCGGGCTCGACGAGGCGGTAGCCGTACGACTCGACGGGGTGCGAGAGCCGCACGGCTTCCAGATTGTGGCCGCCGGTGGCGGCGATGACGCCGTCCTCGCTGATCGGGGCCTCGGCGATGTCGACGGTCTCGCGGTAGGCGGTGGCATACCGCAGCCGGTCGAAGAAGCGCTGCCCGGAACGCGGGTAGTGGGCGGTGACGGGATGCGGAACCTTGTCGAGGTTGATCCGCTGGATGACCCCGGCCAGTCCCAGCGAGTGGTCCCCATGGAAGTGGGTGATGCAGATCCGGTTCAGGTCGTGCGCGGCCACCCCGGCACGCAGCATCTGCCGCTGCGTGCCCTCGCCGGGATCGAACAGGATTCCCTGTCCGTCCCACCGCAGCAGATACCCGTTGTGGTTCCGGTGCCGGGTGGGGACCTGGCTCGCGGTGCCGAGGACCACCAGTTCACGTACGGACACGGCTGCTACGACCTATCCGGGGGGCCACTGCATGCCGCGCCCGCCGAGGATGTGGGCGTGCGCGTGCCAGACGGTCTGGCTGGCGCCGGCGCCGGTGTTGAAGACGATCCGGTAGCTCTCCAGCTTTTCGTCGTCGGCGACGGCGCCGGCCTCCCGCAGCACGTCCGCGGCGAGGGCCGGTTCGGCGGCGGCGAGGGCGGCGGCGTCCTTGTAGTGCGCCTTGGGAATGACCAGGACGTGGGTGGGCGCCTGGGGGTTGATGTCCCGGAACGCGACGGTCGTCTCCGTCTCCCGGACGATCGTCGCCGGGACGTGCCCCTCGACAATCTTGCAGAACAGACAGTCGTCCTGCGGCTCGCCTGCCATGAGGGTTCCCTCCGGGAGTTGGGCGCGTCGTTACGGGAGGCATCGTATCGTCGTCGGCCGCAGGTGATCGGTTGCCGGTCACGGGGGGTGCGGAACGTCGGAACTGAAGCGGGCGGCTGCCGGACAGGAGCGTCGCGACGGCGAGGCTGCCCCAGAGGGCGGCCGGGCCGCGGGGTGCGAGCGCGGTCTGCCGGGCGCACCGCCCGCCTCGGGTCGGCAGCGCCGGCGGTCTGCCTCAGGTCCGCAGCGTCGGCGGTCTGCTTCAGGTCGGCAGCGCCGGCGGTGTCTTCGCGGGCCGTTCCTCCAGCCCCGCCAGCGCGATCCGGATCGCCTCGTCCAGCTGGGCGTCCCGCCCCGCCGCCCAGTCCTGGGGCCGCTGGAGCACCTCCACGTCCGGGTCGACGCCGTGGTTCTCCACGTCCCAGCCGTAGCCCTCCAGCCAGATGGCGTACTTCGGCTGGGTGATGAGCGTGCCGTCGACCAGGCGGTAGCGGCTGTCGATCCCGATGACACCGCCCCACGTCCGCGTGCCCACGACCGGGCCGAGCCCCAGCGCCTTGATGGCGGCGTTCACGATGTCCCCGTCGGAGCCGGAGAACTCGTTCGCCACCGCCACGACGGGTCCGCGCGGGGCGTCCGCGGGATAGCTGTACGGCCGCATCCCGCGCGGCAGTTCCCAGCCCACGATCCGCCGGGCCAGTTTCTCGACGACGAGCTGCGAGGTGTGCCCGCCGCCGTTCTCCCGCACGTCCACGACGAGCCCTTCACGTGCCACCTCGACGCGCAGGTCGCGGTGGATCTGGGCCCACCCGGGCGCCTGCATGTCCGGCACATGGAGATAGCCCAGCCGGCCGCCGGACTTCTCGTGGACGTAACCGCGCCGGTCCGCCACCCATGCGTGGTAGCGCAGGGGCTGTTCGTCCGCGATCGGGACCACGACCGCATGCCGTACGTCTCCGCCCCCGGCCGGCGAGATCGTCAGCTCCACCGCCTTGCCCGCCGTGCCGACGAGCAGCGGGCCGGGCCCGGTCACCGGGTCCACCGGCGTGCCGGCCACGGCGACGATCGCGTCCCCGGCGCGCACGGCGACCCCGGGCGCGGCCAGCGGCGCCCGCGCGTCGGGGTCGGAGGTCTCCGAGGGCAGGATCCGGTCGATCCGCCAACTTCCGTCCGCGTGGCGGGAGATGTCGGCGCCGAGCAGTCCCTGCCGGGCCCCGCTGCCGTACCCGCCGCTCGGGGCGACGTAGGCGTGCGAGGTGCCGAGCTCGCCCTGCACCTCCCACAACAGGTCCATCAGGTCGTCGTGGGTGGCCACCCGGTCGAGCAGCGGGCGGTAGCGGTCCAGCACCCCGGACCAGTCGACCCCGCTCATGTCCGGCCGCCAGAAGTGGTCCCGCATGATGCGGCCGGTCTCCTCGAACATCTGCCGCCACTCCGCCGACGGGTCGACCGTCTGCCGTACGCGGCTCAGGTCGACGGTGATGTTCGTGTCGCTGTCGTCGTCGCCGGAGGCCCGCCGGTCGCTCGGTACGACCTTCAAGCGATCGCTCGTCCAGAGCAGCACCCGCTTGCCGTCGCCGCTGACCTCGAAGTCGTCGGCGTCGTCGGCGAGATGCTCGATGCGCCGCTGGACGAGGTCGTAGCGCTCCAGCTCGGTCTTGGGCTCGGGGTCGTCCGGCGTGGCCCGGGAGGCACCCAGGGCCCCGCGCACGGGGTGCCGCAGCCACAGCACGCCGTCCTTGGCGGTCCGCAGGGTGGTGTAGCGGGCCGCCTCGACCGGGAAGGGCACGATCCGGTCGGCGAGGCCGTCGAGGTCGATGCGCGTGGTCGGGGTGCCCTCGCTGTCGGGCGTCTCGTCCTTGTCGGGCGCGTCGAAGGGGCGGCCGTGCCGCTGCGGGCCGAAGGGGGACGGGGTGGTCGCGGCGAGGGTGATCAGGTGCGGGCGCGAGCCGACCACGAACGCGAGGTCGAAGACGTGCTCGTCGTAGACGGGGTCGAAGGCCCGCGTCGACAGGAACGCCAGGTGCTTGCCGTCCTGCGTGAACGCCGGCGCGTAGTCCTGGAAGCGCAGCGGGGTCGCCTCGGACACCGACAGGTCGGTGGTGTTGGCGAGCTTGAGCTGAGACAGCGGGCGGGGGCCGGGGTGCGACCAGGCGAGCCAGGCCGAGTCGGGCGAGAAGACCAGCCCGGAGACGTCCCCGTCCGCGCTGCGGTCCACCTCGCGCACCTCGCCGGTCTCCCGCTCGACGAACAGCACGCGGCCGTCGTGCGCGGCGACCGCGGCCCGGCTGCCGTCGGGCGCCATGGCGAGTTCCAGGACGCGGCCCAGTTGCCCGGCGCCGAGCCTGCGCGGGGTGGCTCCCGGCGCGAGCCCGGTCGCGGGCGCGAACTCCAGCGCGTCGTCGCCCTCCGCGTCGGTCACCCACACCACCCACTCCTCGCCCTCCGCGCGGAAGGTGCGCGGCAGCCGGGCGCGCACCCCCGGCTCGGCGGCGAGCGCACGGGCGGGGCCGGAGCGGTGGGTGACCCAGTGCACGGCGCCCCGGACGGAGACGGCGCTGCCGCGCGCGGTGTGGTCGGGCGCGGCCTCCCCGAACGCGCGCGCGGCGTTCAACGGGTACGTCTGCCGGTCGGTGCGCTGCCCGCCGAGCCGGATGTCGAGCCGGCGCGGCTCGGCGCCGTCGAGGTCGTCCAGGAGCCACAGTTCACCGGCACATGCGTGTACGACGCGGGTGCCGTCGCTCGCGGCGTGCCGGGCGTAGAAGCCGTCGACCGGCGTGTGCCGCCGCAGGTCGGACCCGTCGGCCAGGGACGAGTACACGGCTCCCACACCCTCGTGGTCGGAGAGAAAAGCGACCCTCTCCCCCACCCACATCGGGTACTCGACGTTTCCGTCCAGCTCCTCGTGCAGCCGTACGAACTCCCCGTCGCCCTCGGCCTCGATCCACAACCTCCCCGCCGTACCGCCCCGGTAGCGCTTCCACCGGGCCGCTTCCAGCCCCATGGGCGCGGACGCGAGCAGCAGCCGAGGCCCGTGGACGACATCGGCGACGGGCCCGTACGGCAGGGTGGTGGCCGGTCCGCCGTCGAGCGGGACCGTGTGGGCCCAGGTGCGGCGGCTGCCCGCCTGGCCCTGGGTGCTGATCGCGAGGACCTGGCCGTCGGGCGTCCAGCCGCGCACCCTGGTCTGCCCGCTGCCCCAGTGGGTGAGGCGCCTGGAGGGGCCGCCGTCGACCGGCGCGATGTGCACCTCGGGGGCGCCGTCGCGGGTGGAGGTCCAGGCGACGGTCGTACCGTCGGGCGAGATGCGCGGCAGGGAGACCGGCACGTTGTCGGCGCTGACCCGCCAGGCCCGGCCGCCGTCGAGGGGGGCGAGCCATACGTCGTCCTCGGCGGTGAAGGCGACCAGGTCGCCGTGCAGATGCGGATACCGCAGATATGACGGCGCGGGGACGGGGGCCGAAGTCGAAGCAGGCGTCGCGGACTGTGTCACGCGATCACCCTAGGCAAGAGCGGCGCCCGCGAACAGGTCTTTGGATCACTTGCCCCAACTCCCGCCGGGAGCCGGTCACTTGCCCTCCGGCCAGCAGTTCGGGTGCTGCTTGCAGTAGACGGTCTTGGTGACGGTCACCGTGACGGTCGGGCCGGGTTGCTGTCCGCCCCCGGACGGGTTGACGGGCGAGGGCGTGGCGTCGCAGTCGCCCAGCCCGTTCACGTGGAACCACTCCTTGCCATCGATCTTGGCGACGAGGTCCCCGCGCACACAGGAACCGCTGACGGCCCGGGTGATCCGGCCCGTGACGACAATGTCCTTGCCGTCCTTGGTCTCGCCCTCGCAGTCGACCTTGACGACGGCGTTCTCACTGGCGGTCGGCGAGCTGCCGTTGCCGCCCCCGTCGTACGAGCCCGTGCAGTTGAGCCACTGCACGTCGGCCTTCTGCCGCTCCAGCTCGTCGGTCACGGTCTGATCGGTCGTGAACGCCACGGTCGCCGAGCTCAGCCCACTCGGATCACAGCCGACCACCGAGCCGACGGCGACGACGGCGAGCCCCGCCACGGCAGCCACCCGCGCACGACGCCCGGGACGCCGGTGGACGCGGGACCGAACCCTCCTGAATGCCCCCATGGGACCGCAGCCTGCCACTGTCCCGGCCGCCGCGGTAGAGCGCATACGGCCACTCCTGCTCGCGCACGTCACGGCGGGAGGCGGTCGCTCTCAGGTGCGCAGCAGCAGCCATTCCTGAAGCTCCACCAGGTTCCCCTCCGGGTCCTTGAGGTGGGCGACGCGCATGCGGTCGGTCAGCGCAGTGGGGTCGTGGAGGAGGGTCGCTCCGCGTTCGGTGATCTGTGCGCAGTAGGTGTCCAGATCGTCGACGCGCAGGACCACCAGCGAACGATGTCCCCTGGCCTCGTCGCCGAGTTCGCCCACGACCTCGGCCATCACCGCCCGGTCCTGAAGGGCGATGCCCGCCGAACCGGTTGCGGGGCTGAACTTCTCGTAGGGCCCGTTCGTCGCGCCCGACTGCGGCTTGAGGCCGAGGACCTCGGCGTAGAAGCGGTAGCAGGCGGCGAAGTCGCCGACCAAAAGCCGTACTTGGGCGAGTTCCACGGCGGACGTCCCTCCTGGTCAGGACCAGCGGCCGGTGCGGCCGAGGAGCAGTGCCGTCGCCGCGGTTCCGGCGGTGGAGGTACGCAGGACGGTTCGGCCCAGACGGTACGCCTTCGCGCCCGCCTCCTCGAAGAGGGCGAGTTCCCCGGGGGCCAAGCCGCCCTCGGGGCCGACGACGAGCACGATCTCGCCCTCGGCGGGCAGTTCGGCCGTCGCGAGCGGCTCGCTGCCGTAGTCGCGCTCCTCGTGCAGTACGGCGGCGAAGTCGGCGTCGGCGAGCAGCGCCGCGACCTGCTTGGTCGTGGCCGCCTCGGCGACCTGCGGGAAGCGCACCCGGCGCGACTGCTTGCCTGCCTCGCGTGCGGTGGCCCGCCACTTGCCGAGGGCCTTCGCCCCTCGCTCGCCCTTCCACTGGGTGATGCACCGGGCGGCCGCCCACGGCACGATCGCGTCGACGCCGGTCTCGGTCATGGTCTCGACGGCCAGTTCACCGCGGTCGCCCTTGGGGAGGGCCTGGACGACGGTGATACGGGGCTGTCCCGCTGGTTCCTCGGCCACCGCACCCGCGCCGACGACCAGCCGGTCCTTGCCCTCGGCCGCCTTGACGACCCCCTCTACCCAGCGCCCGAGCCCGTCGGTGAGGACGACCTCCTCGCCGGCCCGCAGCCGCTTCACCGAGACGGCGTGCCGCCCCTCGGGACCGTCGAGCACGTACTCGCCGCCGGAGAGGTGGCCCCGCTCCAGCGACTCGACGACGAACACCGGCGCCGTCATCCGAGAGCACCCCCCTTGCGCGCCGCCGACAACGCTGTCGTCGCGGCGTCCAGCTCCGCGACCAACACCTCCACCAGCTGCCCGGCGGGCAGGTCGCGTGCCATGCGGTGCCCCTGCCCCGCCCACAGGGCCATGCCCTGCGCGTCACCGGACGCGGCGGCCT
The DNA here is from genome assembly GCF_042900345.1 of Streptomyces sp. NPDC012935. Taxonomy (NCBI): domain Bacteria; kingdom Bacillati; phylum Actinomycetota; class Actinomycetes; order Kitasatosporales; family Streptomycetaceae; genus Streptomyces; species Streptomyces sp. NPDC012935. Next base: position 290,778 of record NZ_JBIBBC010000004.1, read on the forward strand.
TCTTGCGCAGCGGGGAGGTCAGGTGGTGGACCTCGGGGTAGGCGGCGGGGGCGTACGGCCCGTGCTCGCGCATGAAGCGGTTGACCAGGCCGCGGGCGGGCCGGCCGGAGAACGCGCGCGTCAGTTCGGTCCGTACGAACAGGGGGTTGGTCAGCGCCTGCTTGTGCAGGGCGTTGGCGCCGGACTCCTGGGTGGCGAGGAAGGCGGTGCCGAGCTGGGCGGCACTGGCCCCGGCCGCGAGGACGGCGGCGATCTGGCTGCCGCGCATGATGCCGCCGGCGGCGACGAGGGGCAGGCTGACGGTCTCCCGGACCTGGGCGAGGAGGGAGAGCAGCCCGATGCCCGACCGGTCCGTCTCCGGGTTGTCGCGATGCGTCCCCTGGTGCCCGCCGGCCTCCACTCCCTGCACGATCACGGCGTCGGCACCGGCCTGCTGCACGGCGAGGGCCTCGTCCGGGGTGGTGACGGTGACGAGGGTGAAGGTTCCGGCGCGGCGCAGGGACTCCAGCACATCCGGCTTCGGCACCCCGAAGTGGAACGAGACGACCGGCACCGGGTTGTCGAGCAGCACGGCCAGCTTGGCGTCGTACCCGTCGTCCCGCCCGCTGTCGCGGTCCCCCAGCTCGGTCTCGTACCAGGCCGCCTCACCGGCGAGCTGATGCGCGTAGACGTCCACTGCCGCGGCGTCGGCATACTCGGGCTGCGGCATGAACAGGTTGACCCCGAACGGGCGGCCCGTCAGCCCGCGCAGCTGCTTGATCTCCTGGTACATCCCGTCGGCGGTCTTGTACCCGGCGGCGAGAAACCCCAGCCCACCGGCCTCGGACACGGCAGCGGCGAGCTGCGGAACGGAGACGCCGCCCGCCATGGGGGCCTGCACGATCGGATGGGGGAAGAGATCGGTCAGCGCGGAGGACATGACGGCATGTTGTCACGTCCTCCGAACAAGTCCGAATCGGCCCGGTGCCGCGGCAACGGGCCGGGGAGAATCAGCCCGTCCGGCGTTCGAGGACGAGGCCCGTTCAGGGCCGGGCGGGGGGCTGAGGGCGGCAGCCCCCAGCCACGGCGAGCAACCCCCGCGCACCGTCAGCGCCCGTTGAACGCGTCCTTCAACCGCGAGAACAACCCCTGCTGCCCGGGCTGGAACTGCCCTTGCGGCCGCTCCTCGCCCCGCAGCTTGGCCAGCTCGCGCAGCAACCGCTCCTGCTCGGGGTCCAGCTTGGTCGGCGTGGTGACCTCGACGTGGACGATGAGATCGCCGCGCCCGCCACCGCGCAGATGCGTCACACCGCGTCCGTGCAGCGGAATCGACTGACCCGACTGGGTGCCGGGCCGGATGTCGACCTCCTCGAGGCCGTCCAGCGTCTCCAGCGGCACCTTCGTGCCGAGGGACGCCGCGGTCATCGGGATCGTCACCGTGCAGTGCAGGTCGTCGCCGCGCCGCTGGAAGGTCGAGTGCGGCAGCTCGTGGATCTCGACGTACAGGTCACCGGCGGGACCGCCACCGGGGCCGACCTCGCCCTCGCCGGCGAGCTGGATCCGGGTGCCGTTGTCGACACCGGCCGGGATCTTGACCGTGAGCGTCCGACGGGACCGTACGCGTCCGTCGCCCGCGCACTCGGGACACGGCGTGGGAACGACCGTCCCGAATCCCTGGCACTGCGGGCAGGGCCGGGACGTCATGACCTGGCCCAGGAAGGACCGCGTCACCTGCGACACCTCACCGCGACCGCGGCACATGTCACACGTCTGGGCGGAGGTGCCGGGGGCAGCCCCCTCACCGTTGCAGGTGTTGCAGACGACGGCCGTGTCGACCTGGATGTCCTTCGTCGTGCCGAAGGCCGCCTCGTCGAGCTCGATCTCCAGCCGGATCATCGCGTCCTGGCCCCGACGGGTGCGCGAGCGCGGGCCGCGCTGGGACGCCGTACCGAAGAAGGCGTCCATGATGTCCGAGAAGTTCCCGAAGCCACCCGCACCGAAGCCGCCGGCTCCCGCGCCGCCCGCCTGGGACAGCGGGTCGCCGCCGAGGTCGTAGACCTGCTTCTTCTGCGGGTCCGACAGCACCTCGTAAGCGGCGTTGATCTCCTTGAACCGCTCCTGGGTCTTCGGATCCGGGTTGACGTCCGGGTGCAGCTCGCGCGCGAGCCGCCGGAAGGCCTTCTTGATCTCTTCCTGCGACGCGTCGCGGCGCACGCCGAGAACGGCGTAGTAGTCCGTGGCCACTTACGACTCCGCCAGGATCTGTCCGACGTACCGTGCCACTGCGCGTACCGCTCCCATCGTTCCCGGGTAATCCATGCGGGTCGGTCCGACCACGCCGAGCTTGGCTACTGCCTCGCCGCCCGAACCGTAGCCGACCGACACGACAGACGTTGAGTTGAGTCCCTCGTAGGCGTTCTCGTGACCGATGCGTACGGTCATGCCCGAATCCCCTGCCTCGCCAAGGAGTTTGAGGAGCACGACATGCTCCTCGAGGGCCTCCAGGACGGGCCGGATGGTGAGGGGGAAGTCATGTCCGAAGCGGGTGAGATTGGCGGTGCCGCCGATCATCAGCCGCTCTTCGTTCTCCTCGACGAGTGTCTCCAGAAGGGTGGAGAGCACGGCCGAAACGGTGCCGCGGTCCTCTATGTCGAAGGCCTCCGCGAGGTCCTCGACGAGCCTCGGCACATCGGTGAAGCGCCGCCCCGCGACCCGGCTGTTGAGCCGCGCGCGCAGATCCGCGAGCGAGGCCTCACCGAAGGGCGCGGGACAGTCGATCATCCGCTGCTCGACCCGTCCGGTGTCCGTGATCAGCACGAGCATCACACGCGCGGGCGCGAGCGAGAGCAGCTCCACATGACGGACGGTGGACCGGGTCAGCGACGGGTACTGCACGACGGCGACCTGCCGCGTGAGCTGCGCGAGCAGCCGCACGGTGCGCGCCACGACGTCGTCGAGGTCGACGGCGCCGTCGAGGAAGTTCTGGATGGCGCGCCGCTCCGGCGGGGTCATCGGCTTGACGCCGGCGAGCTTGTCGACGAACAGCCGGTAGCCCTTGTCGGTCGGGATGCGCCCCGCGCTGGTGTGCGGCTGGGCGATGAACCCCTCGTCCTCCAGGGCCGCCATGTCATTGCGGACGGTCGCCGGGGAGACCCCGAGGTTGTGCCGCTCGGTCAGCGCCTTCGACCCGACCGGCTCCTCGGTCCCGACATAGTCCTGGACGATGGCGCGCAAAACCTGAAGCCTGCGTTCACTCAGCAACCGCGCACACCTCCAGAAGTCGTCCCCTTGACATCTCGCCTGGCACTCTGCGCTGGTGAGTGCCAACCGTCCCCGGCCAGTGTACGGCGGTGGGGTACGCCCCGGGCAAGGCCGGTCCTGCACCACCATGCCCGACGGTGGTGTCTTGGTTAGCGTCGCCGTATGACGGTGACTTGGGAAGAGCTCGGGTGGGAACGGCTGGCGACCGGGGTGGGCAGGTGCCGGCTTCCGGGCTGGGACTGCACCGCGGGGCTGGTCGTGGGCCGGGACACGGCGCTCGTGATCGACGCCGGGTCAAGCCTCGGGGAAGGTGTGCGGTTGCGTACGCAGGCGCAGTGGCTCGCGGGTCACCGTGTGACTCATCTCGCGCTGACCCATCCCCACTTCGATCATGTCTTCGGGGCGGCGGCGTTCGCCGGGGCGGAGGTGTACGGCCCGGTGGGCATGGACACGGTGTTCGCGCACGAGCGGGCGGGACTGCGCTCGGACGCCGTGGGCAACGGCCTGGACCCGGACGCCGCCGACGAGGCTCTGGACGCCCTGGTCCGCCCCCGCCACCAGGTGAGCGGCGAGTGGACCCTCGACCTGGAGGGCGGCCGCCAGGTCCTGCTCGCGAACGTCGGTCCGGCCCACACGGCCCACGATCTGGTCGTGCTGGTGCCGGGCGCGGCCTCCGGCGATCGGGAGGTCGTCTTCTGCGGCGACCTGGTGGAGGAGTCGGGCGAACCCCAGGCGGGCCCCGACGCCGTACCGTCGCACTGGCCGGCCGCCCTGGACCGCCTGTTGGACCTGGGCGGCGAGGACGCGCTGTACGTGCCCGGTCACGGAGCGGTGGTGGACGCGGAGTTCGTGCGGCGCCAGCGCGACGCCCTGGCGGCCCGCTTCGGCGTGTCGCCCTGATCCGCGAGACGTACCCGCGGCGCTTCTCCTATCGTCATCCGAATGCGCCAGTACTCCCCGGACCTGACCCCGCCCTGGAAGAAGCCCAAGCCCGCCCCCGAGGTACCGGCGGACCCGGGCCTGGTCGTGGAGGAGCCGGGCACGGGTTTCTGCGGCGCGGTGATCCGCTGCGAGGCGGGCACGGTGACGCTGGAGGACCGCTTCGGCAAGCACCGGGTGTTCCCGCTGGAGCCGCGGGGGTTCCTGCTGGAGGGCAAGGTCGTGACGCTCGTACGCCCGACGTCCTCCGCTCCCGCACGTCCCAGCCGTACGGCGTCCGGCTCGGTCGCCGTCCCCGGCGCACGCGCACGTGTGGCCCGCGCCGGCCGGATCTACGTGGAGGGCCGCCACGACGCCGAACTGGTCGAGAAGGTCTGGGGCGACGACCTGCGCATCGAGGGCGTGGTCGTGGAGTACCTGGAGGGCGTCGACGACCTGCCGTCGATCGTGGCCGAGTTCGCCCCGGGCCCGGACGCCCGCCTCGGGGTCCTGGTGGACCACCTGGTGCCCGGCACGAAGGAGTGGCGGATCGCGGAGTCGGTGACCAGCGAACACGCCCTGGTCGTGGGCCACCCGTACATCGACATCTGGGAGGCGGTGAAGCCGTCGGCCCTGGGCATCGAGTCCTGGCCGCGCGTCCCGCACGGGCAGGACTGGAAGACGGGGGTGTGCCGGGCACTGGGGTGGCCGTCGGAGAACACCGGCGCGGTGTGGCAGGCGATCCTGAAGCGGGTGGGGTCCTACAAGGACCTGGAGCCGGAGTTGCTGGGGCGGGTGGAGGAGCTGATCGACTTCGTTACGGGTAGCGGTGGGGCCTGACGTTGCTGAAGGTGCCGAATCCGGTGGTGTCGACTTCGAGACCGAGACAGTCCATCGGGACCGGGCAGCCGAACTTGCTCATCCGTTGCACGTGGTACTCGGCTTCCTCGCCACTGCCCTTCGGCTCGGCGAACAGCACACAGTGCGCCATGATCGGGTCGATGATCAGGTAGGCGGGCACGCCGCTCGCGGCATAGATCGCGCGCTTGACCCCGTAGTCGCGCTCCACGCTGGTTTCGGAGACGACCTCCACCAATGCCGTGACCACCGCCGACGGCACGTATGTCCCTTGATCCGGACCGGCGCCTCGCTCGGTCACCACCACATCGGGAACGGGTGCGCTGACGAAGTCGAGCATGTCGACACACTGGGTCTGAAGCGGATACCAACGGTTGCGGGGAATCTGGTCCACCGTCTCCGTGACGTTGCGGTTGTTCACCAGACCAGAGTTACGCGACATCACGATCTCGCCTCGCAGAAGCTCGGCCCTGACGCCCTCAGGCGGCTCCAGCCCCTCGAAGAACTTGATCATCGCGCGATCGTTCACAGCGGCACCCTACGAATCGGTGCGCCGCCCAATGGTGCCTCTGCGTCCGATTCACCCACCGGAGTGATCAGTCCACCAAATCCCTGACCACCGCATCCGCCAGCAACCGCCCCCGAAGCGTCAGCACCGCACGCCCTTCCCCGTACGGCCCCTCCTGAAGCAGCCCCTCCCCCAGCGCCCGCCGAGCAGCCGCGAGCCCCTGCTCCCGCAGCAGCTCCAGCGGCACCCCCTCCAGCAGCCGCAGCTCCAGCAGGATCCGCTCGACCCTCCTGTCCTCCTCGGACAGCAGCTCGCGCCCGGCCCCCGGCGAGCGTCCCGCCGCCAGTGCCGCCGCGTACGCGCCCGGATGCTTCACGTTCCACCAGCGCACGCCGCCCACGTGCGAGTGGGCGCCCGGACCCGCGCCCCACCAGTCGGCGCCCCGCCAGTACAGCTCGTTGTGCAGGCAGCGGCCCGCCTGTGAGGTCGCCCAGTTGGAGACCTCGTACCAGTCGAAGCCCGCCTGCGACAGCACCGAATCCGCGATCAGGTACCGGTCCGCGTGGACGTCGTCGTCCGTCATCGGGACCTCGCCCCGGCGGATGCGGCGGGCCAGCTGGGTGCCCTCCTCGACGATCAGGGCGTAGGCGGACACGTGGTCCGGGCCGGCGCCGATCGCCGCCTCCAGCGAGGCCCGCCAGTCGTCGTCCGACTCGCCCGGTGTGCCGTAGATCAGGTCCAGGTTGACGTGCTCGAAGCCTGCCGCGCGCGCCTCCGCCACGCACGCCTCGGGACGGCCCGGGGTGTGGGTGCGGTCCAGGACCTTCAGCACGTGCTGCTTCGCGCTCTGCATGCCGAAGGAGAGCCGGTTGAAGCCGCCCTCGCGCAGGGTGGCCAGATACGCCGGGTCCACCGACTCCGGGTTCGCCTCCGTCGTGATCTCCGCGTCCGGTGCCAGCCCGAACTCGTCACGGATCGCCCCCAGCATCCGTACGAGATCGTCGGCGGCCAGCAGCGTGGGCGTACCGCCGCCGACGAAGACCGTGCGGACCTCGCGCGGGTCGTCGCCGAGGACCTTGCGGGCCATGCGGATCTCGTCGACGAGGGTCTCGGCGTAGTTGTCGCGGGACGCCAGCACTCCGCCCGTGCCGCGCAGCTCGGTCGCCGTGTAGGTGTTGAAGTCGCAGTAGCCGCAGCGGGTCGCGCAGTACGGGACGTGCAGGTAGAAGCCGAGAGGGCGGTCGGCGGACCCGGCGAGGGCGGACGCGGGGAGCGTGCCGTCGTCGGGGACGGGCTCGCCGTCGGGGAGTGCGGAAGGCATGGGTTCTATTGTCCAGCACGCGCGGGTGCCCGCCGGAACCGAGAGAACCGCTACTCGGCCTGGAGCACCAGCAGCGCCAGATCGTCCTCCGGCGGACGGCCGCTGAACTCGTGCACGAGCCTGCGGATCCGCTCCGCGATCAGCTCGGCGTTCAGCCCCGCGCACCCGGCGAGCGCGGTCGCGAGGCCGTCGCCGTCGTCGAACTGGCTGGAGCCGCTGCGCCGCTCCGTCACTCCGTCGGTCACGCACAGCAGGGTGTCCCCGGAGCGCAGCTCGAAGGTCTCGCTGGTGTACGTGGCGTCCTCGACGACCCCGAGGAGGGTCTGCGGATGCGCCGCGGTGTGGACCTCGCCGCCGGCGCCCAGCAGCAGCGGCAGCGGGTGTCCGGCGGAGGCGAGGGTGCAGCGGATGCCGCCGTCGAAGGGGGTGAGTTCGCCGTAGAGGAGGGACAGGAAGCGGGTCTGCGGGCCGTCGCCCGGCGCCGGCGGGACCGGCCCGACGAGGGCGCGCGCGGCGGCGTCGGCGGCCTCCGTGGCGTCGTCGAGGAGTAGCTGGTTGAGACGGTCGAGGACGTCGGCGACCCGGTAGCCCTCCCGGGCGAGGAGCCGCAGCCAGGGGCGTGCGATGCCGATCACCACGGCCGCCTCGGGGCCCTTGCCCTGGACGTCCCCGATGGCGAAGCACCAGCGGCCGTCGCCGGCCGGGAACAGGTCGTAGAAGTCGCCGCTCGGACCGCCCTTGTCGCACGGCTCGTACACCAGCGCGCTGGCCACGCCGGGGATCTCCGCGACGGCACCGGGCAGCAGTCCGCGCTGCAGGACCCGGCTGATGGTGGCCTGCCGGGCGTACTGGCGGGCCGCGCCGATGGCGAGCGCCACCCGGCGGCTGAGGTCCTCGACGAGCCCGGTGACCTCGTCGGGGAAGCGCAACAGGTCGGCCCGCCCGATGACCAGCGTGCCCAGCGGGCGGCCCCCGGCGATCAGGCGGTACGCGAGCGCCGTGCCGCTCATCCCGCGCGCGCCGAGCGCCTCACCTGGCCAGGGGTAGGCGACCGGACCGGTGCGGTGGTCGTCGGCGGGAAGCGGCGGCTCCTTCTCCAGGGCCTGGCGCAGCTCCTCGATGAGGTTCTCGGAGCCGTGCCAGACGCGGGCCAGCCGCGGCCCGGTCCCGGCGGCGCCGTCCGCCCCCCAGCCCGCCCCTCCCCCGGCCTCGCCCGATCGTGGGTATCCCCAGCGCCCGGCGACCTCGTCCTCCAGCCACACCGCACACCAGTCCGCGAGCCGCGGCACGATCAGCTGGCCGGCGAGCGCGGCGACCAGGTTCTCGTCGAGCTGCCCGGCGAGCAGGTCGGAGGCCTCGGCGAGGAAGGACAGAGCACCGCGGTTGAGCCAGTCGGTCTCCCGCTCGGCGCGCTGGGGCTCGGGGGCGAGGATCTCGGCGACGCGCAGCCCGCGCTCCAGCGCGCGCTCCTCGGCGTACACCTCGATGTCGTCCTTGGCCGCCACGGGGTCCTCGGCGGGCAGCCGCGCCCACACGGTCTTGGAGCCGGTGCGATAGGTGACGCCCCAGGACTCGGCGAGCCGGGACACCAGCCGCAGGCCGCGCCCGTACTCCGGAGTCTCGTACGGCGCCTCGACCTCACCGTCGCGCGGGGCGCGCGAGGGATGGTGGTCCAGGACCTCGACGACGAGGGCGCCGGCGTCCTCCAGCCGGCAGGTGAGCTCCAGATCGGTGCCGGCGTGCACGACGGCGTTGGTGACCAGCTCGCTGACGGCCACGACGGCGTCGTCGACGAGTCGGGCGCTGAGGTGCTCGGTGCCGGGGAGCCCGGAGGCGGCCCATTCGGTCAGGGCGTTGCGCACGAGGGTGCGGGCGGAGCCCGGGGAGATCGGACTGCCGGGGAGGGTGGCATGGGTTTCCGCGCCCACGCCTCCGGGCGCAGGCGCATCAGAGGCACGGGAAACGGTCTCCCGTTGCGCCGGAATGGCCCCCATGGACAGCTCCCCGAACGGTTCGGACGAATACGCCTCAGTCGACGCCGACAGAGTGACAGACTGGCCACGCCCATAAGCACCGAGTTACCGAAGTGGGCCGCCATGAGTGAGAACCGTGCTACGCGTGTGCTCGAAGACGGACAGAAAGACGGTCAGATTCGAGCATCGGAACTGCGCCCGCTGCTCGCCGCGATGACCGCGGCGAGGGACGGCGACTTCCGGAGGCTGCCGGAGACCGGTGAGGGAGTGGTGGCCGAGCTTACGGCGGTCTTCAACCAGATCATGGACCGGAGCACGCACTTCAACCGCGAAGTGCAGCGCGTCAAGAGGGAGTTGGTCCGGCACGGCAGGCTCGACGAGCGGCTCTCGGCGAGCCCGGGCCCCGGTGACTGGACGACCCGCGTCAACGACGTCAACCAGGTGCTCGACGCTCTCGTCGCCCCGGCGGCGAACGCGACGCGCGTGCTCGACGCGGTGGCCGGCGGTGACCTGACCCAGCGCGTCGATCTGCATGACGGCAGCCGCCAGTTACGCGGCGACCTGCGGCGCCTCGGCCGCGCCGTGAACAAGATGGTCGACCAGCTCTCCCTGTTCACCGGTGAGGTCACTCGCGTGGCCCGCGAGGTCGGCACCGAGGGCCGGCTCGGCGGGCGGGCCAAGGTGCAGGGCCTGTCGGGCAGTTGGCGGGACGTGACCGAGGCCGTCAACACGATGGCGTCCCGGCTGACGGCGCAGGTGCGCGACATCGCCCTGGTGACCACGGCGGTGGCCCGCGGCGACCTGACCCGCACGGTCACCGTCGAGGCGACCGGCGAGCTGCTCGAACTCAAGCTGACCGTCAACACGATGGTCGACCAGCTCTCCGCCTTCGCCGACGAGGTGACGAGGGTCGCCCGCGAGGTGGGTACGGAAGGGCAGCTGGGCGGACGCGCGCAGGTGCGCGGCGTCTCCGGGGTATGGAAGGACCTCACCGACAACGTCAACTTCATGGCGTCGAACCTGACCTCCCAGGTCCGCAACATCGCCCAGGTGACGACCGCCGTCGCCAACGGCGACCTGAGTCAGAAGATCACCGTCGACGCCCAGGGCGAGATCCTCGAACTCAAGTCGACCATCAACACGATGGTCGACCAGCTCTCCGCCTTCGCCGACGAGGTGACGAGGGTCGCCCGCGAGGTGGGCACGGAAGGCAACCTCGGCGGGCGGGCCCAGGTACGCGGCGTCTCCGGCGTATGGAAAGACCTCACCGACAACGTCAACTTCATGGCGGACAACCTGACTTCCCAGGTCCGCAACATCGCCCTCGTCTCCACCGCCGTCGCCCAGGGCGACCTGGGCAAGAAGATCACGGTGGAGGCGAAGGGCGAGATCCTGGAGCTGAAGTCGACCATCAACACGATGGTGGACCAGCTCTCCGCCTTCGCCGACGAGGTCACCCGCGTCGCCCGCGAGGTCGGCACCGAAGGAAACCTCGGCGGTCAGGCCCAGGTACGCGGCGTCAGCGGCGTCTGGAAGGACCTCACCGACAACGTCAACTTCATGGCGCTGAACCTAACCTCGCAGGTCCGCAACATCGCGCAGGTGACGACCGCCGTCGCCAACGGCGACCTGTCCAAGAAGATCACCGTCGACGCCCGCGGCGAGATCCTCGAACTCAAGGACACCGTCAACACGATGGTGCAGCAGCTGCGCGCCTTCGCCGACGAGGTCACCCGCGTGGCCCGCGAGGTCGGCACCGACGGCCGGCTCGGCGGCCGAGCCCAGGTGCTGGGCGTCTCCGGGGTCTGGCGGGACCTGACCGACAACGTCAACTACATGGCCGACAACCTCACCTCCCAGGTGCGCAACATCGCCCAGGTCACCACCGCCGTCGCCAACGGCGACCTCTCCAAGAAGATCGACGTGGACGCGCGCGGCGAGATCCTGGAGCTGAAGACCGCCATCAACACGATGGTCGACACCCTCTCCTCCTTCTCCTCCGAGGTCACCCGCGTGGCCCGCGAGGTGGGCTCCGAGGGCCAGCTCGGCGGCCAGGCCCGGGTGGAGGGTGTGTACGGCACCTGGAAGCGCCTGACGACGAACGTGAACGAGCTGGCGTCGAACCTGACCACCCAGGTCCGCGCGATCGCCGAGGTCGCCTCCGCGGTGGCCCAGGGCGACATGTCCCGCTCGATCACGGTCGAGACGCGCGGCGAGGTCGCCGAGCTGAAGGACAACATCAACCTGATGGTGGCCAACCTGCGCGAGACGACCCGCGCCAAGGACTGGCTGGAGTCCAACCTGGCCCGCCTGGCCGCCCTGATGCAGGGCCACCGCGACCTGATGGAGGTCGCCGACCTGCTGCTGCGCGAGCTGACACCGCTGGTGAACGCCCAGTACGGCGCGTTCTTCCTGGCCGACCCGGACGAGGAGAGCGCCGCGCTGCGCACCACGGTTCCCACGAAGGGGCTGGCCTTCATCGCCGGATACGGCTCGGCCCAGGGCACGACCATCGAGACCGGCGGCCTCCCGGTGCACGGACTGGTCCGGCAGGCGGCCCGGGAGAAGAAGCGGATCCTGGTCGAGGAGGCGCCACCGGACTACATCAAGATCAACAGTGGGCTCGGCGAGGCGGCTCCCAGCAGCGTCGTCATCATCCCGATCCTCTTCGAGGACAAGCTGCTCGGCGTGATCGAGCTGGCGTCGTTCTCCCGCTTCTCCGATGTGCACCTGGCGTTCTTCGACCAGTTCGTGAACACCATCGCCGTCGCGATCAACACGATCATCGCCAACTCCCGTACGGAGTCGCTGCTCGGCGAGTCCCAGCGCCTGGCCATGCAGCTCCAGGAACGCTCTGACGAACTGCAGATGCAGCAGGCCGAGCTGCAGCGCTCGAACGCCGAGCTGGAGGAGAAAGCAGCGCTCCTGGCGACGTCGTCGCAGTACAAGTCGGAGTTCCTGGCGAACATGTCCCACGAGCTGCGGACCCCTTTGAACTCTCTGCTGATCCTGGCGAGGCTGCTCTCCGACAACCCGGACGGCCATCTCTCCGACCAGGAGGTCCAGTTCGCGACGACGATCCACCGCTCGGGCTCGGACCTGCTCCAGCTGATCAACGACATCCTGGACCTGTCGAAGATCGAGGCCGGCCGGATGGACGTACGGCCGAAGAAGCTGCCGCTCATCAAGCTGCTGGACTATGTCCACGCCACCTTCCGCCCGCTCACCCTGGACCGGGGACTCGCCTTCGAGGTGGCGGTCGGCGAGGACGTACCGCGCGAGATGTACTCGGACGAGCAGCGCCTCCAGCAGATCCTGCGCAACCTCCTCTCCAACGCCATCAAGTTCACCGCCTCGGGCAAGGTCGAGCTGCGCGTGAACCGATTGAAGGACCCTGAGCACCACTACGTCCTCGAGGGCGACGAGGTGATCGCGTTCTCGGTGTCCGACACCGGCATCGGCATCGCCGCGGAGAAACTCCCGGTGATCTTCGAGGCGTTCCAGCAGGCCGACGGCACGACCAACCGCAAGTACGGGGGCACGGGCCTCGGCCTGTCCATCAGCCGTGAGATCGCCGGCCTGCTGGGCGGCCGTATCGTCGCCGAGAGCGAGCCGGGCAAGGGCTCCACTTTCACGCTGTACGTCCCGGTCGTCAGCCCCGGTCACTCCGCCACCGGCCCGGTGCCCGAGGACCGGTCGCTGCCGGTGCCGGAGCAGCTGTCCGCCGAGACGTTCTTCTCGACCGCCCACGACGCGGACGATTCCTGGCCGACGCCGACCAAGCTGGAGGCCTGGCAGATGGGCCGGGCGGGGCAGATCCTGCCGGGCCGGCGGGTGCTCATAGTGGACGACGACATCCGCAACGTCTTCGCGCTCACCCACGTCCTGGGGCGGGTCGGCATGCCGGTCCTGTACGCGGAGAACGGCCGCGAGGGCATCGAGACACTGGAACGCACCCCGGACGTCGAACTCGTCCTCATGGACATCATGATGCCGGAGATGGACGGATACGAGACGATCTCCGCCATCCGTCGCACCCCGCGCTGGACGGACCTGCCCATCGTCGCGCTCACCGCGAAGGCCATGCCCGGAGACCGGGAGAAGTCCATCGCGCGGGGTGCCAACGACTACGTACCGAAGCCGGTGGACGTGGATCAGCTGCTGACCGTCGTCTGCGACCTCCTGGACCCCGAGGTCGCGGACAGCACCGTAGTACCGGAACCGAGCGCTTCCGAAGAGGAAGAGGTTCCGCCGACCATCACCGAGTGAGGCCACTTGATCATGAGCGCTGAGGCAACGACCGACGAGCGTGCCGGCATCCTCCTGGTCGACGACATGGAGGACAACCTGATCGCGCTGGAGGCCGTACTGGGGTCCCTCAACGAGCCGCTCGTCCGCGCGCGTTCGGGCGAGGAGGCGATGAAGGCGCTGCTGCGGCAACGCTTCGCCCTGGTGCTGCTCGACGTCCGCATGCCGGGCATGGACGGCTTCGAGACCGCCTCCAACATCAAACGACTCGACCAGACCAAGGACGTCCCGATCATCTTCCTGACCGGCGCCGAGGACGACCCGGGCTACGCCTTCCGCGGCTATGCGACAGGCGCGGCGGACTACCTGACCAAGCCGTTCGACCCATGGGTGCTACGCGCGAAGGTGACGGTGTTCCTGGACCTGTACCGCAAGAACAGGCAGCTGGAGCGTCTGCTGAGCCGCGAGCACATCCACAGCAAGCAGCTGAGCGCTCAGTTGGCGGCACTGGAGGAACAGCTCTCCGAGGACACACCCCTGAACCTGACGGACCTACGCGCCAGGGTCCACGAGATACGTCGGCTGGTCGGAAAAGGGTGAACGGGCCGACCTGAAGGGGCGCGGGGAACTGCGCGACAAGCCACGACGAACCCGCAGCCGCCAACGGTCCCCGCCACCCCTCCGGTCGCGCGCTACGCCTCCCGCGTTCCCGCGTACATCTCCTCGATCAGCCCCTTGTACTCCCGCTCGACGACCGGCCGCTTCAGCTTCAGGCTCGGCGTGATCTCCCCGTGCTCCACATCGAGATCCCGCGGCAGCAGCCGGAACTTCTTGATCGTCTGCCACTTCTGCAGCCCTGCGTTGAGCTGCCGCACATACCCGTCGACCATCTCGACGGCGGCCGGCGAGGCGACGATCTCCGCGTACGACTTCCCGCCGAGCCCGTTCTCCTCGGCCCACGCCACGATCGCGACCTCGTCCAGCGCGATCAGCGCCGTGCAGAAGTTCCGGTCGGCACCGTGCACCAGGATGTTGGAGACGTACGGGCACACCGCCTTGAACTGCCCCTCGACCTCGGCGGGCGCGATGTACTTGCCGCCCGAGGTCTTGATCAGGTCCTTCTTGCGGTCGGTGATGCGCAGGTACCCGTCCGGGGACAGCTCCCCGATGTCACCGGTGTGGAACCAGCCGTCGGACTCCAGGACCTCGGCGGTCTTCTCCGGCAGCCCGTGGTAGCCCTCCATGATGCCGGGGCCGCGCAGCAGGATCTCCCCGTCGTCGGCGATGCGCACCTCCGTGCCGGGCAGCGGCTTGCCGACCGTGCCGGTGCGGTAGGCCTCGCCCGGGTTCACGAAGGACGCGGCCGAGGACTCCGTGAGGCCGTAGCCCTCCAGGATGTGGATGCCGGCGCCGGCGAAGAAGAAGCCGATCTCCGGGGCGAGCGCGGCGCTGCCGGACACGCACGCCCGCAGGTTGCCGCCGAAGGCCTCGCGGATCTTGGCGTAGACGAGCGTGTCGGCGACCTTGTGCTTGGCGGCGAGTCCGAAGGGCGCGGAGTGGGTGCCGGTGCGCCGGAAGTTGTCCTGGGTGACCTTGGCGTACTCGCGGGCGACCTCCGCGGCCCACTGGAAGATCTTGTACTTGGCGCCGCCGCCCGCGCGGGCCTTGGCGGCGACCCCGTTGTAGACCTTCTCGAAGATGCGGGGCACGGCCGCCATGTACGTCGGCTGCACGACCGGCAGATTCTCGATGATCTTGTCGACGCGGCCGTCGACCGCGGTGACGTGACCGACCTCGATCTGACCGGAGGTGAGCACCTTGCCGAAGACGTGCGCGAGCGGCAGCCACAGATACTGCACGTCCTCGGCGCCGACCAGCCCGGTCGCGGCGATCGCCTTCGCCATGTACGACCAGTTGTCGTGCGGCAGCCGCACGCCCTTGGGGCGGCCGGTGGTGCCGGACGTGTAGATCAGGGTGGCCAGCTGGTCCTTGGTGATCGCACCGACCCGCTGCTTGATCAGCTCGGGGTCCTTCTCCAGCCGGGCCGCACCGCGGGCCTCCAGCTCGGCGAGGCTGAGCACCCAGTCACCGGTCTCGACGCCCTCCGCGTCCACGGCGATGACGTGTGTGAGGTTCGGCAGCTCGGCGCGCTTCTCCAGCGCCTTGGCCACCTGGGCCGCGTCCTCGGCGATGAGGACCCGGCTCTCGGAGTCCGCGAGGATGAACGCCGACTCCTCTGCGTTGGTCTGCGGATAGACCGTGGTGGTGGCCGCGCCGGCGCACATGATGCCCAGGTCGGCGAGGATCCACTCGATCCGGGTCGAGGAGGCGAGGGCCACGCGCTGCTCGGGCTGGAGGCCCAGTTCGATGAGCCCGGCCGCGATGGCGTAGACCCGTTCTGCGGCTTGTGCCCAGCTCAGCGACTTCCAGTCGTCCGCGCCCTGCCCCGCGGCCGACGGCACGGGATAGCGGTACGCCTCGGCGTCAGGCGTGGCTGTCACGCGCTCCAGGAAGAGGGTCGCCACGCTCGGCGGACGGTTCTCGATCAGTGTCTGTGTGTCGCTCACGACATCCTCCGGGGACCCGCGACTGTGCGGCTGACGTGCGGCTGGTTCCACTCGCGTTGTTTAACTCGCGAGTAACTATCGAGCAGGGATCAGGGTAAAGGCCGACAGCCCACTGCGTAAGGGCCTGCGCCCTGTCACTTCCTCCAGAGGGTCACACGGCGCGCGCAAAGGGGCCCGTCGCGCTTTCGTACGACGGACCCCTGATGCGGCGATTTGCCGGGCCACCTGGTGCTACCTGCGGTTACTTCTTGGCCTTGCCCGAACCCGCGCTGTCATCACTGCTCAGTACGGCGATGAAGGCCTCCTGCGGAACCTCCACGGAACCCACCATCTTCATCCGCTTCTTGCCTTCCTTCTGCTTCTCCAGCAGCTTGCGCTTACGGGAGATGTCGCCGCCGTAGCACTTGGCGAGGACGTCCTTGCGGATGGCGCGGATGGTCTCTCGGGCGATCACCCGGGAGCCGATGGCGGCCTGGATCGGCACCTCGAAGGCCTGCCGCGGGATCAGCTCGCGCAGCTTGGCCACGAGCCGCACGCCGTACGCGTACGCCGCGTCCTTGTGCGTGATCGCGGAGAAGGCGTCGACCTTGTCGCCGTGCAGCAGGATGTCGACCTTGACCAGGCTGGAGGTCTGCTCGCCGGTGGGCTCGTAGTCCAGCGAGGCGTACCCGCGTGTCTTCGACTTCAGCTGGTCGAAGAAGTCGAAGACGATCTCGGCGAGGGGAAGCGTGTAGCGGATCTCGACCCGGTCCTCGGACAGGTAGTCCATGCCGAGGAGGGTGCCGCGCCGGGTCTGGCACAGCTCCATGATCGAGCCGATGAACTCGGTCGGCGCGAGGATCGTGGCGCGTACGACCGGCTCGTACACCTCGTTGATCTTGCCCTCGGGGAACTCGCTCGGGTTGGTGACGGTGTGCTCGGTGCCGTCCTCCATGACCACCCGGTAGACCACGTTGGGCGCGGTGGCGATGAGATCCAGCCCGAACTCGCGCTCCAGCCGCTCGCGGATCACATCGAGGTGCAGGAGCCCCAGGAAGCCGACGCGGAAGCCGAAGCCGAGGGCCGCGGAGGTCTCCGGCTCGTAGACGAGCGCGGCGTCGTTGAGCTGGAGCTTGTCGAGGGCCTCGCGCAGCTCCGGGTAGTCGGAGCCGTCCAGCGGATACAGACCGGAGAAGACCATCGGCTTCGGGTCCTTGTATCCGCCGAGCGCCTCCTCGGCGCCCTTGTGCTGGCTGGTGACGGTGTCACCGACCTTGGACTGGCGGACGTCCTTCACACCGGTGATGAGATAGCCCACCTCGCCGACGCCGAGGCCGTCGGCCGACAGCATCTCCGGAGAGTTCGTCCCGATCTCCAGCAGCTCGTGCGTGGCGCCGGTGGACATCATCCGGATCCGCTCGCGCTTGTTGAGCTGGCCGTCGATGACACGGACGTACGTCACGACACCGCGGTACGAGTCGTAGACGGAGTCGAAGATCATCGCGCGGGCCGGAGCGTCCTTGACGCCGACCGGGGCGGGGACCTCGCGGACGACCTTGTCGAGCAGGGCATCGACGCCCAGGCCCGTCTTGGCGGACACCCTGAGCACGTCGCTCGGCTCGCAGCCGACCAGGTTGGCGAGCTCCTCGGCGAACTTCTCGGGCTGCGCGGCCGGCAGGTCGATCTTGTTCAGCACGGGGATGATCGTGAGGTCGTTCTCCATCGCCAGGTAGAGGTTGGCGAGAGTCTGGGCCTCGATGCCCTGGGCGGCGTCGACGAGGAGAACGGTGCCCTCACAGGCGGCCAGCGACCGCGAGACCTCGTACGTGAAGTCGACGTGCCCCGGGGTGTCGATCATGTTGAGGATGTGCGTCTTGCCGGAATCGTGGGTGGGAGCCCACGGCAGCCGCACCGCCTGGGACTTGATCGTGATACCGCGCTCACGCTCGATGTCCATCCGGTCGAGGTACTGAGCACGCATCTGCCGCTGCTCGACCACACCGGTCAGCTGGAGCATCCGGTCGGCGAGCGTGGACTTGCCATGGTCGATGTGCGCGATGATGCAGAAGTTGCGGATCAGTGCCGGGTCGGTACGGCTCGGCTCGGGCACATTGTTAGGGGTCGCGGGCACGCAGGGTCCTGTCTCTTGAGGCGCCTTATGCCTCGGGTCGGATCTATACGTAGGTTCCATGGTCCCATGGGCGGCGACCGGCGACCGTTTTGGGCTGTCGGCCGGGCCACTGGTAGCCTGGGTGGCTGTGTCTCATGCCCTCTCAGCACGAGGCACACTCCAGAAAATCACCGGTACGGGTCCTACGGGGCCCCGTGCCAGAACCTGAAAAGGCTCATCAGTGGCGAACATCAAGTCCCAGATCAAGCGGATCAAGACCAACGAGAAGGCCCGGCTGCGCAACAAGGCCGTCAAGTCCTCCCTGAAGACCGCGATCCGCAAGGCCCGTGAGGCCGCTGCCGCGGGTGACACCGAGAAGGCCACCGAGTACCAGCGCGCTGCCGCGCGTCAGCTCGACAAGGCCGTCTCCAAGGGCGTCATCCACAAGAACCAGGCCGCCAACAAGAAGTCGGCGCTTGCTTCGAAGGTCGGCGCTCTCAAGGGCTGACACTTGATTTGATCGCCGGAGGGAATCGAGCGGGCCCTCTCTCATCCGCTCCCGTCCGGCACCCCGAGCCTGTACGCGGCCTGCGTTCGCCACGCGGGTACGGGCTCAGCAGCTTGAACCGAAGGCCCCGGCCACCGTCCTTCCCCAGGACGGTGGCCGGGGCCTTCGGTATGGACGGCCGGTGTCAGCTCCAGAAGTCGTTGGCCTTGTCGATGTCCTCGACGCACTCGTCGAGATCGGTCATCTTGTCGCCGACGATCCTGAAGACGATGCCTCCGCTCTCGTCGATGTGCCTGTCGCCCCGGTCCGCGGTGAAGCGATGTACGGACATGGCGTGCCCGCGGCCATCGACGAATATGCCGCGCAGCTCGACCTGGAACGACCCGCCCGTCTCCGAGTAGAGCCGGCCGTAGTACCCGTCAAGGATCGAGTCGATTCCTTTGAAGTCCCCCGAGAGCGGGTGGGAGCCGGGCACGTGGTGGGTGCAGTCTCCGGTCATCATGCCGCGCAGCGTGTCCATGTCTCCGCGCTGGAAGGCTTCGTAGCCCTTGCGGACGAGAGCAGTGTGCGGGTGTTCAGCCATGACGGTCGCCACCTTTCCGATCCGGCGATATACGGCTGATACGCCCGATTCTCCTCTTCTCGCGCTAGCCACGCCCCCGGGACCGCGCCGCCCGCGCGATCGTCACGACCGCCTTCTCCAAGGCGTACTCCGGGTCGTCCCCGCCGCCCTTCACACCGGCGTCCGCCTCGGCCACCGCGCGCAACGCCAGCGCGACTCCGTCGGGCGTCCACCCCCGCATCTGCTGGCGCACGCGGTCGATCTTCCAGGGCGGCATGCCGAGCTCACGTGCCAGGTCGGCGGGACGGCCGCCCCGGGCCGAGGACAGCTTTCCGATGGCTCTGACGCCCTGCGCGAGCGCACTGGTGATCAGGACGGGCGCCACGCCTGTCGCCAGCGACCAGCGCAGCGCCTCCAGCGCCTCCGCGGCCCGTCCCTCGACCGCCCGGTCGGCGACGGTGAAGCTCGACGCCTCGGCGCGGCCGGTGTAGTACCGCCCGACCACCGCCTCGTCGATGGTCCCCTCGACATCGGCGACCAGCTGACTCACCGCGGACGCCAGCTCCCGCAGATCACTGCCGATCGCGTCGACGAGCGCCTGACAGGCCTCCGGCGTCGCGGACCGCCCGGTCGCCCGGAACTCCTGCCTGACGAACGCCAGCCGGTCCGCCGGCTTGGTCATCTTCGGGCAGGCCACTTCCCGCGCCCCCGCCTTGCGCGCGGCGTCGAGCAGCTTCTTGCCCTTCGCCTGCCCGGCGTGCAGCAGCACGAGGGTGATCTCCTCGGCCGGCGCGCCCAGATACGCCGTCACGTCCTTGATCGTGTCGGCCGACAGGTCCTGCGCATTGCGCACGACCACGACCTTGCGCTCCGCGAACAGCGACGGACTGGTCAACTCGGCCAACGTGCCCGGCTGCAACTGCTCCGGAGACAGATCCCGCACATCCGTATCGGCATCAGCGGCCCGGGCGGCAACCACCACCTCCCGCACAGCCCGGTCGAGCAGCAGCTCCTCCTGGCCCACGGCGAGCGTCACGGGGGAGAGAAGGTCGTCATTCGCAGATTTCCTGGCCATCGCGACAAGGATGGCACGGGCCACTGACAGTGGACGCCGACGGGACTGTCGGGGGCGGGGGGGGCGGTCAGAGGGGGGCGGGGAGGCCGGGAGGCCGGGAGGCCGGGAGGCCGGGAGGCCGGGGACAGGATGCCGTCAGGGGCCGGAGGCAGGGCGCCGGTCAGCCCGGGGGCAAGGTGGCCGCCAGGCCGGAGGCCGGATGCCGGTCAGCCCGGGGGCAGGGTGGCCGCCAGGCCGAGGGCAGGACGCCGGTCAGCCCAGGCGCAGGGTCGCCGCCAGGCCGAGGGCAGGACGCCGGTCAGCCCAGGGGCAAGGTGGCCGCCAGGCCGAGGACAGGACGCCGGTCAGCCCAGGCGCAGGGTCGCCGCCAGGCCGAGGACAGGACGCCGGTCAGCCCAGGGGCAGGGTGGCCGTCAGGCCGAGGACAGGACGCCGGTCAGCCCAGGCGCAGGGTCGCCGCCAGGCCGAGGACAGGACGCCGGTCACCCCAGGCGCAGCGTGGCCGTCACGCCGGGGGCAGGACGCCGGTCAGCCCAGGGGCAGGGTGGCCGTCAGGCCGGGGACAGGGTGCCGGTCAGGCCGGGCACTCCGGTCCGGCTACGGCTCCTCCCGCCACCCGTCCCACTCCCCCACGAACTCGTCCAGCTCACCCGGGTCGAGCCGCCCCGCCTCGTCCCGCAGCACCACCAGCCACTGCGCGTCCTCGGCATCGTCCTCCCCGGCCAGCGCATCGCGCACAAGCCGCGGCTCCTCGTCGGTCCCGAACCGCTCCCCGAGCGCGCCCGCGACCTCCTCCGCCGCGTCACGATCGGGCAGCACCAGCACATGTCTCACATCGCTCACGGAGCAATTCTCGGGCACCGAAGGGACACGACTGTGCGCCGGGTCCGCGCACCCGCCCAGCCCCGAGCCTCCTGCCGGATCAGCCGTCCCGGTTGGGCTTGCGTACCGTCGGCACCCGGTCCAGTTCGATCCCGAACCGCTCCCGGTACACCCCCAGCACCTCCTCGTCCGTCCCCAGTTGCCGCTCCTCACGTGTCCCGTCGGCCGCCGTCGCCTTGAACGTGCGGCCGCTGAGGGTGATCCGCCCGCCCTCCTTCGTCACCCGCGAACACACCAGCGACTGCGTGAAGTGCGAGCCCGGCGAGGTGCTGTGCCACCACGCCCCGGCCACGAAATCGGCGAGCGCCCGCGGCCGCCGCTCCAGCCGGTACTCCGCCCTGCCGTCCATGGCGACCTCCAGGTCCGCCGCCTCCTCCGCGTCGTGCCCGCCGCGCACCCCCGCCGCGTCCGGCCCCGCCTCGACGATCCGGAACACACCCGCCGGGTCCACCTGCTCCCCCCGTGTATCGAACGCGAGCGGATAGTGGCTGTGCGCCCCGAACCCGACGTCCGCCAGCCACGTGCCACCGTCCACCGTCCGCACCTTCAGCGCCATGTGGTCGTAGGGAATCCCGACCTCGTCCTCCTTCACATGGACCCGCCCCGCGAGCAGCGTCACATCGAAACCCAGCGCGCCGAGCAACACCCCGAAGGCCCCGTTCAGTTCGTAGCAGAACCCACCCCGTCGTGCCCCCACCACCTTGTCCAGCAGTCGCTTCTCCTCCAGAACGATCTCTTCGCCCAGGTGGATCGAGAGGTTCTCGAAGGGCACGGTCTGCAGATGGCGCAGATGCAGCTCGCGCAGCACGTCCACGGTGGGCCAGGCGGGGTGCTCGACCCCCAGTCGGCGGAGATACGCATCAACCTCAACGGAATCCATGCCCTCAGTCTCCCGCCACCCGCAGCTCCGCGCCCGTACCGGCGACCGCCAGCGCCCCGTCCTCGTCCGTCCGCAGCACCACGGCTCCCTGCGCCCGCAGCCCCGCGAGGGTGCTGGGAGCCGGATGCCCATACGGGTTGTCCTCACCACAGCTGATCAACGCCAGTCGGGGCGCCGCCCGGCGTATGAGCTCCGGGTCCTGGTACGCCGAGCCGTGATGGGCCACCTTGAGCACGTCCACGCCACCCAGCAGCGCCCCAGCCGGCGATCTCAACAGCGCCCGCTGGGCCGGGGGTTCGAGATCCCCGAGCAGCAGGAGCCGCAGCCCGGCCGAGCGGACGAGCAGAGTGACACTGGCGTCGTTCGGACTCTCCGGGGCCATTGCCGGGTGTGCCGGGTGAGTGGGCGGCGGCCAGACCACCTGCCAGCTCAAGTCGCCGGTACGCCGCTCCTCCCCGGCGGCGGCCCGCGTCACGGGGATGCGTCGGGCGGCCGCCTCCCTGCGCACGAACTCCACCTGGTCCACGGGCGCTTCGTGCCCCGTCGTCTCGATCGCACCCACGGCGCGACCACGCAGGA
Source organism: Streptomyces sp. NPDC012935 (assembly GCF_042900345.1). Lineage (NCBI taxonomy): Bacteria > Bacillati > Actinomycetota > Actinomycetes > Kitasatosporales > Streptomycetaceae > Streptomyces > Streptomyces sp. NPDC012935. The sequence goes on from NZ_JBIBBC010000004.1 coordinate 312,986, forward strand.
CGCCGGGCAGGCCCGCCACATGGTCGGCATGGAAGTGCGTGAGCACGACAAGCGGAATCCGGGTGATGCCGAGCGTGCGCAGGCACCGGTCGACCAGCGTCGGATCGGGGCCGGCGTCCACGACCACGCCCGTCCCGTCACCCGCCGCGAGCACAGTCGCGTCGCCCTGCCCCACATCGCATATCGCGAACCGCCACCCGGGCGGCGGCCACCCCGTGACCACCCTGGTCAGCGGCGGCGGCTGCACCACCACCAGCAGGAGGAGTGCCCCGCAGACACCGCACCACCAGGGGTGCCGCAGCAGCCGGCGACCGGCAAGCAGGGCGACCACCGTGGCGAGGGCGAGCAGCGCCGCCCCGGTCCAGCTGCCGGGCCAGTCCACGCCCGCGCCGGGCAGCGCGGCGCCCGTCCGAGCGACGTCCGCGATCCAGCCGGCCGGCCAACCCGCGCACCAGGCCAGCACCTTGGCCACCGGCATCACCAACGGCGCCGTCGCCAGGGCGGCGAAGCCCAGCACCGTCGCCGGTGCGATCGCGAACTCCGCAAGCAGATTGCACGGCACCGCCACCAGGCTCACCCGAGCCGACAGCACCGCCACGACCGGCGCGCACAACGCCTGCGCTGCCGCCGCGGCCGCCAGCGCCTCGGCCAACCGCGGCGGCACCCCGCGCCGTCGCAACGCCGCGCTCCAGCGGGGCGCGAGGGTGAGCAGGGCACCCGTGGCCAGGACGGAGAGCAGGAAGCCGTAACTGCGGGCCAGCCACGGGTCGTACAGCACCAGCAGCAGTACGGCCGTCGCCAGCGCCGGAATCAGAGTTCTGCGGCGTCCGGTCGCCAGGGCGAGCAGCGCGACGGCTCCGCAGGCGGCGGCCCGCAACACGCTCGGGTCCGGTCGGCACACGACGACGAACGCGAGGGTGAGCGCCCCTGCGAGCAGCGCGGTCGTCCGCAGGGAGATGCCGAGGCGTGGCGCGAGGCCACGGCGCTCGGCGAGCTGAGCCAGACCCGGCGGGCCGATGAGCAGCGCAAGGATGATCGTGAGGTTGCTGCCGGAGACGGCGAGCGTGTGCGCGAGGTCGGTCTCCTTGAACGCCTCGTCCAGCTCCGGGGTGATCCGCGAGGTGTCCCCCACGACCAGCCCCGGCAGCAGCGCCCGCGCATCCGCCGGCAGTTCCTCGGTCGCCTCCCGCAGCCCGGCCCGCAGCCGCCCCGCCAGCCGCTGCACCCCCGACGGCTCCCCCACGACCTCCGGCACCGCGGGGTTCCGTACCCGCAGCACGGCCGCGACCCGTCCCCCGTCCCCGAGGGCGGGCGCAAACCGTGCGGTCACCCGCAGCCGGGTGGAGGGGAGCAGCTCCAGCCAGGGCGAACGCCGGGTGCCGGAGGACTGCGACGCCCGTTTGACGTCACCGGACGTACCCCACCCCGTGTCGACGATCATCAGCACCGGCGCCCGCGTCACCATCGCCGTGCCGTCACCGTCCTCGACGCGTCGTACATCGGCGTTGATCAGCACGGACGTCGGCGCCATGTGATTCCCTCTGACCCGAGGTCGGGTGAGCCGGGGGTCGGAAGTGACCTCGACCTCGGCGGTCACGGTCGCGTACTCCTGCGCCAGCTCGGGCACCGGCCCACGTCGCAGGTCGGCCCCGTGCAGCCCGGCGGACACGGCCGCCGCGGCGACACAGAGCAGCACGGCGGCGACCGAGCTTCGCGGCCGACTGATGCGCACGGTAGTGAGGCTCGGCCTGCGCGGCCGGGTGGCCTGTCCGGCCGGGGAATCCGGACCGGTGCCGGGCCGGTGCTGGGGGCCTGTCGGACGCCCAGGACGCCTGGCGTGACGCCCGGGCTCGATCGGAGGGTCGTCCTCGCTCGGACGCTCGGCCGCGGTCAGACGCTCGGGCGCGCTTGGACGCACGGGCGCAATCGGACGCTCGGGCGCGGTCAGAGGCCCTGGCGTGGCCGCACGGCCAGCGCCACCGCCATCGGAAAGCCCGCTTTCAACGCCCCTGCCACCAGCAGGCCGGTCTCCAACAACCCTGCCATCGGTAAGCCAACCTCCCACGCCCCTGCCGCCGGTGACCCGGCCGCCCCTCCCTCGCCGCACCACCAGCAGCGCGCCTGCCGCAAACAGACAGACAACCGCCGCCCCGACCGCCCACCCCTCAGGGATGCCCAGCATCAGTGCCGCCGTCGCCCAGGCTGCGAGCGCGGGTGGGACGAGTCGGAGGTCCGTCGGTCCTTCCTGACGGGGGTGGGAGGCGCCGAGCCGGCTGCCGGACGCGGCGTGGACGGCGGCGCGAGAGCGCGCGGGGTCGGCTGTACGGACATCGTGGGTCATGGCCGCACGAGGTTCCGTAGATCGGCGAAACGGCGGTCGCCGATGCCGTTGACCTCGCGCAACTCGTCCACCGAGCGGAAGCCGCCGTGCTGGGTGCGGTAGTCGATGATGTGCTGGGCCAGGACCGGGCCGACGCCCGGGAGGGTGTCGAGCTGGTCCACAGTGGCGGTGTTGAGGGCGACCGGAGCGCTGGGTGCCGCCCCCGCGCCCGCCGCACCGCCCGTGACCGTGCCCGCACCCGCGCCGGGAGCGGCCCCGGACGCGGCGACCGGACCCCCGACGATCACCTGCTCACCGTCCACCAGGAAGCGAGCCCGGTTGAGGCTGTCGGTCTTCGTGCCCGGACGCACCCCACCGGCCGCGCGCAGGGCGTCGACGACCCGCGAGCCCGCGGGCAGGCGGTGGATGCCCGGTTCGCGCACCTTTCCACTGACGTCCACGACGATCTCGGCCGCCGCCGTGGCCTCGGCGCCGGACGCACCGACAGCCGATGACGTACTCGACCCGCTCATCCCGCCCTGTTGCTGCCCTCCCTGCTGCTGTCCACCCCGCGGGTCTCCCCCGTACGAGGCCGCCGCCCGCACCACCTCCGGCGCCCGCACGGACTGCGTCCGCCCGGACCAGAAGTGCTGTACGGCGAACCCTGCGGCGAGCACGAGCACCACGGTGAGCGCGACCACGCTCCGCGGCTCCAGCCCACACCTCGTCTGCAACCACACCGGCATCCGCTCCCGCAAAGCCAGCCCGGCCCGCGCCCGCCACTGCCCGCCACCAGCACCAGCACCAGCACCAGCACCAGCACGGGCATCATCAGCCCCGTCATCCACGACGGCACCCGCGTCACCAGCTCCCTCACCCGCACCGGAATTCGGCACGTCCGCGCCCAGCACCCCATTCCCGCGCGGGACATCGGGGGAGCCCAGCAGCCCACCGGCACACGGGACATCGGAGTGCAGCAGCCCATCGGCCCACGGGACCTCCGAGCCGCACGGCCCATCAGCGCGCGGGCCACCGGACCCCGGCAGCCCGACTGTTCCAGGGACATCCGCCCGCGTCGCCCCCGCAACCCGCGGAGCACCCTCCAGGTCCGCACCCGGCTCCCCAGGGCCAGGACCCGCACGCCAAGCGGTCCCCTCATACGCATCCCGACCCGTCGGCGGCCCTGCCCCCGACTCCCCCCACTCACCGGCCCGTTCGGCGAAAATCACCTCCGCCCGGCGCCGCAGCTCCTCCGCTCGCGCGGACGCACGGCGCGGCCGTGCCCGCCCCGGTGCATGCATGTGTCGCCGTCGGCGGGCGCGGACGTCGGAGTGAGGGCCTCGGCCCGGGCCGCTGGTGGCCGCCGTGGTGCGTGTACGTGATCGAAGTGCCATGCGACGAGGATCGGACACCTCGGCACACTCGCGATGATCTTGCTCAATTCCAGGGGATTACCCGCAAGTTGTGGATATCTCCGCCACCCACACGAGTGACTCACCCGCCAAGAGGGCCCTCAGCGAGGCGAAACCACAACCCCCAACAGTCCAGGCCCCGTATGCGCCCCGATAACCGCCCCGACCTCGCTCACATGCAGATCGGCCAGCCCCGGCACCCTGACCCGCAAACGATCCGCCAGTGCCGACGCCCGTTCGGGGGCGGAGAGGTGGTGGACCGCGATGTCGATCTGCGCGCTGCCCGCCCGGTCGGCCGCGATCTCCTCGAGGCGGGCGATCGCCTTGGAAGCCGTCCGTACCTTCTCCAGCGGGCCGATCCTGCCGCCTTCCAACTGCAGCAGCGGCTTCACCGCGAGCGCGGAGCCCAACAGCGCCTGGGCGGCGCCGATGCGGCCGCCCCGGCGCAGGTAGTCGAGGGTGTCGACGTAGAAGTAGGCGGCCGTGGCGCCGGCCCGCTTCTCCGCGGCGGTGACGGCCTCGTCCACCGTGCCACCCGCCTCCGCCACCTCGGCCGCCGCGAGCGCGCAGAAGCCCAGCGCCATGGCGACCATCCCGGTGTCCACCACCCGCACCGGCACCGGCGCCTCGCGCGCCGCGAGAACTGCCGCGTCGTAGGTGCCGGAGAGCTCGGCGGACAGGTGCAGGGAGACGATGCCGGTGGCGCCGGACTCGGCGACCTTGCGGTAGTGCGCCGCGAAGACCTCGGGGCTGGGGCGCGAGGTGGTGACAGGGCGTCGCTTCTGCAACGCCTGAGCCAGGGATCGGGTCGAGATCTCGGTGCCCTCGTCCAACGCCTGGCCGCCGACGACCACGGTCAGGGGCACCGCGGTGATGCCGTGGCGCTCCATCGTCCGCTGCGGCAGGTAGGCCGTTGAATCAGTGACGATCGCGACATGGCGGGACATGAGCTGGAGGTTACCTGGCGTAGCGCCCGGGCGGCAGTCCGACCCCGCTCACCTGGGACTGCCTTGACCGATCAGCGCGAGCACGACCGGGCTCAAGTCGTGCTCTCGGGACGGGGTTTCTTCTGCCACGGGTACGTCGGGCGCGGGGCTGCCGGGCTGATGGCGGGCCGGGTCGGCTCCTCGGCCCGCTGCGACTGAGGTGTGTCCGGCCAGGTCTGCTCGGCCGTCGCGGCGGTCTCGGCGGCCGGGGCCTCCGGCCACGGGGGCGGCGTGGACGACGGACGTTCCGACGGCGGGGTCGAGGAGGCAGAAGAGGAGGAGGACGAGGACGGGGACTCCGTCGTCTGCCAGTGCCGCAGGGCCCCCGCCTCCAGGTCGATCTGCGCGCTGAGGGTGTCCATGTCGTCGGCGGCGAAGCGGCGGGCCCGGTCGCGGGCCGCCCACCGCAGCGCGTCCGCCGACTTGACGACGCGCTCCGTGCGCTCGCGAAGGTCGGGCAGCCGCTCGGCAAGGGTCGCGCGGTCCGGTTCGGACTCCAGGCGCCGCATTTCGGCGTCCAGTTCGTGCCCGTGCGCGCTGAGGCGTTGGAAGAGTCCGAGGGACTCCTTGAGCGACTCGTCCTCGCTCACGCCCGCGTGCAGCGCGTCCTGGGTGGCCCGCATGGAGGTGCGCAGCTTCAGCCGCAGCTGGGCGAGCTCGCCGGCCGCGCCCGGCTGGGCGAAGGACTTGGCCCGCAGGGTGCCGTCCTCGACCGTGCGCCGGGCATGGGTGATGGTCTCGTCGACGCGGCGCTTGGCGGCCCCGACCACCTTCACCGTGGCGTACACGCCCAGCACGACGAAGAGCACGAATAGCAGTGCGACGACTGCGATCACTGCTTCCACGAGCTCCTCCTCCGACCGGTCGCGGCACACACCGCGTCACTCCTCAACGGTAAACGCAGCAGGCAGGCCCGGAGTTCCAGAAGAACCCCGAACCTGCCCGTAGGGGATCACCCCGAGCGGACGTCAGCCCCGGCCGAACCTCCGATTCGCCGGTCGCTCGCGCCTACGCCTACGCCGGAACGATGTTCACCAGCTTCGGCGCCCGCACGATCACCTTGCGGATCCCGGCGCCGTCCAGCGCCGCCACGACCTTCTCGTCGGACAGCGCCACCTTCTCCAGCTCCTCGTCGGAGATCGTGGGCGAGACCTCCAGGCGGGCCTTGACCTTGCCCTTGATCTGCACGACACAGGTCACGGTCTCGTCGACGACATACGCCGGATCGGCGACCGGGAAGTCCCGGTGCACCACCGAGTCGGTGTGCCCCAGCCTGCGCCACAGCTCCTCGGCGATGTGCGGGGCCAGCGGCGCGGCCATCAGCACCAGCGCCTCGGCGACGGAGCGCGTCAGAGGGCCGCCCGCCTTGGTCAGATGGTTGTTCAGCTCGGTGACCTTGGCGATCGCGGTGTTGAACCGCATGCCCTCCAGGTCCCCACGCACCCCGTCGATCGCCTTGTGCAGCGCACGCAGCGTGTCCTCGTCGGGATCGGCGTCCACCACCGTCACGGCACCGGTCGTCTCGTCGACGACGTTGCGCCACAGCCGCTGCAGCAGCCGGAACTGGCCGACCACCGCGCGCGTGTCCCACGGCCGGGACACGTCCAGCGGGCCCATCGCCATCTCGTACAGACGCAGCGTGTCGGCGCCGTACTCGGCGCAGATCTCGTCCGGAGTGACGGCGTTCTTCAGGGACTTGCCCATCTTGCCCAGCAGCCGGGAGACCTTCTCGCCCTGGTAGTAGTACGCGCCGTCGCGCTCCTCCACCTCGGCGGCCGGCACCGCGATGCCGCGGCTGTCGCGGTACACGTAGGCCTGGATCATGCCCTGGTTGAACAGCTTGTGGAACGGCTCCGCGGAGGAGACATGTCCCAGGTCGAACAGGACCTTGGACCAGAAGCGCGCGTACAGCAGGTGCAGCACGGCGTGCTCCGCGCCGCCGACGTACAGGTCGACGCCGCCGTGCGGCTGGCCCTCACGCGGACCCATCCAGTACTGCTCGATCTCGGGGTCGACCAGCTTCTCGCTGTTGTGCGGGTCCAGGTAGCGCAGTTCGTACCAGCAGGAACCGGCCCAGTTGGGCATGGTGTTGGTCTCACGCCGGTACCGCTTCGGACCGTCGCCCAGGTCCAGCGTGACGTTGACCCAGTCCTCGTTGCGCGACAGCGGCGTCTCGGGCTGGGTGTCGGCGTCGTCCGGGTCGAAGGTGCGCGGCGAGTAGTCCTCGACCTCGGGCAGCTCCAGCGGCAGCATCGACTCGGGCAGCGCGTGGGCGATGCCGTCCTCGTCGTAGACGATGGGGAAGGGCTCGCCCCAGTAGCGCTGGCGGCTGAACAGCCAGTCGCGCAGCCGGAAGTTGACGGTGCCCTCGCCGACACCGGACCGCTCCAGCCACTCGGTGATGCGCTCCTTGGCCTCGGCGACGCCCAGGCCGTCCAGGGAGATGTCCCCGTTGGAGGAGTTGATGATCTTCGCGTCGTACGACGTGAAGGCGTCCTCCCACGTCGAGGTGTCCGTACCCCGCCCGTCCGTCGGCTCGACGATGCAGACGATCGGCAGCTCGAAGGCGCGCGCGAACTCGAAGTCGCGCTGGTCACCTGCAGGAACGGCCATGATCGCGCCGGTGCCGTAGCCCATCAGGACGTAGTCGGCGATGAAGACGGGGACCTGCTCGCCGTTGACCGGGTTGGTCGCGTACGAGCCGATGAAGACGCCGGTCTTGTCCTTGGCCTCGGCCTGCCGCTCGACGTCGGACTTGGAGGCGGCCTGCGCGCGGTAGGCGGCGACGGCCTCGGCCGGGGTCGCGTGACCGCCGGTCCAGACGTCGTGGGTGCCCTCGGGCCAGGCGTCCGGGGTGAACTTCTCGACCAGCGGGTGCTCGGGCGCCAGCACCATGTAGCTGGCGCCGAACAGGGTGTCGGGGCGCGTGGTGAAAACAGTGATGCGCTCGCCGTCCACGGGAAAGTCGACGCGGGCACCCTCGGAACGGCCGATCCAGTTGCGCTGCTGCAGCTTGATGGCCTCGGGCCAGTCCAGCTCGTCCAGGTCGTCCAGCAGCCGGTCGGCGTAGGCGGTGATCCGCATGTTCCACTGGCGCAGCTTGGCCTTGAAGACCGGGAAGTTGCCGCGCTCGGAGCGGCCTTCGGCGGTGACCTCCTCGTTGGCCAGCACGGTGCCCAGGCCGGGACACCAGTTGACCGGCGCGTCAGAGGCGTACGCCAGCCGGTACTCGCCCAGGATGTCCGCGCGCTCGGCGACGCTCAGCTCGCTCCACGCACGCGTGCCGCCGTCAGCGGCCGGTACCGCACGCTCACCGGACTCGAACTCGGCGACCAGCTCCGAGATCGGACGGGCCTTCTTCGCCTCACCGTCGTACCAGGAGTTGAAGATCTGCAGGAAGATCCACTGGGTCCACTTGTAGTAGTCCGGGTCGATCGTGGCGAACGACCGGCGCTTGTCGTGGCCCAGACCCAGCCGGCGCAGCTGGCTCTGCATGTTCTTGATGTTGGCCTCGGTCGACACGCGCGGGTGCGTGCCGGTCTGCACGGCGTACTGCTCGGCGGGCAGGCCGAAGGCGTCGAAGCCCAGTGTGTGCAGGACGTTGTGACCGGTCATGCGCTGGAAGCGCGCGAAGACGTCGGTGGCGATGTAGCCCAGCGGGTGACCGACGTGCAGGCCCGCTCCGGAGGGGTACGGGAACATGTCCATGATGAACTTCTTGGGCTTGGCGACCAGCTCGGGGTCGCCCGCCAGGTCACCCTTGGGGTTCGGCGCCGCGTATGTGCCCTCGACGTCCCAGAAGTCCTGCCAGCGTGCCTCGATCTCGGCCGCCATGGCGGCCGTGTAGCGGTGCGGCGCGGCCACCTCGGCGGTGGCAGCGGAGTTCGTCTCGCTCATGATCCTCAAAGCTCCATCGATCGTCTCTGCAAGCGGCTGCAGTTCTCCGGAAACGAAAAATCCCCTCGCACAGGAGGGGACGCCGCGCCGATTCCGACCATCCGATTCGCCCGGTGGTCGGGACTGATCAGCGCGGCCCGCTAAGCAGAAGGCGTACGGCACGCATGGCGTCAGGGTACCGCAGCGCCCGAGCGGGTCGCGACGGACTTCCGCGGGGCGCATGACGGGGCTCACGAGGGGGCTCACGCATGAACAACCGCGCCCCCGATTCCGTACCTGAGAGTTGTGAAGACCTCGAAAAGTTGAATAACGCTCAACTGTTACCTGGCGTAACAGTCGCTAAGGGACAACACACGCCCCGCGCAGCCCGTAGATAACAACGCAATAACTCAAACGCCGTACTCCCCGGTATGGAGCCACTTAGAGTGCGGCAGCGGGACCGCCTTCCCGAACCGTTCGGAGTTGCCCCCATGAACCCTCGTCCCCACAGCAGCCCGCCCCTCAGGCCGGATCGCCCGGCCCGGGGGGCGTCGGTCGCTCACACTCGGTCACCCATACCCCTCATCGCGTTTTCGGGAGGCATGCCGTGACGACGGATCCAAACGACAGTGTGATGGACGACGCCTTCTTGGAGTTCCTCAACTTCGGCGCCGGCGTGCTGTCCCTCGTCTGTCTCACCTGCTCGGTGATCTGGGGGCTCGTCGCCCAGGACCGGATGATCCTGAACACCCGGCAGCGGCTCATCGCGCAGGCCATCCACCGAGTGACCGCTGTGGCGTCGATCGCGTTCCTCCTGGTGCACATCGGTGTGAAGCTGGCACTGGAGCACGCCAGCCCGATCGCCGCGCTGATCCCCTTCGGCCTGGTGTTCGCCGGCGGCAGCGAGATCCCGGGCAGCGCCTTCCTCATCGGCCTGGGCACCCTGGCCGCCATGCTCATGATCTTCGTCGGCGTCACCGGCGCGCTGCGCAACCGCTTCGCGTCCCCGGCGCCCGTCGCGGCGCGCTGGCGGATGATGCACATGCTGGCCTACCCGGCCTGGTGCGCGGCCCTGCTCCACGGACTGTTCGCCGGCCGCCCGGCGGCGACGTTCTTCATGGTGTGTTACGAGCTGTGTGTGGTCGCCGTCGCCGCGGCACTGGCCCTGCGCGCGGCACCGCGCCCCTTCAAGCGCAAGGTCGCCGACCGGCTCGCCCAGATCATCGGCAACGAGCCCGCGGGCCGCGAGGGCCTGGAGGAGAGCCGCGCCAGGGCGGCGTCCAGCTCCTCGCTGCCGGGCTACGAGAGCCGGCGCCCGGCGCGCGACGAGCGCCCGGGCCGCCTGCCCGGCATGCCCTCCCAAGCCCCCTCGGCAGCGGAGACCACCGGCGGATTCGCCGCCGCCTACCGCGCCGTGTCACCCCGCTCCGGCGGGCAGCAGCAGCCCTATGCGTCCGACCGGACCGCACGCATGGACCTGCCCCTGGACATGCAGCCGACGGAGGCGATCCCGCGCGTGGACGGCGGCGGCAGCACCTCGGGCAGTTGGCCGATCCCGTCCCCACCGCCGGTCGGCGAGGCGCCCCCGTCGGCCTACGACCCGCTCAACGACACCGGATACAACATCCCCATCTACGACAATTCGGGCACCCCGAACTATGACTCGGGGGCTTCGGGCTACGGTTCGAGTGATGTGTACGACACCGCTGAGACAAACGCCGTCTTCGGTACGTACAACCAGAACGACACGTACAACAACAGCGGTCCCGCCACTGAAACTTTCCCCGGTGCCTCCTACGACTTCGACGCACCGGGTTCGGGCGAACCTTGGAACACGCCTTCCGGAGGCTTTAAGTGAACGAGGCCCTGCCCGACGTACCAGAAGTCCGCGTAGTCGGTCTTCCGCAGCTCACGTCGGGCTTCGACCTTGTCGAAAGACTTGATCTGCCCATGCACCTGAAGGTGCACGGGCCGCTCGAACCGATGGGCGGCGAGCAACTCGCGAAGCTCGCCGAGAACATCAACCTGAAGGGCCGCGGCGGCGCGGGCTTCCCCTTCCACAAGAAGCTGCGCGCGGTCGCCGAGTCCGCGATCAAGCGTGGCGTACGGCCGGTCGTCGTGGTCAACGGCAGTGAGGACGAACCGGCCTGCCGCAAGGACACGGTGATGATCAACCGTGCCCCCCATCTCATCCTGGACGGGGCGCTGCTGTGCGCCGAGGCCCTGGGTGCCCGCACGCTCGTGATTGCTGTGACCCGGGAGTCCACCCAGCGCTCCATGGAGGCCGCCCTCTCCGAACGCGGACTCAGCAACAGCCGTCGGTCCGCGCTACGCGCGTTCGTCCAGCGCAACCCGGTGCGCATGGTCACCGGCGCCGCCGCCTCCGTGATCCGCTCCATCGACGGCGGCCCGGCGATCCCGGCCGGCCGCAAGGTCAGCGCCTCACAGAACGGCGTCGGCGGCGCCCCCACCCTGCTGTCCAACGCCGAGACGTTCGCCCAGCTGGCCATCGCCGCCCGCATCGGCCCGGAGCGCTACGGCAACACCGGCCTGTACGACGAGCCGGGCACCGTCATGCTCACGGTCTCCGGCGCGGTCGCCCGCCCGATGGTCATCGAGGTCCCCACGGGAGTGCCGCTGCGGTACGTCCTCCAGCTCGCCGGCGCCCCGCCGGTCCCGCAGGGCGTGCTGACCGGCGGCTACCACGGCAAGTGGATCGACGCGGCGACGGTCAACGAGACGATCGTCTCGCGCAACTCCCTGGACGCGGTGGGCGGCGCGCTCGGCGCCGGCGCGATCCTGCCGATCACTCAGGAGACCTGCCCGCTGGGCGAGTCGCTGCGGGTGGCCCAGTGGCTGGCCGAGGAGAGCGCGGGCCAGTGCGGCCCCTGCTACCTCGGTCTGCCGGCCGCCGCGCGCGGCCTGGAGGACATTCTCAACGGCGGTGGCCCGGCCGCCCTGGAGGCGCTCAAGCAGGTCGCCAAGAACGTGAAGCGGCGCGGCGCGTGTTCGCACCCCGACGGCTCCGCGATGTTCCTGGAGTCGACCATCAAGGCGTTCACGGACGACCTCGCGGCGCATGTCCTCGGCAACGGCTGCGGACGGCCCGTGGAGGGCGTTCTGCCGCTCTTCGAGGGCGGCAGGGCTCCGTCGGGCATCCCGGGCGGCGCCGAGTCCGAGGAGAACGGCCCCAGCCGCCAGAAGATCTACGTCGACTGGACGCTGTGCCGCGGGCACGGCCTGTGCGCGGACATCCTCCCGGAGGTCTTCCAACTGGGCGCCGACGGCTTCCCCACCGTCGCCCAGGCGAAGGTGCCTCGCTACGCCGAGGCCAAGGCCCTGCGCGCGGTGCGCCGTTGCCCGGCCCTCGCCCTGCGCCTGGAAGAGGACACCCGCGCGCAGGAGTCGTCCCGCAACCTGCCGGTCCTCTCCCAGGGCCGCGGCAGGCGGGCGCTGGGTCGCTGAAGCAGGGCACGCACGCGTAGAGGGGCCGCCCACACCGGACGGCCCCTCGTTCGCACAGCTGCGCACCGCACAAAAAAGATCCCGCCGGATCGAACCGATCCGGCGGGATCTGCTGTGGAGCTAAGGAGAATTGAACTCCTGACCTCCTGCATGCCATGCAGGCGCTCTACCAACTGAGCTATAGCCCCTTGCGGCCACGAGGCGGAGCCGCATCTTGACTGCGGCGCCCGGTTTCCCCGGCGGCGACGCCAACATTACCGGTCGACCTCACGGAGCACCAAATCGTTTCCGACCCGGACCGGTACGGCCGCTAATGTCGTACTTCGTGACCGCGATCGCGCCCTCCGCAGTCCGCCGCCGAGCGCCGGTCGCCGTGGGCGCCTGCCTGGTCTCCTTCGCCGCGTTCTGGATGGCTCAACGTGCCGCGCACGTCTCGATGATCGACCTGATGGTGTACCGGGCCGAGGGCGCGACCGTACGCACGGGAGGCGACCTGTACACGCTGCGGGCGACAGCCGCCCGGCTGCCCGCCACCTACCCGCCGTTCGCGGCCTTGCTGTTCACGCCGCTGACCTTCCTCGACACGGCGACGCTGCGCACCCTGGCGACGGCCGGGAACCTCGCACTGCTCGTGGTGTTCGTACGGCAGTCCCTGCGCCTGGTCGGGCACGCGCGCGTGGACAGCGCCTGGTGGGTCGCGGGGGTGGCCGTATGGTGCGAGCCGGTGTGGACAACGCTGCGGTACGGGCAGATCAACCTGCTGCTCGCCGTCCTGGTGCTGTGGGATCTGTCACGCCGCCCGGAGGCCCGCTGGACCGGCGTCGGGATCGGGCTCGCGGCAGCCGTGAAGCTGACGCCGGCTCTGTTCGCGGTGTTCCTGCTCGCCACCGGTGTCGTGGCCCGGCGCCGGCACGGCTGCCGCGGCCCCTGGCTGCGGCACGCGCGCGTGGCGGCCACCTCGTTCGCCGGGGCGAGCCTGTTGGCCGTGGCCGTACTGCCGTACGACTCCTGGCGTTTCTGGACCCGCGTCGTCTTCGCCGCCGACCGCGTGGGGCACGCCGAGGACACCGCGAACCAGGCCCTGCGCGGCGTTCTCGCGCGCCTGCTGCACACTCCGGAGCCCGGGGCCGCCTGGGCGCTCACGGCGGCCGTGGTGGGCGCGACAGGGCTCGGTGTGGCGGTCGCGGCGGAGTTGCGCGGAGGGCGGGCCTGGGCGGTGACCGTCTGCGCGGTGACGGCCCTGCTCGTCAGCCCCGTGTCCTGGTCGCACCACTGGGTGTGGTGCGTGCCGGCGGTCATGCTCCTCGGCACGCACGCGTACCGGCTCGCCGCCCTCGGCTCACTGCTGGCCTTCTCGTCGTACGCGCTGTGGTGGGTGCCACACGGCGCAGGGCGGCACGAACTGCACCAAAACGGAATCGAGTTGATGATGTCTGCCCTGTACGGGATGTTCGGGTGCCTTTTCCTCGTGATCGCCGGGGTCGCCCTCAGGACTCTCAGCGGCCCCGGCCGCGGTCATGCCGTGACGGTCGGTCAAGCCGTCACGAAGGAATAGAAGCGCTTGAGCGTGCAGTGCTCTTCGAGGAGACGGCCGTAGATCGGCTCGCCCTCGAGTTCACGGTAGGTCTCGATCGGGTCGCCCTTTATGATCAGCGCCCGCGCGCATTCCTCGCACCAGTACTGGTAGTCGGGGTTCACCGGTTCCATGTCACGGACGATCGGCGTTCCGCTGCCGCACCAGTCGCACTTTCGCCTGTGTGCACCCATCGATCAGCTCCAGCTGTGGCCGCAGGCCGTGCACACGTAGGAAATTCCGCCGTTGTCCCCAAGGAGCTGGGCGACGTGGACGGAGCCGCAGGAAGGGCAGCTGAGGCGGGTGATCGTATCCCGTGCCAACGCTGCTCCGAAGAGGCCACCGGCCTCTCCGAAGATGCTCGCAGGCATCGCAACTCCCTCCCGTCGGGCCGCGCCCCCTTCGGCCGTTTGATTCTGCCACGGCCGGACCAATACGGTCAGCGACGCCTCAGTACCAGTCCGGACACGGCAGCCTCCGCGGCCGAACGAAGCGTGCGAACACGCACCCCAAAGCGCCTCTTGAGAGGTATACGCCTGCGAGGCCCAAGTGACTCAAGACGGACCCGAACAGTTCGGATACCAGAAGATCCCGCCGATCGAAGCGATCGGCGGGATCTTGTTGTCTCGCTGTGGAGCTAAGGAGAATTGAACTCCTGACCTCCTGCATGCCATGCAGGCGCTCTACCAACTGAGCTATAGCCCCTTGTGCCACGCGGACGAACCGCAGTGGTCTTTCGCCCCGCTCGGCGGGGCGAACAAGAAGAACTTTAGCCTGCGACCTGCCGGAAAGTGAAATCCGGGTCCCGGGCCGCCCCGGCCGGGACCACCGGCGTCAGTCGTCGTCGGCGTCAGTCGTCGTCGGCGTCAGTCGTCGTCGGCGTCAGTCGTCGTCGGCGTCAGTCGTCGTCGCCGAGCACCGGCTCCGGCAGGGTGCCGGCGTTGTGCTCCAGCAGACGCCAGCCGCGAGCACCCTCGCCCAGGACGGACCAGCAGCAGTTGGTCAGGCCGCCGAGGCTCTCCCAGTGCCTGGGCTCCAGGCCGAGGAGGCGGCCGATCGTCGTACGGATCGTGCCGCCGTGGCTGACCACGACCAGCGTGCCGTCCTCCGGGAGCTTCTCGGCGTGCCGGAGCACCACGGGCGCGGCGCGGTCGGCGACCTCGGTCTCCAGCTCGCCGCCGCCGCGACGCACCGGCTCACCGCGCTTCCACGCGGCGTACTCCTCGCCGTACCGGGCGATGATCTCCTCGTGCGTCAGCCCCTGCCAGACGCCCGCGTAGGTCTCCCGCAGGGCCTCGTCGTGCATGACCTCCAGGCCGGTGAGCGTGGCGAGCTCGGCGGCCGTGTGTGCCGCGCGCTGGAGGTCGGAGGCGATGATCGCGTCGGGCTTGAGCCCGGCGAGCAGCCGGGCGGCGCGGCGGGCCTGGGAGATGCCGGCCTCGGTGAGGGGGACGTCCGTGGAGCCCTGGAAGCGGCGCTCCACGTTCCAGGAGGTCTGGCCGTGCCGCCACAGAATGACGCGGCGGCCCTTGCCGGGCCGGCCCGCGGCCACCTCACCGGTGGCACTCATCGCCACTCACCACCCAGCTCGGCCGCCTCCTCGGCAGCCTGGACCTTCGCGTGCTCCGCGGCCTTGCCGCGGGTGGCCCTGGCGTCCTCGGGCAGCTCCAGCTCGGGGCAGTCCTTCCACAGCCGCTCCAGGGCGTAGAAGACGCGCTCCTCGCTGTGCTGGACGTGGACGACGATGTCGACGTAGTCGAGCAGCACCCAGCGGGCCTCGCGGTCGCCCTCGCGGCGCACCGGCTTGACGCCGAGCTCCTTCTGGAGCCGCTCCTCGATCTCGTCGACGATCGACTTGACCTGGCGGTCGTTGGGTGCGGAGGCCAGCAGGAAGGCGTCCGTGATCGACAGCACGTCGCTGACGTCGTAGGCGATGATGTCGTGCGCGAGCTTGTCGGCGGCTGCCTGGGCGGCGGTGTTGACGAGCTCGAGGGAACGGTCGGTAGCGGTCACTACAAGGCTTTCGGTCGGCGGACACTTGACACCTAGGGTCTCACGGACCGCCGACAGCACCCCACGTGATTATCGGCTCACGTGGGGTGCCCCGGGTGTCGAGTGGGGCGCGGCCCCGCTACGAGGACGACGGCTCGTAGTCCTGGCCGAGGACCACCGAGACGTCCGCGTTCCCGGACGTCTCGCCCTTGCTGACCGCTTCGGAGGACAGACCCAGGGTCTTGGCGACCTCGGTGGCGTCGTCCTTGTCGGCGGCGTCGGCGTAGACGACCTCGGAGGTGGCCGCGGTGGACGCGGTGCCGCCCTCCAGGAAGGTGAAGCCGCCGTTCAGCAGCACCACGCGGGCCGCGTTGGTGTTGTCCTTGACGCCGCTGGCATTGCGGACGGACACGCGGACCGCGGCGTCCTTGCTGGGGCTCTTGGCGCTGCCGCCGAGGACTTCCTTGACGACGCTCGCGCTCGCCTGCGCGCTCAGCGTGCCGTCGGTCTGGACGGGCAGCATGGCCGTCTTGTAGTCGCCGCCCTTGGCGAGGTCGGCGAGCTTGGCGAGGAAGGCGCCGAGGTCCTTGTCGGTCAGCGGCGGCTCGATGATCATCCCGAGCGTCTGCACGGTGGTGGTCGCGCCCTGCGTGTCCGAGGTCAGCTTGCGCAGCACGGCCTGCATGACCTGCCCGAACCGCTCCAGCTGGGCGTTCTGCGCCTCGCCGGAGCCCTGGTAGGTGGCGTAGGCGACGGCCGTCTTGCCGCTGAGGGTCTGCGCCTTGCCCTTGCGGACGAGGGGCGCGGCGCCCTTGGACTTGGCCTCCGGGTCGGGCACGTCGGCGTTGGTGTCGACCTCGATGTTGCCGACCAGGTCGACGAGGTTCTGCAGGTACGGGGTGTCCAGCCGCCAGGTGCCCTGGATCTCGGTCCCGAGGACGGTGTCGATCGCGTCGCGCGTCCCGGAGGAGCCGTCGTCGTCGACCGACTTGGCCAGGGTGGTCGTACTGCCGTCGTCGCCGGTCAGGGCGAGCGAGTTGGGCATCAGGACGGTGGTGCCCTGCCGGGTGGTGGCGTTGTCGACGAGCAGCGCCGTGGAGGTGCCGCCGCTCTTGGTGTTGTGCAGATGGACGACGATCACGTCACGCTTCTGGGCGCCCACGGGCGTCGCGGTGTCTGTCTTGTCCTCCGACGCCGCGAGGCCGGGCAGCTTCCCGGCGTACCAGAGGTAGCCGACGCCGCCTCCCGCGGCGATCGCGAGCACGACCACGAGGGCGATGACACGCGCGCGTGCCCGTCGCCGGGCCTCCTCACGGCGCTCGGTGCGGTTCTCGGTGAACTTCAGCCAGTCGATGACGTCCTCGGAGTCCTGGTCGGGCTCCTCGACGAAGGCGAACTGTTCGGTGCGGTAGTCCCCGTCAGCGCGCCCCTGACCCACCGGTTCCTCGACCGGCCCGGCCTGCTGCGGGATGTAGGCGGTCTGCTCCGCGACCCGCTGCTGCTGACCGCTAGTGGCGGTACGGCCGTACGGGTCATACGGCGCCGAGTGCGCGGCGCCGTGGTGCTGCTGCTGGTGCGTGCCCGTGCCGTACGGGTCGTAGCCGGCCGTGGGCGGCTGCTGACCGGTGTCGCCGGACCCGTAGGGGTCGTACGGCGGCGCCGGCTGCTGCCGACCGGTCGCGTACGGGTCGTAGCCGTAGCCCTGCTGTGCGTAAGGGTCGTACTGCTGCTGGGGCTGCTGTTGCTGCTGCGGGATCTGCCGGTACACCGGCTGCCCGTACTCGTCGTAGCCGACCAGTTCGTACTGGTCCGCCTCGTATCCCGCGCTCCCCGCGTCGTATCGGTCGTTCACCGGTAGCCCCTCTCGGCTCACTGCCTCACTCGCCGCGGTACAGCTCGCGCTTGTCGATGTAGCGCACGACTCCGTCCGGCACCAGATACCAGATGGGGTCTCCCTTTGCGACTCTCGCGCGGCAATCGGTGGACGAGATGGCCAGCGCGGGAACCTCGACCAACGAGACACCGCCTTCCGGGAGCCCCGGGTCGTTGAGGTGATGGCCGGGCCGGGTGACCCCGATGAAGTGCGAGAGGGAGAACAGCTCCTCCGAGTCCCGCCACGTCAGGATCCGGTCGAGGGCGTCGGCGCCGGTGATGAAGAACAGGTCCGTGTCGGGGTTGAGCGCCCGCAGGTCGCGCAGGGTGTCCACGGTGTACGTCGGGCCGCCGCGGTCGATGTCGATGCGGCTGACGGAGAACTGCGGGTTCTCGGCCGTGGCGATGACCGTCATCAGATAGCGGTCCTCAGCCGGGGAGACGTGCCGGTGGCTCTTCTGCCACGGCTGGCCGGTGGGCACGAACACGACCTCGTCGAGGTGGAACTGCGCGGCGACCTCACTGGCCGCGACGAGGTGGCCGTGGTGGATCGGGTCAAACGTTCCACCCATGACGCCGAGGCGGCGCTTGGCACGGTTCGACGGGCCGTTTCCGGGGCCGGTAGGCATGTCCTGCTCTCCCATGCGTGCAGACCCTACCGGCCCCGCCTGAGGGCTCCGGCCGGGCAGCTGCCGGCCGGACCGGGAAGGGCCTGGCCGGGACTCAGCGGTCGCGGTTGAAGCGGGTGGTGATCCACAGCAGGAGCAGCAGGATGACGAAGGCGCCACCCCCGGTGAGCCACGGGCTGATGCTGTTGTGGTTGCCACCGTGCTCCTCGCCCTCGGCGGCGAGGGTGACCAACTGGGCAGCGGCGCTGTGGAAGCTCATCTTCGGCGTGACCTATCCGGTGTGGGCGGGATAAAGATGTCGGCCCATCGTAAGCGGGCGCCATGACGGCGATCACGCCGACTCCACCGTTGGGGCGCCTTCGACGGTCCGCGGGGAACCTTCCCGGCGGCTCAGTCGTCATTCCGCCTGTAGCCCCGCAACAGGAACCACGCGGTCAGCACACAGCCCACGACCATCACGATCAGTACGACGCGGAGCAGATTTCCCGCCCCCTGCTGCTCGGCCGCGCTCGCGGCCCCGGTGAGCCAGGTGGCCGGGGGATTGTGCTCCATGACGCGGAACTCCTTCGCTGTAGTGCCCGTCCACGGTAACTCCGCCTAGGCTGGGCTCTGCTTCGGGGGCGCAAAGGGCGGAACAAGGCTCCGCAAAGGGCCGTAGAGAGCCATCCAGACGCACATGGGGGAAGACATGTCCGAAGGCCACGAGCACACCGGGCACGAGAACGTACCGAGCAGGCAGCGCAGGCGTTTCCCGGGGATCTCCTCGCGTGCGTACGAACACCCGGCGGACCGCTCGGCCCTGGTGGCCCTGCGCAAGCTCAGCGGCTTCGACACCGTCTTCAAGGCCCTGAGCGGCCTGCTCCCGGAGCGCAGTCTGCGGCTGCTCTTCCTGTCCGACTCGGTGCGGGTGTCGGACCAGCAGTTCGCGCACCTCAACGACATGCTGCGGGACGCCTGTTACATCCTGGACCTGGAGAAGGTCCCGCCGATGTACGTCAACCAGGACCCGGTGCCGAACGCGATGTGCATCGGCCTGGACGAGCCGATCATCGTGGTCACGACGGGCCTGGTCGAGCTGCTCGACGAGGAGGAGATGCGGGCGGTCGTCGGCCACGAGGTGGGCCACGCGCTCTCCGGCCACTCCGTCTACCGCACGATCCTCCTCTTCCTCACCACCCTGGCGGTCCGGGTCGCCTGGATCCCCCTGGGCAACATCGCGATCATGGCCATCGTGACGGCGCTGCGCGAGTGGTTCCGCAAGTCGGAGCTCTCCGCCGACCGCGCCGGCCTGCTGGTCGGCCAGGATCTCCAGTCCTCCATGCGCGGCCTGATGAAGCTCGCGGGCGGCCACCATCTGCACGAGATGAACGTGGACGCGTTCCTGAAGCAGGCCGAGGAGTACGAGGCGGGCGGCGACCTGCGCGACTCGGTCCTGAAGATCCTGAACGTCCTGCCGCGCTCCCACCCCTTCACCACGGTCCGCGCGGCCGAGCTGAAGAAGTGGGCCGAGTCCCGCGACTACCAGCGGATCATGGACGGCCACTACTCGCGCCGCGACGAGGACAAGGATGCCTCGGTGACCGACTCCTTCCGCGAGTCCGCCTCCCACTACGCCACCCACGTGAAGTCCTCCAAGGACCCCCTGATGAAGCTGGTCACGGACATAGCGGGCGGCGCAGGCGACCTGGGCGGCCGCGTACGCCGAGGCTTCGGCGGCTTCACAAGCGCACCCCCGAAGGACGAGCCGAGGCGCGACGACACGGACGGCACCGGCCCAGCCGACAACTGACGGCCCGCAAAGTCAGCCGTCCGGCGTTTGAGGACGAGGCCGTTCAGGCCGATGGCCGGGGTCTGGGGGCGGCAGCCCCCAGGGGCCGGGGCCGAAGGGGCAGCGCCCCTTCAAGGACGGGAAGGGTAGGGGCGGCGGGGGCGTGAAAAACCCCCGGCGCTCAGACCTTCGGCTGGGACCCCGAAGCCAGCGACCCGCACAGCGCCGTCGCCCCACCCGTGGCATAGGGGTCGGTCCCCGCAGGACCACCCTCCTTCGCCGTCTGCCCGGCCAGCAGCGGATGCAGCCGGTTCGTGGAGTCCTCGGCGCACGACAGCGGCCCCGCCTGCACGTAGGACACGACCAGCTGGGCCTGATGCAGCCGCAGGTCCTCCCGGTCGAACCGGAAGTGCAGCTCCCGCCGCACGGTGAACAGCGAGGCCTCGGCCGCCTTCTCCCCGGACCCCGCCCGCACCGCCCGCAGCGCGTACACAAACGTGTGATCGGCCGTGACCTCGAGCGTGGACGAGTCCGTCTCCGCCGCCTGCAGCGTCCCCTGCACCCGGATCTTGCGATCCGCCAGCTCGGCCTGGGAGGGGTCGAAGCGCACGAGCCACCCGGTCGGCGCATGCCGCCCGTCCGCGGCGGGCTGCCTGAAGCTCTGGTCGAACTGGTCCAGCTGATCGGGATCCAGCAGCACCCGGACCGGACGGTTCTGCTCACCGGTGAGCACCTCGGGATACAGCGAGGAGCGCACGATGTAGTCCTTGGCGATGCTCAGCGCGTTCGTCACCTGGCTGTCCGAGAAGTGCGCGGTACGGCGGGCGGCCGGCAGCGGTATGCCCTCCGCACCGAGCCGGAACTGAGCGGCGGGGCTGTGCGCGTACAGGTTCTCCGTGTCGCTCGCCCCGGGCACCTTGCCCTCCGGGGCGAGCGGGATGACGGTCATGCGCAGCGGCTCGGCGGGCGGCCCGGAGTTCGCCGGGGTCTGGTAGGGGTGCCGTACACCCATGTAGATCGCCGTACCGAAGGCCACGGCGATCAACAGGACCAGGATCAGTGCCTGCCGGGACAGGCCGCGCCGCAGTGGTGCCCGGTGGCGCACGGCCGGCGCGTGGTCGGCAATGCGCTCCTGCGCGGAGAACTCCTGGAGGCGGGCAGCACGGACGAACGACTCGTCGAAGACGACGGATCGGTACTCGTCCTCGCCACCTCCGGGGCCGCCCTCGGGTGTCCCCTCAGGTGGGTCTCCTGGCCCTCCCATATCTTCAGGGTAGGTCGCCAGGAGCTCAGGTAAACGCCCTGCTGCACGACAAGTTCTGACAGGTTCTCACCAGGATCGTCAGACAGCGCTCAGTGGCGTTCAGGCCATGGATCGGGGCCGATCAGGGCGTGCGCGGGGTCGCCGAGATGGCCGGTTGGGAGTGGTCGGCGGAGGCGGAGGGAGCGGCTGCGCTGCCCTGTTCCAGCCCGGTCGAAGCAGGCGCCGGGACCTGCTCCCGGCCGCCTGAGGAGGCGCCGCGGTAGACCGCCGTGAACGCCAGCGCGACCATGCCGATGCCCATCACGAGGGCGAGCATCCAGGCCACGGGACGGTGCCAGCGGACCTGCTTGCCGTACGTCCCGGGAGCGCCGTAGCGCCCCTCCAGGATGTCCGTGTCGTCCAGATCGTCCAGCTCGGGGTCATGGCCGAAAGAAGGGCGGTCATCGGGGCCGTACCCGTCGTCGTACCGCTCGCCCCGGCCGTGACTCCGGCGGGCCTCCGCCTCGGAGGCCTCCGCTCTCGCCTGGGCGGCGGCCAGGAGGCGCTCGACGGCGGTCGGCTCGTGCACCGCAGCCGCACGTACGAAGGCCTCGTCGAAGACCACGGAGGCGAACTCTTCGTCCGACACCCCGCGGTCGTGGTCGTCGTCGGGCTCCCAGCCGTCAGGGAACGGCGTGCCCCCCACGTCCTCCGGCACGGCTCCAGAGTAGACCTGGGGGGTCAATTTGGGCAGACGGTATGGAAATTCATCTGCCTGGTGAGACACCTGTCGTGCGGCACGGAGGCTGCCCGGGGGCGCGTGTCTGACGCATATGCCCTGGCCGCGCGCCCCTACGCCGTACGGGTTGAGCACCATACGGGTCAGCGCCGTACGTGCCCGTCGCCGGTGACGATGTACTTGGTGCTGGTCAGCTCGGGCAGCCCCATCGGTCCGCGGGCGTGCAGCTTCTGCGTGGAGATGCCGATCTCCGCGCCGAAGCCGAACTGGCCGCCGTCCGTGAAGCGGGTGGACGCGTTCACCGCGACCGTCGTGGAGTCGACCAGCTGGGTGAAGCGGCGGGCGGCCTGCTGCGAGGTGGTGACGATGGCCTCGGTGTGGCCGGAGGTCCACAGACGGATGTGCTCGACGGCCTTGTCCAGCGAGTCGACGACCGCGGCGGCGATGTCGTACGACAGGTACTCGGTCTCCCAGTCCTCGGCGGTCGCCTCGACGACGGTCGCCTTGGAGTCCTTGCCGTACGCCATCACCCGCTCGTCGGCGTGCACGGTCACCCCGGCCTCCGCGAGGGCGTCCAGGGCACGCGGCAGGAACTCGGGAGCGATGTCCTGGTGGACCAGGAGGGTCTCGGCGGAGTTGCAGACGCTGACGCGCTGGGCCTTGGAGTTGATCAGGATCTCGATCGCCATGTCGAGGTCGGCGTGGGCGTCGACGTAGACATGGCAGTTGCCCGTGCCCGTCTCGATCACCGGGACGATGGACTCGGTGACCACCGTCTGGATCAGCGAGGCGCCGCCGCGCGGGATCAGCACGTCGACGAGCCCGCGGGCCCGCATCAGCTCCCGTACGCTCTCGCGGCTCTCCCCGGGCACCAGCTGCACGGCGTCGGCGGGCAGCCCGGCCCCGCCCACGGCGTCGCGGATCACCCGGACGAGTGCGCTGTTCGACTCGTACGCCGAGGCCGAGCCGCGCAGCAGTACGGCGTTGCCGGACTTCAGGCAGAGGGCGGCGGCGTCGACGGTGACGTTCGGGCGGGCCTCGTAGATGATCCCGACGACGCCCAGCGGGACGCGGACCTGGCGCAGGTCGATGCCGTTGGGGAGGGTCGAGCCGCGGACGACCTCACCGACCGGGTCGGGCAGCGCGACGACGTCCCGCACGTCGGAGGCGATGGCCCGCACGCGCTCCGGCGTCAGCGTCAGCCGGTCGATGATCGCCTCGCTGGTGCCGGCCTCGCGTGCCTTGACGATGTCCTTGGCGTTGGCCTCGACGATTTCGCTCGTACGGACCTCCAGGGCGTCCGCGATGGCGAGCAGCGCGTCGTCCTTCTCGGCCCGCGGCAGCGGGGCGAGGTCGGCGGCGGCGGCCTTGGCGCGGTAGGCGGCCCGGTTGACCGGGGACATGGAGTCGTACGGCGAAAGCGTGGTCATGAAAGAAGGGTAGTGCGCCTGCGTGGGCGGTCCATCGTGTGTTCCGAACCGCGAGACGGAACCGAAACGCGACCCTCGCCCTCTTTTGCCCGCCCCCCCCCCGCCCCGCCCCCGCTGCTACGCGCTAGAACGGGTGGACACCCACCGGAGTCGCCGGCGGCGGTCCGAAGCCTTCGGCGAGCCGCAGGTGGTAGGTCTCGCGGTCGATGACCTCCAGTCCGACGATCTCCCAGGGCGGCAGACCCGCGCTCTGCCGGTGCTCGCCCCACAGGCGCAGGGCGACCGCGGCGGCGTCGTGCAGGTCGCGGGCCTCTTCCCAGTAGCGGATCTCGGCGTGGTCGCACGCGTACCGGCTGGTCAGCAGAAAGGGGTGGTCGTGGGCGAGCTGTTCGAGGGCGCGCCGCACCTCCTTCAGAGGGGCTTCCTGACCGGAGACGCTGAGGGTGACGTGCCACAGGCGGGGCAGGTCCTTGGGCTCCTCGTAGCGGTCGCCGGCCGCGACGCTCGTCAAGGCGCGCTCCTCACCGGCCGCACGGGACGAGGCCCCACCGGCACTGCGGGACGCCGTCCCAGGGCGCACTCGTCTCACGACGGCCTCCTTTACGCAGTGACCGACTCGGTGGTCGTGCGGAATGTGTCCCGTAGACAAAGTTGAGCAGGCCGCAAGGGCTCGCGGGGCGGTTTTGCGGAACGTCCACCTCAGGGCGACGTCGGCAACGGGGCGTTCCCCCTGTTTTCGGCACCCCTGGGCACTGGAGGGCACCCAGAACCCCGGGATCACCAAGGCATGAGCCCCACGGCCACCGAGCTCTACGGCTCCAGGATCACCAGGTCGTCCCTGTGCACGACCTCCCGCTCGTACTCCGCCCCCAGCTCCCGCGCCAGCTCCCGCGTCGACCGCCCGAGCAGTTGCGGCACCTCCTTGGCGTCGAAGTTGACGAGCCCGCGTGCGACCGCGCGCCCGGCGCTGTCGCGCAGCTCGACCGGGTCGCCCGCGCTGAACTCGCCCTCGACTGCGGCGATCCCGGCCGGCAGCAGGGACATCCGGCGTTCGACGACCGCCCGTACCGCGCCGTCGTCCAGGGTCAGCGAGCCCTGCGGGGTGGAGGCGTGCTGGAGCCACAGCAGGCGGTCGGCAGAGCGCTTGCCGGTGGCGTGGAAGTAGGTGCCGGTGTCACCGCCGTGCAGCGCCTCGGCCGCGTGGACCGCGCTGGTGAGGACGACCGGGATGCCCGCGGCGGCCGCGATCCGGGCGGCCTCGACCTTGGTGACCATGCCGCCGGTGCCGACCCCGGCCCGGCCCGCGCTGCCGATCTCCACCTCCGCCAGATCCTGCGGACCGTGCACCTCCGCTATCCGCGAGGTCCCGGGCTTGCTGGGGTCGCCGTCGTACACGCCGTCCACGTCGGACAGCAGCACCAGCAGGTCGGCCCGCACCAGATGCGCCACGAGCGCCGCGAGCCGGTCGTTGTCGCCGAAGCGGATCTCGTCCGTGGCAACGGTGTCGTTCTCGTTGACGATCGGGAACGCGCCCATCGCGAGGAGCTTGTCGAGGGTGCGGGAGGCGTTGCGGTGGTGGGCGCGGCGGCTCATGTCGTCGCTGGTCAGCAGCACCTGGCCGACACGGACGCCGTGGCGGGCGAAGGAGGCGGTGTAGCGGGCGACGAGAAGGCCCTGGCCGACGCTGGCGGCGGCCTGCTGGCGAGCCAGGTCCTTGGGGCGGCGGCGCAGGCCCAGCGGCGCGAGACCGGCGGCGATGGCGCCGGAGGAGACGAGGACGACCTCCCTCTCCCCACCGCTGCGGCTCTTCGCGAGGACGTCGACGAGCGCGTCGACGCGGTCGGCGTCCAGTCCGCCGGACGCGGTGGTCAGCGACGAGGACCCCACCTTGACGACGATCCTGCGGGCCTCGCGTACACCCTGCCTTGCCCCTGCCACCTGTGCTGTTTCCCCTCGCGTACGTCCGGTTCCCCTGTCCGGCAATCTACGCGAAGAGGATCGCGCGGCGCGCGGCGATTCCACCTCCCGGACAGCCGGGCGGTAACGGCCTGCTCACGCGTTGCATACGGCAAAAAGGTTGCGCTGGTTGCCTGTAGAAGTAAAAGACGGCGCAAACTTATGTTGAACGCTGTGCCACACGAAGCTCACCACGTTCACCGCGCGAAGCGGCTCCTCCTCCGCTCGGGCAAGAGCCCCTACGAGGTCGTCCCCGTCGAGGAGGCCCTCCATCGGGACGTCATCGCCACCAACGCCGGCAACCTGATCTTCAGCGACGCCACCCACAAGATCCTTCAGACCCCGCGCGCCGAGGTCGTCTCGAACGGCATCCGCACCGACGTCTCGGCGGCGGGCCGGATCAACGAGGAGTACGACGCCTTCGTCGTCCCGCTCGCGAACGCGTTCCGGCCCTCGTTCGAGGGGCAGCTGAAGCGGCTGACGCGGCTGATCACCAAGCTGCGCATTCCCGTGGTCGTGGTGGGGGTCGGCGCGCAGGCCGGGCTCGGCTACAACGCGGCACGGCTGAAGGGCATCGAGCCCGCGGTGCGCGAGTTCGTCTCCGCCGTACTCGACCGCAGCGCCTCGATCGGGGTGCGCGGCGAGTTCACCGAGAAGTACCTCAACGATTTGGGGTTCCGGGACGTCGAGGTCATCGGCTGCCCGTCGCTGTTCCTCTACGGCAAGGAGCTCACTGTCACCAAGCGGGAGCCGGCCCTCGGCGCCGGCTCCCGGATCGCGGTCAACGGCTCGCACAGCGCGGTGAGGTCGCAGGGCCTGGACCGGGTCATCACCCGCGCCCACGCCCGCTACCCCTACCTGCGCTTCATCGGCCAGAACCTCAGTGACGCACGGCAGTTGCACTGGCGGGACCTGTCCGACCCGAACGGCACGGTGACCGCGATGCCGACGCACCCCGACCACCCGATGTACCGGGAGGACAAGGTCCGCGTCTACATCGACCCGGTCACCTGGATCGACGACCTGCGCCCGTTCGACTTCTCCTTCGGCTCCCGCATCCACGGCAACATCGCGGCGCTGCTGGCGGGCACGCCGGCGACCGTACTGTGCGGCGACTCGCGCACGCTCGAACTGTGCCGCTACTTCGACATCCCGCACCGCCGGATCGACAAGCTGACCGAGGACGTGGACCCCGCGGCGCTGTACGAGGAGGCGGACTTCGGCGCCCTGATGAGCGGCCACCAGGAGCGGTTCGAGCGGTTCACGGCGTTCCTGGACAGAAACGGCCTGGAGAACACGTTCACGCACGGCGACGGCGGCGCCGCCTTCGACGCACGCATGAAGTCGCTGTCCTTCCCGGCAGGCATCCGCCCCTGGAACGACGCCGACCTGACCTCGCTCACCAGCAGGTTCGGCTGGCTGCAGAGCCGTATCACCGAACTCGCCACGGACAACGACCGGTTGCGGCGCGACCTGGCCCGCACGGCCAAGGGCGGCGCGGCGGTGCCGACGGCGTCCGTCTACCGCCGGGCCCGCCGGGTGGTCGGCGGACCGATCCGCAGGGCACTCCAATCGGGACGGTAGGGGGCCGGGGTCCCCGGCCGCCTCGGCGGGCGCCGGGGCACCCGGCAGCCCCGGTCACTCCAGGCCCCCAGGACACATGCGTGTCGTCCGCAGGCCGCCGCGCGTTAACCCGGGCGCACCACGACCCGTAACCCGACGCCCGCGTCCCGCGCCGATCTTGGAGTGACCGCAGTTGCCCGCACCCCTGTCCCGCATCCCGGCGAGAGCGCTCGTCACGGCTCTCCTGGCCGCCGCCTTCTGCGCCCAGGCCGTGGCGGCGCTGCGCCCGCACGTCCCGCTGCTGCTCGGCGCGACGGCCCTGTCCCTGGCCGTCGAGGGCGTGCTGCTGCGCTGGCAGCGCGGCATGCTGTCGGTGTTCGCCAAGTCGCACGCGGACATCACCGTGCGGCATGTGCTGCGGGACCTGTTGCTGATCGTGTGCCTGCTGCGGCTGGGCGAGCAGCACCGGGAGCCGGTGTACACCCCGCTGATTGCGGGCCTGCTCGCCTTCTACGTCCTGCACTGCGCGATCCAGGCGGCCTCTGTGCTGGTCCGCCGCACCCGCACGCTGCCGGTGGTCACCCGCAACATCGACGCCACCGCCCTGCGGCTGTCCCCCGCCCCGCCCATCCTGCTGCGCCGCCCGGGGCCCCGCCTGCTGGTCTTCGGCCTCCCGGCCACGGCCGGCCTGCTGGCCACGGCGACCACCGACGACCCCCGCTGCGCGGCCCTGGGCGTCGCACTCTCCCTGGGCCTGGCCCTGGTGGGCCTGTGCGACCTTCTCGTACGGCTGCTGCCGAGCCGTCGCCCGGCGGGTGAGCGGGAGACGCTGGAGTGGCTCGACGCCTGGCTGGCGGAGTACCGGCCGACGGCCGGGCTCTACTTCTCCGGCGGCGCGTCCTCGGCGTACCAGGCGAACATGTGGCTGGAGCCCCTCGCGAAGCTCGACGGACGGCCGCTGATCGTGCTGCGCGAGCGGTTCATGGTGCAGAAGATCGCGCCGACCGACGTGCCGGTCCTGTGCCTGCCGAAGGTCTCCACGCTGATGCGTCTGGAGGAGTCCTCGCTCCAGGTCCTCATCCACCCCTCGAACTCCGGCAAGACCTCCCAGGTCCTGCGCATCCCCACGCTCAAGCACACCTTCGTCAACCACGGGGAGAGCGACAAGCTGTCGTCGTGCAACCCGTACGCGAAGGCCTACGACGAGGTGTGGGTGGCCGGTCCGGCGGCGCGCGAGCGGTACGCGTACGCCGAGGTCGGCGTCGAGGACAAGGACGTCGTGGAGATCGGCCGCCCGCAGCTGGACGACGTCCGGCCGTACGCGGGCCCGCCGAGCGGGGCGTGCACGACGGTGCTGTACGCCCCGACCTGGGAGGGCTGGGACGGCAACCCCGGCAACACCTCGGTGATCGAGGCCGGCGAGAACCTCGTACGGGCGCTGCTCGCGGACGCGGGCGTACGGCTGCTCTACAAGCCGCATCCGCTGACGGGGTCGGTGGATCCGCGAGCGGGGGCCGCCGATCTGCGCATCCGCGAGCTGATCACGGCGGCGAACCGGGAGCGGACCGGCGAGCGCCCGCATGACACCGGTGAACTCGCCCTTCGTACCGCGGAGTTGGACCGGCTCACCACGACCGACGTGCGGGCGTCCGCCGATCAGCTCGAGCGGATGCTGCTGCAGTCGGCGCCGGAGCCGGGGCGGGCGCAGGCGGTGACGCGGGCGACGGCGGCCTGGGAGGAGGCGTACTGGGCCTCGCTGCCGGAGTGGGAGCACCAGGTCGTCACGGCCGCCCGGCCGACGCTGTACGCCTGCTTCAACGAGGCGGACCTGCTGATCAGCGATGTGTCCAGCGTGATCAGCGACTTCCTGGCGAGCGGGAAGCCGTACGCCGTGGCGAACACCAGCGGCCTTGCGGAGGACGTGTTCCGCAAGGCCTTCCCGACCGTGCGCGCGGGGACGGTGCTGACGCCGGACGCGGCCGGGGTGCCGGAGCTGCTGGACGCGGTACGACACCCCGAGAAGGACCAACTGGTCGAGGCCCGGGTGGAGTTGAAGC
Organism: Streptomyces sp. NPDC012935; assembly: GCF_042900345.1. Classification (NCBI taxonomy): domain Bacteria; kingdom Bacillati; phylum Actinomycetota; class Actinomycetes; order Kitasatosporales; family Streptomycetaceae; genus Streptomyces; species Streptomyces sp. NPDC012935. The sequence continues at coordinate 341,867 of NZ_JBIBBC010000004.1, forward strand.
GGCACCTGCTGGGACCGGACGAGCCGCCGTCACAGGTGCGCTTCAACGAGGCCGTGCAGTCGCTGTGTTCGGAGGCCGGCGAGCACCGCGCCCGGATGGCGGAGCGGCTGGCCGCGGAGACCCCCGAGATCCCCGATCAGCGACGGTCCTTCACGCCGCAGCGGCCCGCCCACCCGGCGTAGCCCCGCCCGAGGAACTCAGCGTCCGGCGCGCTTTGCGCACCGCCCGCCGCAGGAACGAGTCCACGCCGCCCTCCCGGTATCCGGGGAAGGCACGGGCCTCGCGCGGTTCGGCGAGGTACACGGAGTCGGGTATGCCGGCCGCGGCGTCCCGGAAGTGCGGGTAGGCGAGGTAGACCCGGCGGCCCTTCTTCTCCAGGAGGGCCGCCGCCTGCTTCTTGGCCTTGACGAACTGCACGACGTCCAGCAGGAGTTCGGGGCGCTGCTCGGCGACGAGGTGCAGCCGCAGCCGCTCGTGGACCTTGAGCCGGCCGGCGATGCCAGGGGTCCAGTAAGCATCCATGAGGGGCTTGGCGAGCTCAAGCTTGTGCTGCCGGACCTTCTCGCTGTCCTTGGCGTACCGGGGTCCGAACTGCGGCAGCAGGGTGATGAGGAAGGGCCGGAGCATGAGCTGGTCGCGCCGCGGGCCCGCCGGTACGTGCTCGGCGATCAGGTTCATCAGGGCGCGCGCGGAGTCGAAGCGCAGGGTGTAGCCGCCGCTCTTGGTCACGTGCTTGCCGTCGTCGCGGCCCACCAGGTAGTAGCAGGTGTGGTCGGCCACGACGGAGACGCCGTCCGCCCGCAGGTAGGCCTCCATCGTGAACAGCGCGTCCTCGCCGGTCCACAGGGACTCGTCGAAGCGCATGTCGTGCCGGGTCAGCAGGTCGCGGCGGAACAGCTTCTGCGCGCTCAGCGTGAACTTGATGTTCGAGGAGAAGACGTCGGTACGGTCCAGCGTCTTGCCCCACATCGACTTGGGCGCGGTGCGGTTGACGCCTTCGATGCGGCCCAGCACCACGTCCGTGCCGTTTTTGTCGGCCATCGCGACCATGCGCTCCAGGGCCTCGGGGCCCAGCCGGTCGTCGGCGTCCAGGAAGAACACGAAACGCCCTGCGGCCTTCCCCAGACCGACGTTGCGCGGGCCGCTGGGGCCGCCCGAGTTCTCCTGCCGGATCACGGTGACCGGCATCGCCGCGCGGGCGGCGAACTCCTCCAGGCACTCCCCCGTGCCGTCCGTCGAACCGTCGTCGACGGCGATGACCTCGATGCGCCCCGGGCCGATGGTCTGCGCCTCGACGGAAGCCAGGCACTCGACCAGGTACGGCATCGCTTCGTACGCCCCGATGATCACAGTCACATCAGGCTGCGTGACGGTCACGTTTCCCCCTTGTCAACGGGATATTTCCCCCGTATCGCCTCATTCGCTACTTGGTAGACGGCTGGCCGTTGCAAGCGGTTGCCTCAGGCCGGTGCTTTGGTGGGCCAGATCACATCGCGAACTGACATGGGCTCACGTGATTCGGGAAGTGGAAGTGGCCCTTCAGAAACGACGCAGCGGCCCCCGAGGATCGCTCCTCGGGGGCCGCTGCGTCGGTCGTGGGTCAGGCGGTCAAGTCGTCCTCGGCCGCCGACGCCCGCGGCACCGGCACGGTCGCCGGCACGGGGTCGGGCTCGGGCTCGGGGTCCATGTCGGCTCCGGTCGCCGTCCGCGACTCCTGGCCGACATTGCGCGTCTCGGCCTTGATCGCGAGTTTCGCCACCGCGGTGTTGAACTGGCAGATGGACGTCGGCTCGTCCGGGCCGAGCAGGTACCGCTTGAGCTCCCCGCGGTCCGCGGCCAGCGCATCGGCGGCCGGATCCCGTACGGCGTCCAGCAGCTCGCCCAGTTCGGCCGCGCTGTTGGACAGGATCGTCGCGGCGCGCACCGCGGTGTTCGCCCGCTTGAACTCCTCCACGCCCAGCTCGGCGGAGTCCGTCACGGCGTACGGCTTGCCGCTGGCGATGAAGTCGGAGACCACGCTGGAGATGTCGGAGACCATCGCGTCGGAGACGTTGAAGCAGTCGTACAGGCGCGGCTCGGCGCCTGTGATGACGCGGTGCTCATGGCCGGGGAAGGAGCGCCAGTACGCGGTGTTCCACTCGGCGCGCAGCCGGGCGACCTCCTCGTGCCTGGCGGTGTCGACCAGCCCGTCGCGGGTGGCCTCGGCCTCGTCACCCTTGCCGTTGCCCTTCCCGTTGCCCTTGCCCTTCCCCGACAGCTCGGCGAGGCGGGCCTCGATGCGGGCCAGCTCGGCCTTGGCGGCGGTCAGCGTGGCGGTGTCGGCCGTGAAGCGCGCGTCGGTGACTCGCTCGGCGGCGGCCTGCTCGACCAGGGCGATGATCCGCCGGTGCGCGGCTCCGGCCTCCTTGCTGACGGTGCCGGTGAAGGGGTGCGGCTTGTACAGCACGCGGACCGGCGGGTCGGCCGACACGAGCTTCTTCACGATGCTCTCGCCGGCCAGCACGATCGAGGTGTTGCCGGGGTTGCCGTCCCAGCCCTCCCAGGTCGGCGCGTACAGCACGGTCGGGATCCGGCCCTCCGGGACACCGCTCCAGCCCTGGATCGGCGCCAGCTGCGGGCGGCCGACCTCGACGATGTCGTCGTCGCGGACACCGACGTCGGCGATGGCGTAGCGGTCGCGGCCCGCGCGGCCGGCAGTCCACACCTCGTCGTAGACCTTGCTGTACGGGTTGACGCTGGCCAGCTTGTCACTGTCGCCGTGGCCGATGAAGACGTGCTTCATGGTCGGGACGCGCAGCAGGTGGATGTTCTTGCCGACGTTCGCCGCGTACAGAGCGACGCGCACGTTCGACAGGTCCAGGTTCATCAGGTGCACACCGCCGGGCACGCAGATGACGGGGACCGTGGTGGGCGCGAGATTGTTCAGGATGACGCGCTCACGCAGGATGATCAGCGGCTTGGAGTCCAGCTGCTCCATGGTCTCCAGCCACATGTTGACCTGGTACGCGGAGTCCTTGGAGCCGGAGAAGTACAGCACCGTCTCAGGCTGGTACTCGCCCAGCCAGTCGTCGACGGCCGCCAGCACGGTGTCGGCGTTCGGCGGGATCTTCGACCCCCGCACGTAAGGCACGAGCGCCAGCACGTAACTGCAGCCCACACCCACGGTGATGCCGATGCCGACGAAGCCGACCACGGCCGACTCGAGGGACGCGGAGACGAGGATGCCGGCGACCGCCGCGAGGTCGAGGTGCAGCATCTTCTCCGCGGAGCGGTGCAGCAGCCTGCGCGGCGGGGCGTCCGGGATGCGGATGCGCGAGGCGAGGTCGACGTTGCGGGTGGCGACCGGCATACGGCGGCGGTTGCGGATCAGGGTGACCAGCGCGCCGTGCGGGGCCTGAAGGCCGTAGAAGGCGATGAAGCAGGCGATCGCGCCGTAGTAGATCAGGTCGTCCGCGAGGCCGAGCCGGGCCAGCAGCAGGATCAGCAGCAACTGCCTGATCAGGAAGCGGATCGACAGACCTGCCCGCACCTTGCTCAGGCGGTTGACCAGATAGCTGCCCTTGCGGTGCAGATAGTGGTCCGCCAGGTACGTCACGGCGGCCGCGGCCGCGAAGGCGGGAACGCTCGGGACGAGCGCGGCCAGCATGAGCGCCGGGAAGCCCAGCATCATGAGGGCCGCCGCGGCCAGCTCGGCCGCGCTGCCCACCCGGGCGACGCGAATAGCGGTGGATATCACGGAGAACCTGCTCAGGGAGGGGGCCGGTCTGAAGGGGGAAGGACTCAGGCCCCTGTGAATTCTTCGTGAACGAAGAATCGCAGAGGCCTGAATTCCATAAGGCTATTAACTGATGATTATGCCATGCCGTCCTGGCGGTCCAGAACACTGGCCAGCGCCTGCTCGAAGCCGGACGCCTTCCCGGCGGCCGCCGTCGGGTCCTGCTGGCGGACGTCGATCACATGGCCGGTCAGCTCGGAGAGCAGCACGTCGAGGGAGGTGCGGGCGACGGCCTCGGAGGAGAGCAGGCTGCCCGAGGGCTCCTGGCCGAAGGCCTTGGTGCGCATCGGGGTGGCGGTGCGCTCCGGGTTGATGCAGTTGACGCGGATGCCGTCGCCGGCCCACTCGTCGGACAGGGCCTGGGTGAGGTTCACCATGGCCGCCTTGGTCGAGGAGTACAGGCTGTACTCGGCGCGACCGCGGGTGTAGCTGCTGGAGGTGTACAGCAGCAGCTGGCCCTTGGTCTCGGCCAGGTACTTGTACGAGGACCGCGCGATCTGCACCGGGGCGAGGTAGTTGACCTTCAGCGCCTCCTCGATGGTGGCGTTGTCGGTCTCGGCGAGCTTGCCGATGCGCAGCACGCCGGCGGTGTTGACGACGTAGTCGATGCGCCCGGTCTCGGCGTACGCCTTGGACAGCGCGTCGTCGACCTCCTCCGGGTTCTCCACGTGGGTGCCGGTGGTGGAGCGGCCCAGCGCGTACACCTTGGCGCCGTAGGACTCGGCGAGTTCGGCGATGTCCTTGCCGATGCCGTAGGAGCCACCGAAGACGACGACGGTCTTGCCGGTCAGCAGTTCGCGGTAGGTCTCTTCGCTGACCTGCTCGGGCGTGGCGGTGGAGGCCAGCTGGAAGAGCTTGTCGGCGATGAAGACGTCGACGGGCTGAGTGACCTTCATGTTGTACTCGTCACCCGCGACGACGTGGATCGGCACGTCCGGCAGGTACTTGAGCACGACGGAGCAGTCGTCCGTGGCCTGGAAGTTGGGGTCACCGGCGGCGACCTCGTAGGCCCGCTTGATCGTGGACAGCTTGAACGCCTGCGGCGTCTGGCCGCGGCGCAGCCGGGAGCGGTCCGGGATCTCGGTGATGAACTCGCCGTCCTCGCCGTGCGTGCGGGTCACGATGATGGTGTCCGCGGACGGGATGGCGACGTCGACGGCCTGGAAGCGGTCCAGCGCCACGACGCAGTCGTCGATGACACGCTGGGACAGCAGGGGGCGCACGGCGTCGTGGAAGAGGACGTTCAGGTCCTCGCCCTCGGCCAGGCCCTCGCCGAGGGCGTCGATGGCGCGCTCGGTCGTCTCGTTCCGGGTCGAGCCGCCCTCGATGATCTTCTTGACCTTCTTGAACCCGGCCTTGGCGACGATCTTCTCGACGCCCGGCACGTAACCGGGCGCCATCAGCACGATGATGTCGTCGATCGAGTCGGCCTTCTCGAAGGTGGTCAACGTGTGCTCGATGACTGCCTTGCCGGCGATCTTCAGCAGCTGCTTGGGGATCGACAGACCCACGCGCTGGCCGGTACCACCAGCCAGGATCACTGCGGTGGTACGGGGCTTGGCTATGTGCTGGGACACAGGTGACCTACCTTGTGGCGACTGGGAACCTGGAAATGGTCCCACTTGGGGTTACCGCAGTGCAAGGTGAGCGTCCCCGTCTGCATATGTGCGCGCAACCTGTCATTCACCTTGTACGCATGGTCATTGCGCTGAAGCCCGCCGGAAGTTCCCGGCTGTTGCCGTGAGTAACGACACAGGCTCACCGAAGCCTCAGCCGCTTGAGGCAACGGTGGCCGAGCACCCGCACCAGCTCCCGGGACGACGTCTGGTGAACGGTGCGCGACTTCGCGGGCGCGGCATGCCGCACGGGAGCGCCGGCCGCCGCGGCAAGAGCCCCGTACAACGCATGCGCCGCCACCTCGGGAGCCATGCTCGGTACGGCGTCGATCCTGGCCGCCGGCTTCTGTACGGCGGCCGGCTGCACGGCGGACAAAAGGCTCATGTCGCCGATGATCCGCACCCCGGTCGACACGATCCGGTCCGCCATTTCGGCACCGATCCCGGCGGCGGCCTCGACGGCCCATTGCGGGGTGCAGATCTTCACGTCACCGGGACCGGGAGCGCACGTGTTCTTCATATGCATCACGGCGCCGTTCCGGACGAGCTGCGAATAGAGCTCTTCGGGCAGCTCATTGGCGCGGAATTCCTTATTAAGATTCCGCAGCATTTCGGTCTCGGCCAGGGTGAGCGAGCGATTCGCCGCGTCCGGAATCGGCCGCAGTAGCTGCGCGGGCAGCCCGAGCAGCGCCTCGAAGGCGCGCATCAGGCCCTCCCGGTCCCGGTCGTCGACCACGACGACGGTGACCCGCTCCGCGCCGGCCACCCGCGCCCAGCGCTCGACGAGCCGGTCATGCCGGTGCCGACGCCAGAAACTGGGAGTGGGCCTGTCGTACGGCGGCTTCCTGAGCAGGTGCTCCAGCCAGTCCTCGTAGCCCATGCGCAGGCCGTTCTGCACGTACTGCTGCCACTGCGAGGGCATGATCCGCGCGAGCGGGCGCAGCGTGACCAGGACGTGCACGCGCTCGCCGCCGAGCTGCTCGACGATCCGCTCCACGGTGTCGTCGTCGGGGGCGTCGGCGAAGAACTCGCTGCTGATCACGGACGTCCGCCGCCCGGTGCCGCGCACCTGCTCGAGCAGCCGCTCCCAGTGCCGCTCGGTGGGGGCGGGGTCGCCCATCATGCCGGTGCGGGCGCAGGCGGCCAGGACCGCTTCCATCGGGTGCCGGGTGGCGGCCGGCCACTCGACACCGTGCCGGGCCATCTCGGCCCTCGCCTCGAACAGGGCGCCCTGGATCGAGGTGGTGCCCGTTTTGTGCGGGCCGATGTGCAGCAGGCGGGTCCCGGTGGCGAGCGGGGTGATCACGCCGCCGTTGGCCGGGAGTTCATCTCTCGTACAGTCCGTCTCCATGGTCAGAGGACGGTAAGAGAGCTTGCTGAGAGAGCGCTGAGAGTGACCTGGGACACGGATGAGTCCCAGGCCCTCCAGCAGGTGTTACGGAAGTGACAGAGGTTGCGGGAGTTACACGACCTCGACGCCCGGCCGGCCCGCGTCGACCCGCAGCCGGGCGAGCGTGCTCGGCGTGGCCGTCTGCGCACGCACGGTGTCCACGATCCGCACCTGCGCGTCGATGCCGTCGCGGCGGATGTCGAAGAGGTGGTAGCCGCGATGGGCGTCGAGGAGCTTCCAGTGCGGGTTGTCCGGCAGGCGCGGGTCCCACTCCTTGTGGAAGGCGTCCTGGTCCTGGTCGCCGTTGCTGGAGATGGACGTACCGACGAACTCCGCGCCCACGACGTCCGAGCCCGGGTCGGCGTAGTCCTCCTTGAGGTCGCTGATCATCGTCAGATGACGGTCGCCGGTGAACACGACCGGGTTGCGGACCTGCTTCAACTCCTGCATCAGGGCGTTGCGTTCGGCTTGGTAGCCGTCCCAGGCGTCGTAGTACCAGAGCTTGCCCTCGCCGACCTTGAGGTCGGTCTCGGCCATCATGATTTGCGAGCCGATCATGTTCCAGCGGGCCGGCGAGTGGCGCAGCCCGTCGATCAGCCAGCTCTTCTGCTCGGCCCCCAGCATGGTGAGCGACGGGTCCTGGGCCGCCTCCTGGCTCTTGACCTGGTCGCTGCGGTACTGCCGGGTGTCCAGCACGCTGAGCCGGGCCAGGCGGCCGAACTCCAGGCGGCGGTACATCTGGATGTGCGGGCCGTTCGGAATGGCGCTCGCGCGGACCGGCATGTGCTCGTAGAACGCCTGGTAGCCCGCGGTCAGCCGGGCCACGAACGCGTCGTGCGGCTGCTTGTCCGGGTCCTGCGGGATCTCGCCGGCGAAGTCGTTGTCGACCTCGTGGTCGTCGAAGGTGACCACCCAGGGCGCGTTCGCGTGCATCGCGGCGAGGGCCGGGTCGGTGCGGTACTGGGCGTACCGGTTGCGGTACTGGACCAGGCTGTACGGCTCACCCGTGCCCTCGTGCCGGCGCACACCCGTCGCCGACGGCGTGGACTCGTAGATGTAGTCCCCGACGAACAGGACGAAGTCGGGGTCCTGGTCGAGCATGTCGGCGTACGGCGTGAAGTAGCCGTGCTGCCAGTTCTGGCAGGAGGCCAGCGCCATGCGCAGCCGGCCGCCGGAGCTCGTCGGGTGGGGCGCGGTGCGGGTGCGGCCGGTGGGCGAGAGCTGGCCGCCGGTGCGGAAGCGGTACCAGTACGTACGGCCCGGGCGCAGCCGTCGTACGTCGACATGGACGCTGTGCCCCAGCTCGGGCCGGGCCTGGGCGACCCCACGGCGCACCGGTTTACGGAACCGCTCGTCCTCGGCGATCTCCCACTCGACGGACACCACGCGATCGGGCATGCCGCCGCCGTTCAGCGGGTCCGGGGCGAGGCGCGTCCACAGCACGATGCCGTCGGGCAGCGGGTCACCGGAGGCGACACCGAGGCTGAACACGCCGTCGGGCAACGGGGTTTCGGCGGCCCGGGCGGCCGACGGCAGCCACAGCTGGGCGGAGGCCGCGGCGCCGAGCACCGCGGCACCCGCGGTCAGAAAGCGGCGTCGGTCGGGCGATACGGATCCGGAAACACCGGTCATCGGCGAACTCCCCTGCCTCGCTGGCCTCTTGGACACTTCGGATGCTCACGCCCGAGGGCGGCCCGGCTGCTGAACTGTGAGCTTCGCGTGCATGACAACTAGGGAGACAACGGAAGACCCGCTGCGGCACGGCAAGGTGCCTTTTCCACAACGGGTCTGCCGGTCGATCAGTGAGTGAACCCGGCTGGATCAGTAGTTGAACCCGGAGCCCAGCTTCGCGTTCGTCGCGACCGTGCCGAGGGTCCCCGCCCCGAAGGTGAACGAGCCCGTCGGGGTGACGCCGGCCGAGGTGGACTTGAACACCCACACCGACCCGGCGTTCGCGTTCTCCCCCGGTGCGCCTACGACGAGTTCCGCGCGGCCGTCGTGGTCGGCGTCCATGAGGTGGGTCGCGCCGCCGAACGCGTCCTTGGTCTCCGCCGCGCCCGGCACGCCCTCGGTGGCCTGATTGACTCCGCCTGCGCCGGTGCCGGTCAGACCGTTCGCGCCGCCGCGCAGTACGACGGCACCGCCGGCGTCGCTCAGACCGTCGAAGTCCTCGCCGGGCACGCCCGTGGAGACATCGGCGTACCCGTCGCCGTCCACGTCGGCGACCGAGACGTCGGAGCCGAAGCCGTCGCCGCGTTCGGCGGCGCCCGGGACTCCGGCGCTGTCCTGGTTGACGTACATCGCCTTCGTACCGACGGGCCCGTTCGCGGAGCCCGGTATGAAGGCGACCCGGCCGCCCGTGGGGATGGGAGTGTCGAGGTCGCCGTCGTAGCCGTCGACGGAACGGCCCACGACGATGTCCTCGTACCCGTCCCCGTTCACGTCACCGAGGTCGAGGGACTCGCCGCCCTGCACCCGCCGGTCCCGGGCGTCACGCAGCACGACCCCCTCGGCGAGCCCGTCCCGCGTGCCCCGCCAGTACGTGACACGGCGGGCGTCGTACTCGTCGCCGTCGTGCATGGTGCCGACGACGTCGTCGATGCCGTCACCGTTCACGTCGCCGGTGGCCAGGTCCAGGAAGCGGGGGTCGGATTCGTCCAGGACGATCTGCTCCCCGCCGCTCGCGGAACCGTCGCGGCCGAAGGGGCCCTTGACGACCCGCAGCTTGACCTGGCTCTCGACGACGACCAGGTCCGGCGCCCCGTCACCGTTCACATCACCGACAGTCAGCTGCCCCTTGGCGCTGAGCCGGTCATAGGTCTCGCGCCCGTACGCCAGCGCCGCCCCGCCGGACAGCCCGTTCGCCCCGCCCCACAGGACCTGCACGAGCCCCGTCTCGGCACCGCCCTCGACGGAGTCCTCACCACTCACGCCGACGATCAGGTCCGCGTACCCGTCCCGGTCGAGGTCGGCGCTGCTCACCGCGCTGCCGAACAGGTCCTCCGTCTCTGCGGAGTCGGTGACGCCGGCCGTGTTCTGGCTGATGACCTGCTTGGAGGTGGTCCTCAGCCCACTCGCCGACCCGTAGACCACGGCGACGTACCCGGCCTTCGACTTCCCGTCGACGGTCGCCTCGGGCGCCGCGACCGCGAGGTCGGAGTAGCCGTCGCCGTCGAAGTCGTCCTGCAGCCCGTTGGCAGCGGGCGCCCCTGGAGCGTCCCCGGTGGCGGCGCCTGCGACGGGGACGGTCAGCAGGCCGGCGGCGAGAGCAACGCCGGTGGCAAGTCCAAGCCGGCTCCGACGAGAGAGGAGGGTGCGGCGCTGGGAAGGTGAAGGCACGTCATCTCCGTGAATCCGGCGGGCAGTTGAGGAGCGGAGAGACCTGAACCTTCAAGATCTCATCCACGCCGCCCAGTAGGACTCACCGGAGGGAGAGGGGGTTGCCCTGGGATGCGCCGCGAATTTCCCCGGAGTTAACCAATCCGGCCAGCCGCGTTCCTTGCGGCCGGCGGCGGCTGCGCTCACGCGCCATCAGCGCCTTTCAACGCCGGGTCCAGGCATTTCAGCCTGTCTGGGGGTGCCCCCTCCGAGGGAGTTTGAGGACGAGGCCGTTCAGGCCGAAGCGGGGGTCCGGGGACGACAGCCCCCGGACGACGGCACCGACAACGCCGCACTCACCCCAAGCCTCAGAACGGCTCGAAGTCGTCGAACTCCCGGAGGGCGTCGTCCCGTTCGGCCTCCTTGTCACGCCGCCGCTGCGCGGCAGGCCGCGGCGCCTCGAAGCGGTGGTCCTCGCCACGGCGGCCGAGCATCTCCGCGCCGGACATCAGCGTCGGCTCCCAGTCGAAGACGACGGCGTTCTCCTCGGGCCCGATGGCCACGCCGTCACCGGACCGGGCGCCCGCCTTCATCAACTCGTCCTCGACACCGAGCCGGTTGAGCCGGTCGGCGAGATAGCCCACGGCCTCGTCGTTGCTGAAGTCGGTCTGCCGCACCCAGCGCTCGGGCTTCTCACCACGCACCCGGAACAGCGGCTCGCCACCGGCGTCCTCGCGCGTCACGGTGAAGCCCGCGTCGTCGACGGCCTTCGGTCGGATCACGATCCGCGTCGCCTCTTCCGTCGGCTTCGCGGCCCGCGCCCTGCCCACCAGATCGGCCAGCGCGAACGACAACTCCTTGAGCCCGAGATGCGCCACCGCGGACACCTCGAAGACCCGGTAGCCACGGGCCTCCAGATCCGGCCGCACCATCTCGGCGAGGTCCTTGCCGTCCGGTACGTCGATCTTGTTCAGGACGACGATTCGCGGACGGTTGTCGAGCCCGCCGTACTCCTGCAGTTCCGCCTCGATGATGTCCAGGTCGGAGACGGGGTCCCGGTCGGACTCCAGCGTCGCGGTGTCCAGGACGTGCACGAGGACACTGCACCGCTCGACGTGCCGCAGGAACTCCAGGCCCAGGCCCTTGCCCTGACTGGCGCCCGGGATGAGCCCCGGGACGTCGGCGATGGTGTAGACGGTCGAGCCCGCCGTCACCACACCCAGGTTCGGCACCAGCGTCGTGAACGGGTAGTCCGCGATCTTCGGCTTCGCGGCGCTCAGCACCGAGATCAGCGAGGACTTGCCGGCGCTCGGGTACCCGACGAGGGCCACGTCGGCGACGGTCTTCAGCTCCAGGACGATGTCCTGCAGGTCTCCCGGCTCACCGAGCAGCGCGAACCCGGGCGCCTTGCGCCGCGCCGACGCCAGCGCGGCATTGCCGAGCCCGCCCCGGCCGCCCTGCGCGGCCACGTAGGACGTGCCTTGCCCGACCAGGTCGGCGAGCACGTTGCCCGCCCTGTCGAGAACGACGGTGCCGTCCGGCACGGTCAGGACCAGGTCCTGCCCGTCCTTGCCGGAGCGGTTGCCGCCCTCACCGGGCTTGCCGCTGGTGGCCTTGCGGTGCGGGGAGTGGTGGTAGTCGAGCAGCGTGGTGATCGACTGGTCGACGGTGAGGATCACGTCCCCGCCGCGCCCGCCGTTGCCGCCGTCGGGTCCACCGAGCGGCTTGAACTTCTCACGGTGGACGGAGGCACAGCCGTGGCCTCCGCTACCCGCGGCGACATGCAGCTCGACGCGGTCCACGAAGGTGGTCATGGGATGTGCCTCCAGTTACGTACGGGGTGTTCTCTGAGAACTAACACGCGAAAGGCGGACCCGCTTCCCGTGAGGGAAGTGAGGTCCGCCTCGCGAAAGCTTCCGATCAGGCGACCGGAACGATGTTCACGACCTTGCGGCCACGGTGGGTGCCGAACTGCACCGAACCGGCCTGCAGGGCGAACAGCGTGTCGTCGCCGCCACGGCCGACGCCCGCGCCCGGGTGGAAGTGGGTGCCGCGCTGACGGACCAGGATCTCGCCCGCGTTGACGACCTGACCGCCGAAGCGCTTCACGCCGAGGCGCTGAGCGTTGGAGTCACGACCGTTACGGGTGGACGATGCGCCCTTCTTGTGTGCCATCTCTCCTCAGTCCCTTACTTCGCAGCCGCGGGGATCTCAGTGACCTTGATCGCCGTGTACTGCTGGCGGTGGCCCTGACGACGGCGGTAGCCGGTCTTGTTCTTGTAGCGAAGGATGTCGATCTTGACGCCCTTGTGGTGGTCCACGACCTCGGCCTGAACCTTGATGCCGGCCAGCACCCACGGGTCACTGGTCACAGCGTCGCCGTCGACAACGAGCAGGGTCGAGAGCTCGACCGTGTCGCCAACCTTGGCAGTGGAAATCTTGTCAACCTCAACGATGTCGCCGACAGCAACCTTGTGCTGGCGACCACCGCTGCGCACGATGGCGTACACGCGGATCTCACTCTCTCGCTCGGGAACGGCACCCCCGCAGTCCAGCCGCCCGGCACGCGGACGGCCTCTCCGGAACAACCTGCGCTCCGGAGGGATGAGGTTTACGGGGATGTGGCGTGCCTGTATTCAGGGACACGCCGACGGTCAAGGTTACGGGGCCGTGGCCAAGGGGGTCAAACCGGGCCGGGCTCCAACGCAGTGCGGCCGGTCACATGGACCGGCCGCACCACGCATCAGTTGTTCAGTTGTTGCCCATCAGTCGGGCATCACTCGTCGGTGGCGGCCGAGACCGTGGTCTTCTTCGCCGTCGACTTGGCCGCGGCCGTCTTGGTGGTCTTCGCCGCCTTCTTGGCCGTCACCTTCTTTGCGGCCGTCTTCTTGGCCGCGGTCTTCTTGGTGGCGGCCTTCTTCGCCGTGGCCTTCTTGGCCGTCTTACGGGCCGTCTTCTTGGCCGGAGCCGCCTCCTCGACGTCCTCCTCGGCGGCCGAGGCCTCCGCGGCGATGCCGGCCTCCGCCTCGGCGGCCGGGACGACCACGACGGCCGTCTCCTCGGACGCGGTCGGCGCGGTGGCCTTGCGCACGGCACGGCGCCGGGTCCGGGCCGGAGCGGCGCTCTCGGCGACCGCCGCGGCCGGAGCCGGCTCGGCCTGCTCCGAGGGAGCCTCGGCCGGAACCCGCGCCGCCTGCTCGGACGCGGTGGACGCGGCCTCGCCGACCGTCACGACGGTGGCCTCGGACCCTGCGGGCGAACCGGCGGGCGCGGACACCTTGCGGGTCGCACGACGCCGCGTACGCCCCTTGGGCGCGGCCTCCTCGGTGGCCGGGGCCGCGACGACCGCGTCCTCCACGGCCATCGGCTCGGCCTTGGCCTCGGCGGCCGACTCCGGCTGCACCGGACGCTCGACCTCCTGCTCGACGGTCACGTCCTGAGCCGTGGGCACCGCCTCGGACTTCCTCGGCGCACCCGCCGGAGCGGACGCCCGCCGACCGCCACGGCGACGCGAACGACCGCCACGCCCGGCTGCGGCCTCCGCCTCGGCGACGCTGCTGTATAGCTCCTCGTCGGGCGCGAAGGCAGGCTCCGCGAGTGCGGCGGGCTCTGCGGCCTCGGCAGCGACCTCGGCCTCGGACTCCGCCTCCTCCTCGGCCGTCTCGACCGGCTCGGCGGCGACGGCGGCCTCGTGGACATGCTCCGGACCGGCGCCGGCCCGCGCGCGCTTCTTGCGCTTGCCGCCGCCTCCGGCGGAGGTCGGCTGCTCCATGTGCACGATGACACCGCGGCCGTTGCAGTGGACGCAGGTCTCGGAGAAGGACTCCAGCAGGCCCTGGCCGACCCGCTTGCGGGTCATCTGCACCAGCCCCAGCGAGGTCACCTCGGCGACCTGGTGCTTCGTACGGTCGCGGCCCAGGCACTCCAGCAGGCGCCGCAGCACCAGGTCCCGGTTGGACTCCAGCACCATGTCGATGAAGTCGATGACGATGATGCCGCCGAGGTCGCGCAGCCGCAGCTGACGGACGATCTCCTCGGCCGCCTCCAGGTTGTTCCTGGTGACGGTCTCCTCGAGGTTGCCGCCCTGGCCGGTGAACTTGCCGGTGTTGACGTCGACGACGACCATCGCCTCGGTCCGGTCGATCACCAGCGAACCACCGCTCGGCAGCCAGACCTTGCGGTCCAGCGCCTTGGCGAGCTGCTCGTCGATCCGGTACGTGGCGAAGACGTCGACCTCGGAGGTCCACTTCTGCAGCCGGTCGGCCAGGTCGGGCGCGACGTGCGAGACGTATCCGTGGATGGTCTCCCAGCCCTCGTCACCGCTGACGACGACCTTGGTGAAGTCCTCGTTGAAGATGTCGCGGACGACCCGGACGGTCATGTCCGGCTCGCCGTACAGCAGCGTCGGCGCGTTGCCGCCCTTCGCCTTCTTCTGGATGTCCTCCCACTGCGCCTGCAGCCGCTCGACATCGCGGCGCAGCTCGTCCTCGCTCGCGCCTTCGGCGGCGGTGCGCACGATGACGCCCGCGTCCTCGGGGACGATCTTCTTGAGGATGGTCTTCAGCCGCGCCCGCTCGGTGTCGGGCAGCTTGCGGCTGATGCCGGTCATGGAGCCCTCGGGGACGTACACGAGGTAACGGCCCGGCAGGGAGACCTGGCTGGTCAGACGCGCGCCCTTGTGCCCGATCGGGTCCTTGGTGACCTGGACGAGCACGGACTGGCCGGACTTCAGGGCGGACTCGATGCGGCGCGGCCCGTTGGCCATGCCGAGCGCCTCGAAGTTGACCTCACCGGCGTACAGGACGGCGTTGCGGCCCTTGCCGATGTCGATGAAGGCGGCCTCCATCGACGGCAGCACGTTCTGGACCTTGCCCAGGTAGACGTTGCCGACGTACGACGTCGACTGCTCCTTGTTGACGTAGTGCTCGACGAGCACGTTGTCCTCGAGGACGCCGATCTGGGTGCGGTCGCCGTGCTGGCGGACGACCATCACGCGCTCGACGGCCTCACGGCGGGCCAGGAACTCGGCCTCGGTGATGATCGGAACGCGGCGACGGCCCTGCTCACGGCCTTCCCGGCGGCGCTGCTTCTTGGCCTCCAGGCGGGTGGAGCCCTTGATGGACTGCACCTCGTCGGACGGCTCGGCCTTCGGGCGGGGCTCGCGGACCTTGACGACGGTGCGCTCGGGGTCGCCATCGCCGGGCTCGGTGTCCACGGAGGAGTCACCGGCGCGACGGCGACGGCGCCGGCGACGACGGCTGCTGGAGCTGGAGCCGCCGTCCTCGCCTCGGTCGTCCTCGGCGTCCTCTTCGTCCTGCTCGGCGGTGTCCTCGGCGTCCTGTGCGGCCTGCGCCGCGGCAACCTCGTCGCCCTCGGCGTCACCGCCCTCGGACTCGGAGTCCGCGGACTCACCCCGACGACGACGCCGGCCACCACGCCGACGGCGCCGACGCGACCCGGTCTCCTCGGCGTCGTCACCGTCGGCGGCGTCCTCGGTCTCCGCGTCCTCGGCGTCCTCGGTCTCGTCCTCGGCGGCCGCCTCGACGCTCTGGGCGGCCTCGTCCTCGGAGGTACCCCGGCGGCGGCGACGGCGCTTCGACGCGGCGGGCTGCTCCTCTGCGAACTCCTCGACGTCCTCGGTCTCCGCCTCCGCGGCCGCCTCGGCGGCTGCGCGCTGGGGCGTCTGGAACTGCGGCTCGGTGAACACAGGCGCCTGGAAAACGGCCATGGCAGGCCGCGCGGGGCGCTGTCCCTCGCCGCCCTCGGAGGCGGCGGACTGGGTCGGCGCCGCGAAACCGGTGGCGGCCCGCTGGACGACCCGGCGACGGCGGCGGGGGGCTGCCTTCTCCTCGGCTTCGGCGGCGGGCGCCTCGGCGGGCTCGCCGAGGCCGGCCACCGCGGCGCTCACAGTGTCGATACCGGACGTCACGGGCGTCGCCGCCGTCACCGGCGTCTCGGCGGGGGCCTCGGCGGCAACGGCCTCGGAGGTCTCGTCGGCGGCAGCGGCCGCACGCCGCGTGGCGCGCCGGCGCGTACGACGCGGGGCAGCCTCGGCGGTCTCATCGGCGTCGGCGGAGGTCTCGGCGGGGGCCTCGTCGCTCACGGGTGCCTCGGCGCTCTCGTCGGCCGCCGCGGAGGCAGCGCTCTCGTCGGCGGCGGAAGCACCGGCGGGCACGGAAACCCGACGGGTGGCACGGCGGCGCGTACGACGCGGGGCGGCCTCCTCGGCAGCCTCGGCGTCCCCGGCCGGGGCAGCGGCTTCAGCGGCGGCAGGCACTTCAGCGGCCGTATCGGACGCATCGGAGACCACGGTCTCGGCGGCCTCCGTCGGCGCGGGAGCACCAGCGGGGGCGGATGCCCGACGCACCGCACGGCGACGCGAACGAGGCGGCGCCGTCTCCTCGGCAGCCGCGGCGCTCTCGGCCGCGGGCTCTTCGGCGGCCGTGCTCGCCTGCTCGGCCACGGGTGCGGCAGCAGCCACCGGCACCACGGTCTCGGCGGCCTCGGCGGCAGCCGTCGGCGATCCGGCCGGCGCGGAAGCGCGACGCACCGCCCGCCGACGCGTACGTCCGGCAGGAGCGGCCTGCGCCGTCCCCTCCGCCTCTTCGGCCTCTTGGGTCTCTTCGGCGTCCGTGGCCTCAGAAGTCGCCTCGGCCACGGCGGCCACGACGGCGTCGATGCTCTCCTGGGGCTTCTCGGCCGACTCCGCGTCTTCGGTCAGGGCCGCCACATCGGAGGCATCGGCGACCGGTATGGCCGGCTCGACCACCTCTGTGGGCTGCGCCTCGGCGGCAGCCGTCGGCGGGCCCGCCGGGCGGGACGCGGCACGGCGCCGCCGGCGCGGCGGCAGGGTGTCGCTGGGCGTGTTCAGTTCGGAACCCTCATTGGGTTCGGTCGGTTCGAGCATGCGGGCGTTTCTCCCGTCAGGCTCCCGGGCGCCGCGCCTGGTCCGGCGGTATGCCGGTGACGTCCGCGGCTCGCGCGTTGCGCGACTGCCGCCGTCCGGGGCGCGGGCGCCGCACGGGAGCTCTCTGTGTCCTGTCTCGCCGGTTCCGTACGCCGAATGCGTACGGCCTGGCGAAAGTCTTCTGGTCGGTGCGCTGCCCGACCCAGGTGGCTCCCGAGTACGAGGGCGGCGCTTCGACGACCGTCCCTGCGCGGAACCTTCCTTACGCCGGCGCCGTCGCGGCGGCAGCGGTCTCGGCCTTGGTTGGGGCCGTCGCTGCCTCGCGGTCGGGCGCGAGCGGGTCGGTCACCGTGCCGGTCTCTTCATCGAACAGCCCCTGCGCCAGCCTGGTCACCGCTGCGGGGACCGGCGGCGCCAGGTCGGCCACGGCGCGGAGACCGGACAGGACGTCGTCGGGTCGTACGGCAGGCGTCACGTGCCGAACAACCAGCCGCAGTATCGCACAGGGCTGGTCGGTCGGCCTATCAGCCGTTTCACTCTGTGTTTCAAGTTGTACGACCGCGGGTCGGGCGTCGAAGGTGCGGACGCCGTTCTTGGTCATCCGCTGGACCTCGACCGCCTCGGCGGCGTTGAAGGCCGCCACGGCTCGCTCGGCCTCGGCCGGCTCCACGCCGGCCAGCCGCAGCTCCCACACGGAAGCGGTGAGCCGGTCGGCGAGCCCCGAGGTCCGGGCCTCGACCGCGTCGACGATGTCGAGGCCGGTAGGCAGCGACTCGTCGAGCAGAACCCGCAGTTTCTCGGGATCCCGCGCTGTGGTGAGCGCGATCTCCAGATACTCCGCCTCACTGCCCGTGCCGGTGGGTGCGGCATTGGCGTACGACACCTTCGGATGCGGCGTGAACCCTGCCGAGTACGCCATAGGCACCTCGGCACGGCGCAGCGCACGCTCGAAGGCGCGCTGGAAGTCACGGTGGCTGGTGAACCGGAGGCGGCCGCGCTTGGTGTAGCGCAGTCGGATGCGCTGCACCGCGGGTGCGGGCGGCGGGCCTTCGGGCTGTCGCTTGCCCAGTGTCGTTCAGTCCTTCGTGAGAGCGGTCGTACTGCTCCCAAGAGTACGTGTCTCACGGCCCAGAGGTTCCCGTCGGGCCACTGTCTCCCGCGGTTTCGGCTCCCCGAAGAGCATCCGCCGCACGTCGGCCCGCGCCTGCCGTACGGACTCCCGGGCGCCGGCGAGCGCCTGCCGGGTGGCCCGCCCCACGCCGCGGGCGGCCTCGGCGGCGGGCCGCAGGACCGCGTCCCGGACGACGTGTCCGACCGGTGTGAGCACCGTCCGGTACACCCATCGCACCGGCTCCACGAAGGTCCACCGGAAGAGGCTCGCGAGGAACCGTCCGACGGCGAGCGAGATCCGCCCGGCGACCCGCCACGCATGCCCGAGCGCCTCCCAGATCTCCCTGCCGATGGCGGCGAGCACTCGGCCGACGGGAGCGAGGACCCACCGGTACACGGCGAGTGCGGGCAGCACGAACAGCACGCGCCCGATCCAGTACAGCGCGATCCCGATCCCGGTGACGATGGTGCTCACGGCCCACAGCAGGCCCCTCGCGCACCAGGCGATCGCCCGCCCAAGGGGCGCGAGGACCCACTCGTACACCCACAGGGCCGGGACGACGAGCAGATACCGGACCAGCCACGCCACGACGGCGTACGCGCCGAGCCCGAGCGCGCCGAGCACCGCCCCGAGCCCCCTGAGGACCCACATCGCCGCATACCCGATCGGGGCGAGCACGCGCGCGTACAGCCACCCCAGCCCGGCCCCGATCCCCCGCGCCAGCCACGCGCACGCGTGCCCGAGGGGAGTGAGCACGTACCGGTACAGCCAGACCAGCGGAATGACGACGAGTACGTTCCCCAGCCAGGCGAGCCCCGTCGCGAAGGGCACCACGACGTACCGCCACAGCGCCACGAACGGCCACACGAACAGCGCCCGTCCGAGCCAGAGCAGCGCCCGCCCCAGCGGCCTCAGCATGGTGTCGTTGAGGAAGCGCCCGGCGACGACGAGCGCGTCCCACACCATCCGCACCGGCACGACCAGCACCAGCACCACGATTCGCAGGGGCAGTCGTATCGCGACGACGAGGCACCCGTCCGGCGCTGACGGCTGCTCGTGCCCGGCCGGTGGCTCCTGCGGGTCCGTGGCCGTGGGCTTCTCAAGGTCCATATTCGCCTAGACGCTCCAGCCACCCGTCCGGATCCCACCGGCGCCCACAACCTCCGGCCCGACGCGGGGCGTTCGCACTGCAGGGTGTGCCGACCGGGTGACCCGTGGATTCGTAGGGTCGAGTCCCCGCCGAATCGGCAAGCAGATGACGCAGCCCACCGCACAGCGCATCCCCTCCTCCAGCATCGGCGCGAACGCGATGCCGGTGCCCTCGGCGAGCGTGGCGACGAACGCCATCGACCAACTGCCCCAGTGCAGATGCGGCCTGGGCACGGTTTTATGCGTCACATTGATGAGGTTGTTGTTGTGCCACACCCGCCTCGCTAAATGAGCTGTGTAGTGAGCGGTACTGAACTCATCGATACCCAGCTTTCCTCGATCCTTCCTCATATACGAAACCTGCACGTCGACGCCCACATAGTCATAGCTCGCTCCTTCAGGAAGTTGAAATACGCGTTCAAGTGAATACTCCTGCCCGACATCGAGCCAATTTCAGGGTCCGCAGAAATTACCACTGCTTATTATGGTCTTCTTGGTTTCCTCGACGTGCAGATCCGCCTCCCCTACCGGGTAACCCGGCTTTCCCGCACTCTCGCGCCACCCCTTCATCAAATCCTCGCGCCGAGCGAGCTTGGAGTAACTGCCATCTCTGCCACGCACCGTGTAGATGTCGTTGACGATGTACCCGCGAGTCCCCGAACTTCGCCCGCAAGGTGAAGTGCATGGGGGCTGAGGTGGGCTGGTACATGGGTCGAGTACGCAAGACTGACACCGGCCAGAAGTGCGGTTGCGACCACGCGGGCCGCAAGCCGCTTGGGCTGCGGGACTATGGTCCAGGTTTTCTTCCGAACAAGCAGGCAGAGTGCCCACAGAGCCCAGCGCCAAAGCGGCAGGAACACCAACAGATAGGGCGTGTATTCCGTTTCCTCGAGCCACATGAGGGCCGCAGCCATGGCGCCGATGCACCCCAGAGGCACGCACGCCCCCGCCCTCTGCGCTGCGGTGGCCCGACAGGAGCCGCCCACTGCCCGGAAGGAGTTGGGCCTGCGCCAGGCCGCTCCCGCTGGGGCCCGTCCGCACGCGGATGCGGGGGCCGGCCGACCAGGTCGCGCACGTTGTCGTCAAGAGATCGCACACGCGAGTGAGCCCCCTTCCCATCCCGGGAAGGGGGCTCCTCAGGTATCTCAAACCGAACTCAGTGCGAGTGCCCGCTCCCCGCAGGAGCCGGCGCCGCGTTCTTGACCGTCAGCGGCAGCAGCTTCTTGCCCGTCGGGCCGATCTGGATGTGGGTGTCCATCTGCGGGCACACCCCGCAGTCGAAGCACGGCGTCCACCGGCAGTCCTCCACCTCGGTCTCGTCGAGGGCGTCCTGCCAGTCCTCCCAGAGCCAGTCCTTGTCGAGGCCGGAGTCGAGGTGGTCCCAGGGGAGGACCTCCTCGTAGGTGCGCTCGCGGGTGGTGTACCAGTCGACGTCGACGCCGAAGGGGACCAGCGCCTTGTCGGCGCACTGCATCCAGCGGTCGTAGGAGAAGTGCTCGCGCCAGCCGTCGAAGCGGCCGCCGTCGTCGTAGACCGCGCGGATGACCGCGCCGATGCGGCGGTCACCCCGGGAGAGGAGGCCCTCGACGATGCCCGGCTTGCCGTCGTGGTAGCGGAAGCCGATCGAGCGGCCGTACTTCTTGTCGCCGCGGATCT
The DNA here is from genome assembly GCF_042900345.1 of Streptomyces sp. NPDC012935. Taxonomy (NCBI): domain Bacteria; kingdom Bacillati; phylum Actinomycetota; class Actinomycetes; order Kitasatosporales; family Streptomycetaceae; genus Streptomyces; species Streptomyces sp. NPDC012935. Next base: position 362,789 of record NZ_JBIBBC010000004.1, read on the forward strand.
TGTCGCGGAGCTTCTCGAGACGGGCGTCCGTCTCCTCGGCCGACAGCTGCGGGGCCCACTGGAAGGGGGTGTGGGGCTTCGGGACGAAGCCGCCGATCGAGACCGTGCAACGGATGTCGTTCGAGCGGGAGACCTCGCGGCCCTTGGCGATGACCTTGGTCGCCATGTCGGCGATCTGCAGGACGTCGTCGTCGGTCTCGGTCGGCAGGCCGCACATGAAGTACAGCTTCACCTGCCGCCAGCCGTTGCCGTAGGCGGTGGAGACCGTCCGGATCAGGTCGTCCTCCGAGACCATCTTGTTGATGACCTTGCGGATGCGCTCCGAGCCGCCCTCCGGTGCGAAGGTCAGTCCGGAGCGGCGGCCGTTGCGCGTCAGCTCGTTCGCCAGGTCGATGTTGAAGGCGTCGACACGGGTGGACGGGAGCGAGAGGCCGATCTTGTCTTCCTCGTAGCGGTCCGCCAGGCCCTTCGCCACGTCGCCGATCTCGCTGTGGTCCGCCGAGGAGAGGGAGAGCAGGCCGACCTCCTCGAAGCCCGTCGCCTTCAGCCCCTTGTCGACCATGTCGCCGATGCCGGTGATCGAGCGCTCGCGCACCGGGCGCGTGATCATGCCGGCCTGGCAGAAGCGGCAGCCTCGGGTGCAGCCGCGGAAGATCTCGACCGACATGCGCTCGTGGACCGTCTCGGCGAGGGGCACGAGCGGCTGCTTGGGGTAAGGCCACTCGTCCAGGTCCATGACCGTGTGCTTGGACACACGCCACGGGACACCGCTCTTGTTCGGTACGACACGGGCGATACGGCCGTCCGGGAGGTACTCGACGTCGTAGAACGCCGGGATGTACACCGAGCCCGTCCTCGCCAGGCGGAAGAGGACCTCCTCGCGGCCTCCGGGGCAGCCCTCCGCCTTCCATGCGCGGATGATCGCCGTCATGTCCAGCACGGCCTGCTCGCCGTCGCCGATGATCGCCGCGTCGATGAAGTCGGCGATCGGCTCGGGGTTGAAGGCCGCGTGGCCGCCCGCCAGGACGATCGGGTCGTCGATGGTCCGGTCCTTGGACTCCAGCGGGATGCCCGCCAGGTCCAGGGCCGTGAGCATGTTGGTGTAGCCGAGCTCGGTGGAGAAGGACAGGCCGAACACGTCGAAGGCCTTCACCGGCCGGTGGCTGTCCACCGTGAACTGCGGGACGTCGTGCTCCCGCATCAGCGCCTCCAGGTCCGGCCACACACTGTACGTGCGCTCGGCGAGGACGCCCTGCTGCTCGTTCAGGACCTCGTAGAGGATCATGACGCCTTGGTTGGGCAGCCCGACCTCGTACGCGTCGGGGTACATGAGCGCCCAGCGGACGTCACAGGAGTCCCACGGCTTGACCGTGGAGTTGAGCTCTCCGCCGACGTACTGGATCGGCTTCTGCACATGCGGGAGCAGAGCTTCGAGCTGCGGGAAAACCGACGCAGCGACTTCGGCAGGCATCTCGCGAACCTTCGTGAGCGGGACTGAACTGACAGGGGTGACCATCTAGCCTAACGCGACCGTGGCCACCCCCAGCACGTCCGAAAGCTCAGAGGACGTCCGCCCCGCCCCTGACCCCGTCCCAGACTCCGGGCAGCTCGTCCTCCACGGCCGCCGCCCGCTGCTCCTCGCGCCCGTACAGCAGCCCGTAGGTGAAGGCGCTCTCCCCGCCCGCGTGCGCGACCGCGGACAGCTCGCGCAGCGTCTGGCGGGCCATGACGCTGTCCTGGTGCTCGCCGAGCAGGTTCTGCAGGGACTTCATGGTCTTGACCAGGCGCTTGGCCGGCTTGCCGAGCGCCGGAACGGCCGCCTCCGCCGCGTAGCGGGTGCGCTTGGTCTTCTTGCGGGCCTCGTGAATGGTGACGTCACGCTCGCTGCCGGGCTCCAGCTCGAGGGCCCGCTCGACGAGCGCGGACACCTTGCCGAAGTCCTTCCGCACGGCCTTCGGCAGCGCGTTCCCGGGCTCCTTCCCGGCCGCCTTCAGCAACGGGGGGTCGGCGAGCAACCCGTCGACGGCATCGAGCAGGGCCAGGTAGCGGCGGGAGTCCAGGACCCCGATCAGCCGGCCGCTCGCCCCGCCGGGCCTGTCCCCCGCCCAGTGGCTCAGCCGCTCGGCGACAGGACCGTAGACGAGCGTGTCGGGCACCTCGTCGAGAGCGGCCGACAGCCGCTCGTTCAGCACCTCGCGGTCCCGGTCCACGCCCAGCTCGCCGGCCAGCCACTTCAGCTCGTCGCCGATCGGGTCGGTGACGGCCCGGTCCAGGACCTTGCCGAAGGACTTGAAGGTGCTGCGCATCCGGCGGGTGGCGACGCGCATGCTGTGCACGGAGTCCTCGACGTCCTGGCGTACGGCGGGGTCGAGCTCGACGATCGCGTCGCGCTGGGCGCGGACGTACGCGAGCACGTGGTCGCCGGCGGTCACGGGGTCCTCGACGGACACGGGGGCGAGCTTCTGCGGGGCGGTCTCGGCCAGGGCGCGCGCGAGCTTCGACTCCGACTTGGACGGCCGAACCCCGGCCTTGCGCAGCCGCTTCTCCACCTTGTCGAGCAACTCCGGGTCGACGCCGTCGGCCAACTCCACCTCGATCTCGGTCCATTGCGCGCCACCGCTGCCGCCTGCGAGGCGGTCGGCCTGCACGGCGTCCACACTGACCTCCGCGAGCAGCCCGCCGTCGGCGTCCACGAGATGCCGCACGTCACGCTCGGAGCGCAGCCGGACCATGGGCACCAGTTCGGCGTCCCGAACCCGGGAGCGGACGAGTCCGGCGAGGGAATCGGGCAGCGTGTCGGACAGCGGCGCCTGGACCTCGTCCCGCACTCCGGGGGCCACGGGGAACTTCAGATGCCAGCCGGCGTCGGACCCGCCCGTTCGGCGCCGCAGGGTGATCGAGGACGAGGCGAGGCGCTCGTCCGCGGTGTCGTAGTAGGTGGCGTCCAACTGCGCTACACCCTTGTCGATCACGGCATCGACCCCGGCGGCCCCGGTCAGATCCGGCAGGCCGCTGTCGTCGGATTCATACTTCCGCTCGATTTCGCGCTTCGTGTCCGCCATGCCCTGAATCTAGTGGGAGTCACGACGGGATGACAGGGCTCACCAGCCATGAACGCTGGGAAAACGGGGGGCGGCGACTGGGAGTCGGGCCGATGCGGGCCGATCCTGCCGCAGGCCACCCGGCCCCCGGCTGGAGCACCGCGCCGCCGCGCATCATCCGGACGGCACGGCGCCCGTTCGACCGACCGCACGGCACCCATTCGGCTGACCGGAGCGCCGGTCCGACGTCGCTCCGGTCCGACGCCGCAGCACCGGTCCGACGCCGCTCCGGTGCAACGCCGCAGCGCCGGTCCGACGTCGCTCCGGTCCGACGCCGCAGCACCGGTCCGACGCCGCACCTCCCAGCCCCGGCCCGCCGCTCACGCGGACAACGGACGTTGCACCCGGATCGACTGCAGCAACCCCACCGCCACCCACACCGCGAACATCGACGACCCTCCGTACGACACGAACGGCAGCGGCAGACCGGTCACCGGCATGATCCCCAGCGTCATCCCGACGTTCTCGAACGCCTGGAAGGCGAACCACGCCACGATCCCCGCCGCGACGATCGTCCCGTACAGCTCGGTGGTCTCGCGGGCGATCCGGCAGGCCCGCCACAGGATCACGCCGAGAAGGAGGATGATCAGCCCGCCGCCGAGGAAGCCCAGCTCCTCCCCCGCCACGGTGAACACGAAGTCGGTCTGCTGCTCCGGCACGAACTGGCCGGTCGTCTGCGAGCCGTGGAACAGCCCCGCGCCCATGAGCCCGCCCGAACCGATCGCGATGCGTGCCTGGTTCGTGTTGTAGCCGACCCCCGCCGGGTCGAGCTCCGGGTTGGCGAAGGCCGCGAAGCGGGCGATCTGGTAGTCGTCCAGGACACCCAGCTGCCAGACCGCGATCGCCCCCATGGTGCCCGCGCCGATCAGCCCGAAGACCCAGCGGTTGGAGGCGCCGGACGCGAGCAGCACACCCAGCACGATCACCACCATCACCATGACCGAGCCGAGGTCGGGCATGAGCAGCACGATCAGCATCGGCACGGCGGCCAAGCCGAGCGCCTGCACGACCGTGCGGTGGTCCGGGTACTGCTTGTCCCCCGCGTCCACTCTCGTCGCCAGCAGCATCGCCATGCCCAGGATGATCGTGACCTTCACGAACTCTGAGGGCTGGAGCGAGAAGCCGCCGGGGAGCTTGATCCAGGAGTGGGCGCCGTTGATCGTGGAGCCGAGCGGTGTGAGCACCAGCAGGATCAGGAAAACCGAGACGCCGTACAGGATCGGCACGGCCGTGCGCAGGGCGCGGTGCCCCAGCCACACGGTCCCGATCATCAGCGCGATCCCGATGCCGGTGTTCAGGATGTGCCGGATCAGGAAGTAGTACTGGTCGCCCTGGTTGAGCTCGGTGCGGTTGCGTGTCGCCGAGAAGACCAGGATCGAGCCGATCAGCGACAGGGCGATCGCCGCCAGCAGTATCGGCCAGTCCAGCCGGCGGGCGAGGGAGTCGCGGGCGAACAGGCGGGTCCAGCCCGCCCGTTCGGGCCCGTACCCGGAGACCTGGAAACTGTTGGCGCCGGTCATGTGAGCATCCTCCGGCTTCCGCGCCCGCGGCCCCTGCGTCGTCTGCGCCGGGTGTCCCGGTTCTCGGTCGTCGGCGGCGCGACCGTCCCGGCGAGCTGCTGCTCGTCCGGCTCGGCCTCGCCCTTCTGGCCTGCCCGCTGCTCCTTCGCCGGGTCCTTGGAGACCTTCGGCGAGGCGATGGTGCCGTCGGTGCGGACCTTCGGCAGGTTCTTCTGCGGGGCGGGCAGCAGCGCGTTCTTCTTGTTGATCGCGCCGTCGTCGGAGACGCCGTACAGCGCGTCGTAGATGTTGCGCACGGCCGGACCCGAGGCGCCGGAACCCGTACCACCCTGGGAGATCGTCATGACGACCGAGTAGTCCTTGGTGTACGTCGCGAACCATGAGGTCGTCTGCTTGCCGTAGACCTCGGCGGTACCGGTCTTGGCGTGCATCGGGATCTTGTCCTGCGGCCAGCCGACGTCCGCGAACCGCCAGGCGGCGGTACCGCGGGTGGCGACTCCGGCGAGGGCGTCGTCCATCGCGGCCAGCGTCTGCTTGCTTATGGGCAGCTTGCCGTGGGACTTGGGCTTGATCTCCTCGACGGTCTTGCCGTCGGGGCTGACGACGGCCTTGCCGACCGTCGGGTCGTAGAGGGTGCCGCCGTTGGAGATGGCCGAGTAGATGGTCGCCATCTGGATGGGGGTGACGAGGGTGTCGCCCTGTCCGATGGAGTAGTTGACGGAGTCACCGGCGCGCAGCCGGTTGCCTTCGAGGCAGTTCTCGTAGGCGATCTTCTCGGCGTAGCTGCCGTCCTTCTTGCCGTACTTGCACCAGGCGTCCTTGTTGGCCTTCCAGTAGTCCTGCTTCCACTGGCGGTCGGGGATGCGGCCGGTGACCTCGTTGGGGAGGTCGATGCCGGTCTCCGCGCCGAGGCCGAACTGGTGGGCGGTCTTGTAGAACCAGTCGCCCGCGTTCTTCTTCGGCTTGGTGCCGCCGTCCCGCTTCCACTCCTCGTGGGAGAGGCGGTAGAAGACGGTGTCGCAGGAGACCTCCAGGGCGCGGCCGAGGCTGATCGGGCCGTACCCCTTGGACTCGAAGTTCTTGAAGACCTGGCCGCCGATCGAGTACGAGCTGGAGCATTCGTACGGGCCGTCGAAGGAGTAGCCCGCGTTGACCGCGGCGGCCGTCGGGACGACCTTGAAGATGGAGCCGGGGGCCGACTGCCCCTGGATCGCCCTGTTGAGCAGCGGGTAGTTGGAGGCCTTGCCGGTGAGTTGCTTGTAGTCCTTGGCGGAGATGCCTCCCACCCAGGCGTTCGGGTCGTACGAAGGGTTGGACGCCATGGCGACGACGCGGCCGGTCTTGGCCTCCATCACCACGACCGCGCCCGAGTCGGCCTTGTACGGCTCGTTGGTGTTGCGGTCCCACTCCTTGCGGGCTGCTTTCATCGCCTCGTTCAGCTCGTACTCGGCGACCCGCTGCACGCGGGAGTCGATGCTGGTGACGAGGTTGGCCCCGGGCTGGGCGGCGTCCGCCTTGGCCTGGCCGATGACCCGGCCGAGGTTGTCGACCTCGTAGCGGGTGACGCCGGCCTTGCCGCGCAGTTGCTTGTCGTACTGCCGCTCCAGGCCGGAGCGGCCGACCTGGTCGGAGCGCAGGTACGGCGAGTCGGTGTCCTGGGCCTGCTGGAGCTCCTCGTCGGTGACCGGGGAGAGATAGCCGAGGACCTGGGCGGTGTTGGAATTGCCGGGGCTCGGGTACCGGCGCAGGGCCTGTGGCTCGGCGGTGATGCCGGGGAAGTCCTCGGCGCGCTCACGGATCTGCAGGGCCTGCTTGGGGGTGGCCTCGTCGGTGATGGGGATGGGCTGGTACGGCGAGCCGTTCCAGCAGGGCTGCGGGGTCTCGGCGTCGCAGAGCCGGACCTTGCCCATCACGTCCTCGGTCTTCATGCCGAGCACTTTGGCCAGCTTGGCGAGGACGCCCTTGCCGTCGTCCTTCATCTTCAGCAGGTCGGTGCGGGAGGCGGAGACCACCAGCCGCGTCTCGTTGTCGGCGAGCGGCACTCCGCGCGCGTCCAGGATCGAGCCGCGCACGGCGGGCTGGACGACCTGCTGGACGTGGTTGCCGGACGCCTCCTTGGCGTACGCGTCGCCCTCGCGGATCTGCAGGTACCACAGGCGCCCGCCGAGGGTGCCGAGGAGGGAGAGGACGAGGATCTGGATGACGACGAGCCGGATCTGGACGCGTGGCGTCCTACCGGTCTCGGGGATGTTGCTCACTGCGGCTGCCTCCCCCTCTCAGTGCAAGTGCCAGTGCGGATACGACTGTGTGTGTACGACTCTTCGTACGACCGTGTGCACGACGCCGCCTGCGACCGCGTGTACGAGTGATGAACGTCCGGCCTGCGAGGCCCGGTTCCTCCTGGACTCACCCGTCCGGGTGAACTCCCCTGCCCTCACAGCCGCTTGACCCCCTTAATGCGCCCGGCGCGCGCAGTCCGCGCCCGCACCGCCTTCACCTTCAGTCCGCCCTTGAGGCCACCCTTCAGGCCCCCCATCCCGCCGCGCTGGCCGCCGATGCGCAGACCGGTGCCGCCGGAGAGCCAGCCGGTGGAGATGTCGGCCTTCTTCGCCTGCGACTTGCTGTCGGCGAGCGGGTCGTTCTCCGCCCGTCGGGCCAGCGCCATGATCCCCGGGACGACGAACGGGGCGAGCAGCAGGTCGTACAGCGCGGCCGTGAACAGCAGGCTGCCGAGGCCGACATGGCGGGCGGCGGTGTCCCCGACGAGGGCGCCGACACCGGCGTACAGCAGGGTCGTGCCGATCGCGGCGACGACCACGACGACCATCGGCCCGGTGGCCGATTTGAGCCGGCCGTTGTCCGGCTTGATGAGCCCGGCGAGATAGCCGATGACGCTCAGCACCAGCGCATAGCGGCCGGCGGCATGGTCGGCGGGCGGGACGAGGTCGGCGAGCAGACCGGCACCGAAGCCGACGAGGGCGCCGCCGACATGGCCGTAGACCATGGCGAGGCCCAGGACGGTGAGCAGCAGCAGATCGGGGACGGCGCCCGGGAGGTGGAGGCGGGCCAGGACGCTGACCTGGATCACCAGGGCGACGACGACCAGGGCGGAGGAGAGCAGGACTCGGTTGACGCGCATCTGGCTTCAGCTCCTACTGCTCTTGCTCGTACACGTCTTGCTCGTACTGGTTCCGGCCGTCGGTCCCAGGCTGATTCTGGCCGTCGGCCTGCGGCTGGTCCTCACCGTCGGCCTGCGGCTGGTCCTGACCATCCGCCTGCGGCTGGTTCTGACCGTCTGCCGGGTCCTCGGCGCCCGGCGTGACGGTGACCGTCACGGTCGGCGTGGGAGTCGGCTCGGGCTTGTCGGGGAGCACCGTGTCGCGCGGGTCCTTCGCGGGGGCCTGGACGACGACGCCGACGATGTCGAGCTTGCTGAAGCCGACGTACGGCGTGACGTACAGGGTCCGGGTCAGGTTGCCGCCGGAGGGGTCGACGCGGGAGACCACGCCGACGGGGACGCCGGGCACGAACGGCTTGTCGGCCTGTGAGCCGAAGGTGACGAGCCGGTCGCCCTTCTTCACCTCGGCCTTGCCGTTGAGGAGTTCGACGCGCAGCGGCCGGTCGCCCTGTCCGGAGGCGAAGCCGAGTTCGTCGCTGGCCTCCATGCGGGTGCCGACGGTGAAGTCGGGGTCGTTGGCGAGCAGCACGGTCGCGGTGTTCGGGCCGACGGTGGTGACGCGTCCGACCAGCCCGTCCCCGTTCAGGACGGTCATGTCGCGCTGGATGCCGTCGTTCACGCCGACGTCGATGGTGATCGTCCAGGAGAAGCCCTGGGCTGCTCCTATCGCGATGACCTCCGCGCCCTTGATGCCGTACTGGCCTGCTCCCGCGACCTTCAGCACCTTGTCCAGCTGCTTCAGGCGGCTGCGGTTGCGGTCGTCGCTGCCGAGCTTGGCCTTGAGGGCGGCGTTCTCCTGCTCCAGCCGGGCGAGCCGGTCGTGGCGCTCGCCGGAGTCGCGGATCGCGGCGACCGCGTTGCCGACCGGGTTCACCGCGGCCGACACGCCGTCCTCGATCGGTCCGAAGACCGTGGCAGCGGCATGGCGGGCACCGTCGACCGGCGAATCCTCACCGCCGCGGATGTCCACCGTGATCAGTGCGAACGCGATGGCGATCAGCAGCACCAGGAGCAGCCGGCTCTCTCGTGTGTCCCTCACGTGCAGCGGCCGTGCCCTTCCTCAGTAGGAATTCGGGAAACCCCCGGTAAACCCGAGGGGGCTCTGTATGCGGAGTTTGACTACGAACTTCTAAGCGGAGCTTGTGCGTGGAGCTTCTCTGCGAACTTTCGAAGGCTCGAAGGTTCGACGTTTCGAGGCTCTTCAGGGAGCTTATGCCTCTATATCAACGATCCGCCGTACGAGAGGAGATCATCCCGTACGGCGGAATCGAAGAGTTACGTCATCTGCGCGGCTGGGCGTCCAGCACCTGCTGCAACGCCTCGAACTCCTCGACGCACTTGCCGGAGCCGAGCGCCACGCTGTCCAGCGGGTCCTCGGCGATATGGATCGGCATGCCGGTCTCGCGGCGCAGCCGCTCGTCGAGGCCGCGCAGCAGGGCACCACCGCCGGTCAGAACGATGCCTCGGTCCATGATGTCGCCGGACAGCTCCGGCGGGCACTTGTCGAGGGTCGTCTTCACGGCGTCCACGATCGCGTTGACCGGCTCCTCGATGGCCTTGCGTACTTCGGCCGCTGAGATGACGACGGTCTTCGGCAGCCCGGAGACAAGGTCCCGGCCGCGGATTTCGGTGTGTTCGTCAGCATCGAGGTCGTACGCCGAACCGATCGTGATCTTGATCTGCTCGGCCGTCCGCTCACCCAGCAGAAGGGAGTACTCCTTCTTGATGTGCTGGATGATCGCGTTGTCCAGTTCGTCGCCCGCGACGCGGATGGACTGGGCGGTGACGATGCCGCCGAGGGAGATGACCGCGACCTCCGTGGTGCCGCCGCCGATGTCGACCACCATGTTGCCCGTGGCCTCGTGGACCGGCAGGCCGGAGCCGATGGCCGCGGCCATGGGCTCCTCGATGATGTGCACCTGGCGGGCGCCGGCCTGGGACGACGCCTCGATGACGGCGCGGCGCTCGACGCCCGTGATGCCGGAGGGCACACAGACGACGACCCGCGGACGAGCCAGATACCGCCGCTTGTGGATCTTCAGGATGAAGTAGCGGAGCATCCGCTCGGTGATCTCGAAGTCGGCGATGACGCCGTCCTTCAGCGGACGTACGGCAACGATGTTGCCGGGCGTGCGCCCGATCATCTTCTTCGCTTCGGCGCCGACCGCGAGAATGCCGCCGGTGTTGGTGTTGATCGCGACGACGGACGGCTCGTTGAGTACGATCCCGCGACCCCTGACGTACACCAGCGTGTTGGCGGTCCCGAGGTCGACAGCCATGTCACGGCCGATGAACGACATTGAGTTCCCCATCAGGATTCGTCTGGCCTTCCTGGGAGCTTTTGATGGCTTTTCAGGTCGGCGAAGTGGGTGCTGTGACGTGAAGGCTTCTATCGTAGACGCGCCTTCGCGAACACTGCGGGAGGGTCTTCGCCATTGTCATCAGATGGCGAGTCGCCTCGCTTGTGGAGACGGGCCATCGGGGGCACTCGTTCCCTCGATCGCCACGCATATGCCGCCGGGCGGTCGGGTTTCTTCGACCGCCCCAGTTCGGGCCTGGTGTGAGGGTCAGGCGCGGCCCGGGAAGAAGATCTTCACCTCGCGCTCCGCGGACTCCTCGGAGTCGGAGGCGTGGATCAGGTTCTCGCGGACGATCACACCGAAGTCGCCGCGGATGGAGCCGGGTGCCGCGGCGATCGGGTCGGTCGGACCGGCGAGTGCGCGCAGCCCCTCGATGACCCGCTCACCCTCGACGATCAGGGCCACGACCGGGCCGGAGGCCATGAACTCCACCAGCGGCTCGTAGAAGGGCTTGCCCTTGTGCTCGCCGTAGTGCTGCTCCAGGGTCTCCTGGTCCAGGGTGCGCAGCTCCAGCGCGGTGATCTGCCAGCCGGCCTTGCGCTCGATCCGGCTGATGATCTCGCCGGTCAGGCCGCGGCGGACTGCGTCGGGCTTGAGCAGGACGAGGGTGCGCTGGGTCACGACGAGCTCCTTATTACCTACAGGTGTGCGGTGGGACGAGGTTACAGGGCTGAGCTGGGCGCTCGTCACGGAGTGTCAGCTAGTGCAGGTGACGGGCCCCAGGGGATGCCCCCGGGGCTCCGATCGGCCTCAGCGGCCTCGTCCTCAGGCTCCGGAAGGGCTGGTTTTGTCCCCTTGCGCCGCAAAGCGCGCCTTCGCCTCGTCGACCTTTCTGCCGTAGTGCACCGACGCCCACCACAGCGCCGCGAACACCGCGCCCAGGAAGAACATCGTCGGGACGATGAAGCCGGACGCGATCAGGGCGATCTGCAGGGCCCAGCCGAGGGCGACTCCGCCGGGCCGGGTCACCAGGCCGCACAGCAGCAGGCACAGGAACATCGCGATCCCGCTGACCGTCCACACCGTCGACATGGCCAGGTCGGGATCCTTCATGGCGACCAGACCGGCGAAGCCGATGACGAAGAACTCGCCGATCAGGGTCGAGGAACAGAGCGTACGCATTTTCGGACTCAGCCCTTCCCCAGCAGCAGCCGGGCTTCGCCGACCGTGATGACGGACCCGGTGACGAGCACACCGCCGCCCGCGAACTCGCCTTCCTCCTCGGCCAGCGTGATCGCGGCCTCCAGGGCGTCCGGCAGCCGCGGCTCGACCTGCACGCGCTCGTCGCCGAACACCTCGACGGCGATGGCGGCCAGTTCGTCGGCGTCCATGGCGCGGTGGGAGGAGTTCTGCGTGACGACGACCTCGGCGAAGATCGGCTCGAAGGCCTCCAGCAGCCCACGCACGTTCTTGTCGCCGCTCGCGCCGACAACCCCGATCAGCCGGCTGAAGTCGAAGGCCTCCGCGATCGCCTCGGCGGTCGCACGCGCGCCCGCCGGGTTGTGAGCGGCGTCGAGCACGACGGTCGGAGAGCGCCGTACGACCTCCATACGGCCCGGAGAGGAGACGGCCGCGAACGCCTTGCGGACGGTGTCGATGTCCAGCGGCTCGGCCCGCGCGGCGCCGACGCCGAAGAAGGCCTCCACTGCGGCGAGGGCGACGGCGGCGTTGTGCGCCTGGTGCGCGCCGTGCAGCGGCAGGTACACCTCGGGGTACTCACCGCCCAGCCCGCGCAGGGTCGCCAACTGCCCGCCGACAGCGACCTGACGCGACACGACCCCGAACTCCAGGCCCTCGCGCGCGACCGTGGCGTCGACCTCCACCGCCTTCTTCAGCAGCACCTGCGCCGCGTCCACCGGCTGCTGGGCCATGATCACGGTGGCGTCCTGCTTGATGATCCCGGCCTTCTCTCCGGCGATCTCACCCGGAGTGCCGCCGAGCCGGTCGGTGTGGTCGAGGTCTATGGGAGTCACGACGGCGACATCACCGTCGATGACGTTCGTGGCGTCCCAGGAGCCGCCCATTCCGACTTCCACGACGGCCACATCTACCGGCGCGTCGGCGAAGGCGGCGTACGCCATGCCCGTCAGCACCTCGAAGAAGGACAGCCGGTACTCCTGCTGGGAGTCGACCATCTCGATGTACGGCCGGATGTCCTGGTACGTCTCGATGAACCGCTCGGCCGAGATCGGCGCCCCGTCGAGGCTGATCCGCTCGGTGATCGACTGCACGTGCGGGGAGGTGTAGCGGCCGGTGCGCAGCTCGAAGGCGCCGAGGAGGGCCTCGATCATGCGGGCCGTCGACGTCTTGCCGTTGGTGCCGGTGATGTGGATGGAGGGGTACGCCCGCTGCGGGTCGCCCAGCACGTCCATGAGCGCGGCGATCCGGGTGACGGACGGCTCCAGCTTGGTCTCGCCCCAGCGAGTGGCGAGCTCCGCCTCGACCTCGCGCAGCGCCTTGTCGACCTCGGGGTCCTCGGGGCGTGCGGGCACGTCGGCGCTGGGCGGGCCGCCCTGGGTGCGCAGGGTGCGGCTGCCGGCCTCGATGACCGCGAGATCGGGGTCGCGGTCGGTCTCGGCCGCGATGATCTCTTCGAAGTGGTCGAGGGGGTCGGGCTCGTTCTCGTCGCTCACGGGGTCAGTCTACGGAGGGGGACTGACAGCGCGCCCACGGAGTGGGGTGCGTGGTGTCACGTGGCGGGTGCGGGTGCGTTGTGGCTGGTCGCGCCCCCACGGAGGCGCCGCACAGCGATACGGTCCGTGCCCCCGAGAGAGTCGGCGAAGGCCCCCGGAGCCAAGAAGCTCCGGGGGCCTTCATCGACGTACGAACACCTACGCCTGCGGCAGCCGATCCAGCTGCGCGGCGATCCGTGCGATGTCCTCTTCCGCCTTGGCCAGGCGGCCGCGGATCTTCTCCACGACGTTGTCCGGCGCCTTGGCGAGGAACGCCTCGTTGCCGAGCTTGGCGTTCGCCTGGGCCTTCTCCTTCTCGGCCGCCGCGAGGTCCTTCGCGAGGCGCTTGCGCTCGGCCGCGACGTCGATCACGCCGGAGAGGTCGAGCGCGACCTCCGCGCCCGCCACCGGCAGGGTCGCCGTGGCCGTGAAGGACTCGCCCTCCGGCTGGAGGCGCAGCAGCTGGCGGATGGCCGGCTCGTGCGGGGCGAGGGCCGTGCCGTCGAGGGTCAGGCGAGCGGGGACACGCTGGCCAGGCTGGAGCCCCTGGTCGGCGCGGAAGCGGCGGACCTCGGTGGTGACCTGCTGGAGAACGGCGATCTCCTGCTCGGCCGCGGCGTCACGGAAGCCGCTGTCCTTCGGCCACTCGGCGATGACGAGCGACTCGCCGCCCGTCAGCGTCGTCCACAGGGTCTCCGTGACGAACGGGACCACCGGGTGCAGCAGCTTGAGGGTGACGTCGAGGACCTCGCCGAGGACGCGCTTGGAGACCTCGGCCGGCTCGCCGCCCGCCTGGAACGTCGTCTTCGACAGCTCGACGTACCAGTCGAAGACCTCGTCCCATGCGAAGTGGAAGAGCGCGTCGGACAGCTTCGCGAACTGGAAGTCCTCGTAGAACGCGTCGACTTCGGCGACGACGGAGTTCAGACGGGACAGGATCCAGCGGTCCGTCGACGACATCGCCGACGGCTCCGGGAGCGGGCCGTCGACCGTGGCGCCGTTCATCAGCGCGAAGCGCGTGGCGTTCCAGATCTTGTTCGCGAAGTTACGGGAACCCTGGACCCAGTCCTCGCCGATCGGGACGTCGACGCCCGGGTTGGCGCCGCGGGCCAGGGTGAAGCGGAGCGCGTCGCTGCCGTACTTGTCCATCCAGTCCAGCGGGTTGACCGCGTTGCCGAAGGACTTCGACATCTTCTTGCCGAACTGGTCGCGGACCATGCCGTGCAGGGCGATGGTGTGGAACGGCGGGGTGCCGTCCATCGCGTACAGGCCGAACATCATCATCCGGGCGACCCAGAAGAAGAGGATGTCGTAGCCGGTGACCAGAACGGAGTTCGGGTAGAACTTCGCGAGCGACTCGGTCTGTTCGGGCCAGCCGAGGGTGGAGAAGGGCCACAGGCCGGAGGAGAACCAGGTGTCGAGGACGTCGGTGTCCTGGTGCCAGCCCTCGCCGGTGGGCGGCTCCTCGTCGGGGCCGACGCAGACGACTTCACCCTCCGGGCCGTACCAGACAGGGATGCGGTGACCCCACCACAACTGCCGTGAGATGCACCAGTCGTGGAGGTTGTCGACCCAGTCGAAGTACCGCTTCTCCATCTCCTGCGGGTGGATCTTGACCTTGCCGTCGCGGACCGCGTCACCGGCGGCCTTGGCGAGCGGGCCGACCTTGACCCACCACTGCATGGACAGGCGCGGCTCGATGGTGGTCTTGCAGCGCGAGCAGTGGCCGACGGAGTGGACGTACGGACGCTTCTCGGCGACGATCCGGCCCTCGGCGCGCAGCGCGGCGACGATGGCCGAGCGGGCCTCCAGGCGGTCCAGGCCCTGGAAGGGGCCATGGGCGGTGATGACCGCGTGCTCGTCCATGATCGTGATGGCCGGCAGGTCGTGCCGCTGGCCGATCTCGAAGTCGTTCGGGTCGTGGGCCGGGGTCACCTTGACGGCACCGGTGCCGAACTCCGGGTCGACGTGCTCGTCGGCGACGACGGGGATACGGCGGCCGGTGAGCGGCAGCTCGATGTCGCGGCCGACGAGGTGGCGGTACCTCTCGTCGTCGGGGTGGACGGCGACCGCGGTGTCGCCGAGCATCGTCTCGGCGCGGGTCGTCGCCACGACGATGGCGTCGTCGCCGTCGCCGTACCGGATGGAGACGAGTTCGCCGTCGTCGTCCTGGTACTCGACCTCGATGTCCGAGATGGCCGTCAGACAGCGCGGGCACCAGTTGATGATGCGCTCGGCGCGGTAGATCAGCTCGTCGTCGTAGAGGCGCTTGAAGATGGTCTGGACGGCCTGGGACAGGCCCTCGTCCATGGTGAACCGCTCGCGGGACCAGGCGACGCCGTCGCCGAGGCGGCGCATCTGGCCGCTGATCTGCCCGCCGGACTCGCCCTTCCACTGCCAGACGCGCTCGACGAACGCCTCACGCCCGAGGTCGTGCCGGGACTTGCCTTCCTTGCCCAGCTCGCGCTCGACGACGTTCTGCGTGGCGATACCGGCGTGGTCCATGCCGGGCTGCCACAGCGTCTCGAAGCCCTGCATGCGCTTACGGCGCGTCAGGGCGTCGATGAGGGTGTGCTCGAAGGCGTGCCCGAGGTGCAGGCTGCCGGTGACGTTCGGCGGCGGGATGACGACGGTGAACGGCGGCTTGTCGCTCTTCGCGTCCGCCTCGAAGTAACCCCGCTCCACCCAGCGCTCGTACAGCGGCCCCTCTACGTCGGCCGGCGCGTACTGGGTCGGCAGTTCGGTGTCGGGCGCTGGTGGCTGCTGCTGAGCGTTCTCGGTCACCCGCTCAGTTTAGGGGTGTCGCGGGCGTGTCCCGAAACGCGTTTGTTCTGTAACGGTGGGCACCCCGATGCCATGCGTTGCCTGAGTCTGAGCCAGGATGTCAGGAACACATAAGCATCTGGAGGGGAACCCAGAAATGAGCTACAACCAGCCGGGCCCGTACGGCGGGCAGCCCCAGCAGCCCGGTCCGTACGGCGGGCCGCCTCAGCAGCCCGGTCCCTACGGCCAGCAGCCGCAGGCGCCCCAGCCCGGCTACGGCTACCCCCAGCAGGCCCCGCCGGCCCAGCCCCAGCCTGGTTACGGCTACCCGCAGCAGCCCCCGGGCGTCCCGCCCCAGCAGCCGAACCCCTACGGCCAGCAGCCCCAGTACGGTCAGCAGCCCCAGTACGGCATGCCGCAGCCGCCGACCCCGGGCGGCGGTGGCAAGAAGACCGGCCTGATCATCGGCGCGGTGGCCCTCGTGGCCGCGATCGGCGTGGGGGCGTACTTCGCTCTGGGCGGCAGCCGGGGCGGCGGCGCGGGCAGCCTCGAGGACGACGGGGCGCACAAGCTGGCTACGCCGGAGAAGCTGCTCAGCGAGTACAACCGGGCCTCCAAGGCCGGGCAGGACGTCGGCGGGGCCAGCGACACCGCCGAGGACATGGAGAAGAGCGGCGTCAAGAACGGCCAGAGTGTGGTCGGCCTCTACTCGACGGCGGATCTGAGCGGTTACGACCCCAACGACCCGTCGAGCACCGCGCCGGACCTTTCCGAGCTCGCGACGGCCAAGGGCATCACCTACTTCGGCGCCTACGGTGAGATCGCCGATCCCGAGGCGGCCCTCGAGAAGTTCTTCACCGACTTCAAGAAGGGGGCCGAGGAGGATTCCGGCTCCAGCTCCTCCGGCGCAGGCAAGACCGAGCTGGTCGGTGAGCCCGAGGCGGTCGACATCGACGGTGCGGTCATGAAGTGCCAGGCCGCCAAGGGCCAGGACCTGATGACCAAGAAGGAGAAGACCGACTGGTTCTGCGCGTGGGCCGATTACAGCACCATCGCGATGGTGTCGCCGGGCGACGCCACCAAGGGCATCTCCAAGGACGTCGCCGTGGACATCACCACGAAGGTCCGGGCCGAGATCCGCGTCAAGGCCTGACGACGCCCCACTCGTTAACGGCGAAGGGGCCCCGGTCGGTTGACCGGGGCCCCTTCGTCCGTCTGCGGTACTGCGGTACGGCTACGCCGACTTCTGCTCGCCCGGTCCGCGGCGCGCATCTCGCGGGATCAGCGTCGGGTTCACGTTCGACTGGACGACCTCGGCCGTGATGACGACCCGGGCGACGTCCTTGCGGGACGGCACCTCGTACATCACCGACATCAGGACCTCCTCCATGATGGCGCGCAGGCCGCGCGCGCCCGTCTGGCGGAGGATGGCCTGGTCGGCGATGGCCTCCAGGGCCTCGCGCTCGAAGTCGAGCTCCACGCCGTCGAGTTCGAAGAGGCGCTGGTACTGCTTGACGAGGGCGTTGCGCGGCTCGACCAGGATCTGGAGCAGGGCCTCACGGTCCAGGTTGTGGACCGAGGTGATGACGGGGAGGCGGCCGATGAACTCGGGGATCATGCCGAACTTGACCAGGTCCTCCGGCATGACGTCCTCGAACTGGTCCTTGGCCTCCAGCTCGCGCTTGGAGCGGATCGTCGCGCCGAAGCCGATGCCCTTGGCGCCGGCCCGCGACTCGATGATCTTCTCCAGGCCGGCGAACGCGCCGCCCACGATGAACAGGACGTTCGTCGTGTCGATCTGGATGAACTCCTGGTGCGGGTGCTTACGGCCGCCCTGCGGCGGAACCGAGGCCGTCGTGCCCTCCAGGATCTTCAGCAGGGCCTGCTGGACGCCCTCGCCGGACACGTCACGCGTGATCGAGGGGTTTTCGCTCTTCCGGGCGACCTTGTCGATCTCGTCGATGTAGATGATCCCGGTCTCGGCCTTCTTGACGTCGTAGTCGGCCGCCTGGATCAGCTTGAGCAGGATGTTCTCGACGTCCTCGCCGACATACCCGGCCTCCGTCAGCGCCGTCGCGTCCGCGATGGCGAAGGGGACGTTCAGCATGCGGGCCAGGGTCTGGGCGAGCAGCGTCTTGCCGGAGCCCGTGGGGCCCAGCAGCAGGATGTTGGACTTCGCCAACTCGATGGCGTCCTCGCGGCTTTGACCGCCGCCGTTCTCGCCGGCCTGCACGCGCTTGTAGTGGTTGTAGACGGCGACGGAGAGCGCCTTCTTGGCTGCTTCCTGGCCGACCACGTAGCCCTCGAGGAACTCGTAGATCTCGCGCGGCTTGGGCAGTTCCTCCCAGCGGACCTCACTGGTCTCCGCGAGCTCTTCCTCGATGATCTCGTTGCAGAGATCGATGCACTCGTCGCAGATGTACACACCAGGGCCTGCGATGAGCTTCTTGACCTGCTTCTGGCTCTTGCCGCAGAACGAGCACTTGAGCAGATCGCCGCCGTCACCGATGCGTGCCACGGTGTGCTTCCCCTTCGCCTGGGAGACGACTGGACGTTTTCGAATCCAGCGGCTCCTGGTGCTGCCTTATGTCGACGGTACCTTGCCTGGGCCCCCGTTCGGGCCCCCCTTGGCGCGGTTCACTTTGACGTGCACCGTCCCAAACCGTGCCAAGGGGCAGCAGACACTACCGGGTCCGCGTCAGCGAACGTCGGCGTTGTTCATCTTCCGGGTGGAGATGATCTGGTCGATCAGCCCGTACGACAGCGCGTCCTCGGCCGTGAGGATCTTGTCGCGCTCGATGTCCTCGCGGATCTTCTCGATCGGCGTGGTGGAGTGCTTGGCCAGCATCTCCTCCAGCTGCGAGCGCATCCGCAGGATCTCGTTCGCGGCGATCTCCAGGTCGGAGACCTGACCGCGGCCGGTCTCGCTGTACGGCTGGTGGATCAGCACACGGGCGTTCGGCAGCGCCATGCGCTTGCCGGGCGTGCCGGCGGCCAGCAGCACGGCCGCGGCGGAGGCCGCCTGGCCCATGCAGACCGTCTGGACGTCCGGCTTCACGAACTGCATCGTGTCGTAGATGGCCGTGAGCGCGGTGAAGGAGCCACCCGGGCTGTTGATGTAGACCGAGATGTCCCGGTCGGGGTCCATCGACTCCAGGCACAGCAGCTGCGCCATGACGTCATTGGCGGAGGCGTCGTCGATCTGCACGCCGAGGAAGATCACGCGCTCCTCGAAGAGCTTCGCGTACGGGTCGTACTCGCGGATGCCCTGCGAGGTGCGCTCCACGAACCGCGGGATGACGTAGCGGGACTCGGCGGCGGGACCCGTGTACTCGGCGCGCGTGCGGTCGTACAGGCCGCTGCCGGGGTAGTCGTTCACTGTCTGTCTCCTAGGGGCTTGGGCGGTCGGCTGGGGGCGCTGCGGGGGTGTGTGTGCCCCGCGGTGGGGCTCAGGCCCCGGTGCCGCCGCCGCCCGGCATACCGGCGGCCGTGGGCATCACGTCGTCGATGAGGCCGTACTCCTTGGCCTCGAAGGCGTCGAACCAGCGGTCGCGGTCCGAGTCGCGGGTGATCTGCTCGATCGACTGGCCCGTGTGCTGGGACGTGAGCTCGGCCATGCGCTTCTTCGTGTGCAGCAGCCGCTCGGCGTGGATCTTGATGTCGGAGGCCGAGCCGGCCAGGCCCGCGGAGGGCTGGTGGATCAGGATCTCGGCGTTCGGCAGCGCGAAGCGCTTGCCCGGGGTACCCGCGCTGAGCAGGAACTGTCCCATCGAGGCGGCGAGGCCCATGGCGATGGTCACCACGTCGTTCTTGATGTACTGCATGGTGTCGTAGATCGCCATGCCGGCCGTGATCGAACCGCCGGGGCTGTTGATGTACAGGAAGATGTCCTTGTCCGGTTCCGCGGCAAGGAGCAGCAGCTGCGCAGTGATCTTGTTGGCGATGTCGTCGTCGACCGGCTGGCCGAGGAAGATGATCCGCTCGCCGAGCAGCCGGTTGTAGACCTGGTCGCCGAGGCCACCGCCGATGGAGGGCTCGCCGGCGGCGGAGGGCATCAGATTCGTCACGTATCCACCTGCTCGTCTTACGACGGCGCCGGGCCGTCTTACGTGTTCTGCGGGCAACGGGGGCTTCCCTGCCCTCATACTCATGGACCCTAACGCGGTGGCCCTGTGCTGCAATCCCGGTTCCGCGGGTGTTCGCTGTGAGCGCATGCGCTCCGCCGGGTGGGCCGAATTTCTCCCCACAGCTTCGGCTGACAGTGGGCGGCTACCGGTCGCGGGTGCTGGTCGCGCCGTTCCCCGCGCCCATTGGGGGGACGTTGCCCGGCCGTAGCTGAAGAAGGGCCCTGGGGGTGTACCCCCAGGGCCCTTCCTACGGCTTACAAGGCTCCGTGGGCTCAGCCCTCGGACTTCTCCTCGGCGGCCTCGTCCGCGGTGCCCTCGGCGGCCTCCACGGTCTCCGTGGCCTGCTCGGTCTCGTCCTCGTCGTCCAGGTCGATGACCTCGCCGTTGGTGTCCTTGACCACGGCCTTCTCGACGACGACGGCCAGCGCCTTGCCGCGGGCGACCTCGCCGACCAGGAGCGGAACCTGGCCGCCCTCGACGACCGCCTGGGCGAACTGGTCGGGGGACATGCCGGAGGAGGCCGCGCGACGCATGAGGTGCTCGGTGAGCTCCTCCTGGTTGACGTTCAGCTTCTCCTGCTTGACGAGCTCGTCGAGGACGAACTGCGTCTTGATGCCCTTGACCGCGGCTTCCTTGGTCTCGGCGTCGAACTCCTCGACCGTCTTGCCCTGGATCTCGAGGTACTTCTCGAGGTCGAGGCCCATCTGGCCGAGCTGGTGGTGCTCGAGGTTGTGCTTGCGGGTGTTGATCTCGTCCTCGAGGAGCTTCTCGGGGACGGGCACCTCGACGAGCTCCAGCAGCTTCTCCAGGACGCGCTCCTGGGCCTGCGTGGCCTGGTCGTACTGCTTCATGTTCTCGAGGCGCTTGCGGCTGTCGGCCTTGAGCTCGTCCAGGGTGTCGAACTCGGAGGCGAGCTGCGCGAACTCGTCGTCCAGCTCGGGCAGTTCGCGGGCGGCGACCTGGGTGACCTTGACGGTGACCTCGGCCTCCTTGCCGGCCGCCGAGCCGCCCTTGAGCTCGGAGGCGAAGGTGGCCTCGCCACCGGCCTCGAGGCCCTTCACGGCGTCGTCGATGCCCTCCAGCAGCTCGCCGGAGCCGATGGTGTAGGAGACGCCCTCGGCGACGCCGTCCTCCAGGACCTCGTCGTCGACCTTGGCCTGCAGGTCGATCGTGACGACGTCGCCGTCCTCGGCGGCACGCTCGACCGGGGAGGTGGAGGCGAAGCGCTCACGGAGCTGCTCGACCGACTTCTCGACGTCCTCGTCGGTGACCTCGACCGCGTCGACCTCGACCTCGATGCCGGAGTAGTCCGGGATCTCGATGGTCGGGCGGATGTCGACCTCGGCGGTGAAGTTCAGCGTCTCGCCGTCCTTCAGCTCGGTGATGTCGACCTCGGGCTGGCCCAGGACGTTCAGGTCGGCCTCGTTGACCGCCTCGGTGTAGAACTTCGGCAGCGCGTCGTTGACGGCCTCCTCCAGCACGGCGCCACGGCCGAACCGCTGGTCGATGACGCGGGCCGGGATCTTGCCCTTGCGGAAGCCCTTCACCGTGACCTGCTGGTTGATCTTCTTGTACGCCGCGTCGAGGCTGTCCTTGAGCTCCTCGAAGGGCACCTCGACAGTGAGCCGAACCCGAGTCGGGTTCAGGGTCTCCACGGCGCTCTTCACGGTTCGGTCTCCTTGTGGCTGACTTCTTGGGTTCTGCCGGGACCAGACTGGTCCGGCGGATTTCGCCGCCCGGGAGGACTTCATCAGATGGAGAGACACACGGGCGTGCAGCTTGCATAGTAACGGCAGCGGCGACACCCCCCAAAGGCGATCACTGGACGCGATCACACGAGGTCGTCACGCATGTGGCCGGTCTTGACCGGTCCTGGTCGGGGTGGCGGGATTTGAACCCACGGCCTTCCGCTCCCAAAGCGGACGCGCTACCAAGCTGCGCCACACCCCGTGCTGGTGCGACACGTAGGGTACATGCCCACAGGCGGCGCGGCCGCCGCATTAACGGGGTGTGCGGTCAGGGGTGCCGACCCGCTACGATGCCTTCTGTGCCGCGGTCACCTGACCTGCGGCGCGTCCTGTGCGGGCGTAGCTCAATGGTAGAGCCCTAGTCTTCCAAACTAGCTACGCGGGTTCGATTCCCGTCGCCCGCTCCATACGGCTCAGGGCCAGGTCAGAGGATGATTCCTCCGCCTGGCCCTGATCGTTTTCGGGGGCTCCGATCAGCCCGCCGTGTCCCCCGCGTGCCCCTTGGGCTTTCGATCTTGCTTCTTCTTCGCCTTGCGGGCCTTCTTGCGCGCCTTGTCGACGAGGCCGCTCAGTGCGTCGGCGATTAGCCGGTCACGGTCGGCGCTGGCGTGCTGGTAGATCAGCGCGGCACGGGCCGTGCTGTGGCCCATGCGCGACATCAGCTCACGCGTACTGGCACCCGTCGACGCGGCGAGGGTGTTGCCCGTGTGCCGAAGATCATGGAAGTGCAGGCTCTTGATCCCAGCGCCGTCGCAGGCCTTGTGCCACAGCCGGTTGAAGTGGTTCCGACGCGGGGTCGCACCCTTGGACCCGATGAACACCCGACCGTCCGCACCCTGTTCGGCGTACCGGTTCAGGTGCTCGCGGATGTCCGGGATGATCGCGGCCGGGATAGACACCGTGCGCTTGCCGGCCGCGCTCTTGGGTGCCTTGATCTGGCGCTGCCCGTTGTTCAGCTCCGCGACGGCGCGCCGGACGCGCACGGTGCCGTGATCGAGATCGACATCCCGGCGGTGCAAGCCGATCAGTTCGCCCCAGCGCAAGCCGAGGAACCCCGCCATGAGCACGAGCGCCCGGTAACGCGGCTGGATCACGTCGGCCAGGTCGTAGACCTCCTGCACGGTGGCGGTAGGCCGTTCAGGGGTGTGCACGGTGCTGGCACCCTTGATCGTGCAGGGGTTGCGCCTGATCATCTGGTCGGCGACCGCCGTGCCCATGATCGCGCGGAGCAAGGCGTAAGCCTTGGCCACGGTGGTCGGGCCGGTGCCGGACGCGAGCTTTTCGGCACGCCAGCGTCGCACGAGCGGGGGTGAAATCTCCGCGACGTTGACGGCGCCGAAGGCGGGCTCAAGGTGGTGCCGCAGAAGCGAGCCGTAGAGCTGCCGCGTGGTCGAGGTCAGCTCGCGCTCCGTGATCCAGGAGGCGGCGTACGGGCCGAACGACACCTTCCCGGCGTCCGGGTCGTGCCAGTCGCCACGCCGCAACTCGGTCTGCTTGTCGGCAAGCCAATCGTCCGCGTCCGTCTTGGTGCGGAACGTCTCGGGGGCAGGCCTGAGCTGTCCGTCAGGACCGAGGTAGCGAGCCTGGTAGCGGCCGGACGGGAGCTTGCGGACGCGGCCAAAGTGCCGGCGCTTCCCTGCCATCAGGCAGCCACCCCCCGAAGGGTGTGCCCACGCCGACGCGGCTGCACCGTGTTGGCAGCGATGTACTCGCGCACGGCGCTCTCGGGGATGCGGACGTGACGGCCGACCTTCACGTACACGATGCGACGCTCTTCGATCAGGCGCCGGGGGAAGCGCGCGGTCGTACCGAGGACTTCGGCGACCTGGTCGACGCTGAGGTACCGCTCATTCATGGTCGTGCTCTCCTTCCTGACGCAGATCGGCAAGCGCCTCACGTGCGGTTTCGCGGTTGTGTTGTATGTCGCGGCGGATGTTGGCGGCGAGCCAGGATTCGCCGGGGGTGTGGCCGTGTCCGGCGTACGTCCAGTGGGCGAGGGTGAGTGTGGTGGCCTCTTCGTCGTCGGGGTCGGGCAGGCCGAGGGCTTTGCGTTGTTGGGCGGCGCGGTAGTCGGCGCGGGTCTGGCGGAGGGCGCTGAGGGTGGTGGAGTAGCGGCGGGACTTGGTGGAGAAGTGGCCGCGGAAGCCGAGCATGTGAGCCCAGTCCCGTAGCTTCCGGTCCGGGTAGAGGGCGTGCAGGTCGAGGCAGGCGGCGATGAGCCGGGCAGGGTGGTCGGGCACGCCGAGCAGGGCGAGGGCTTCTTTGTTGCCGATGCGGCGGTCTACGGTGCCGGTGGTCTCGGCGGCCTTGGTGGCGTACTTGGCGACGTAGGAGGCGACTGCGGCTTCGGTGATCTCCTCGCCCTGGCCGAAGGCGCCGATCGGCTGCACGTCGAGCTGGGTGCCCCAGCGCAGTGTGCGGGCCGGTTGGGTGATGGCCGGTTGGTCAGGGTCTGGCCGATACGAGGCCGGGGGCACGTCGACGGCCACGCGGGCGGCTGCGGCCTGGATCGCGTCCGTGAGGAGATCCAGCGTGGCCCAGGCCGGGGGCGGGGAGTCCGGCCCTTCCGGCCCGTCGAAGCGGATCACGGCGTGGAAGTGGACGGCTCCGCGCTTCTGGTACTCAGCGACCTTGCCGAACGCGACGCGGGACTGTTCGCGGGCGGCCTTCTGCGTGAGTCCGGCGCGGCGGGCGATCTCGCGGCGGAGGTAGATCGTGAAGTACCGCCACAGGTCGGAGGCGTGGTTGTTCCACAGCACGGCGCCCGCGTAGTCGTACGCCTCGGGGTCGAGCGGGGTGCCGAGTTCGGGTGCGTCCTCGCCGTGGCGGGTGCCGCAGCGGCAGGGGCGGTTGCCGGGGCGGTTGTGGACGGGGCCGAAGGAGGGTGCGGTGAGGGTGGCGAAGACTCGGGGGCGATCTCGGATGGTGTGCGGGGTGCCTTTGTCGGGATCGCCGGTGAGGCCTGCGCGGATGAGGTGGTAGGTGTCGCCTGCGTAGGTCCAGGCGCAGGACGGGCAGCGCGAGGCGCGGCGGTTGCCGCAAGCGATCCGGAGGCGGCCGCCGGGCTCGGTGTCGGTCGAGTAGGAGTGCAGGACGTGGCCGGTGGCCGCGTCGCGGGTGACGGTGGTGCCTTGCAGGTGGATCGGGTCGGAGCAGCCGCCGGTGCGGCGGATCTGTTCTTGGATGCGGTCGAGGTCCGAAGACCCGGCCAGCCTCAGCACGTCGGCGAGGGTGGCCGGGTCCAGGCCCGCCAGGGTGGCGGTGTCGGTCACGCGGTCGTCACCGCCCGGTCTTGGCGAGCGCGGAGGCGGGGACCGTGTGGCCGGTGCCCTTGCAGGTCAGGCAGGTGACGCGGAGGGTGGCGCGGGTGCCGTCGGTGTGGCGGGTGCCGGTGGTGATGGCGGCGGTGGCGAAGCCGTCGCAGTCGCGGCAGACGCGCGTGTTCGGGGCGTGCTGGGGCATCATGAGGCTTCCCTTTCGGGTCCGATGGGTCTGGAAGGGGTGCAGGCGCCGGGGCGGCGGTCTTTGGCGAGAGAGCCGCCCCGGGGCCGTTCAGTGCTTGTGCAGGTCCTTGATGAGCAGGCGCAGGACGACCGCGACCACAGCGACGGAGACGCCGGTGATGGCGACCGCCAGCAGGAGCGAGACCACGACCGCGCCGACGACGAGGACCACGGCACCGCCGCCAGCGGCGAGGGCGAGAGCGCTGCCGGGGGTGAGCTGGACCGTCGGCCGGTTCGAGGCCGGGGCGACCGGGGCCGGGGCCGGTGCCGTCGGCTGGAGCGGCACCGGGGTGTAGACGGCCGGGGCGGTGGCCGTGGCGGGCGGGGCGGTGTCCTGAGGCGGGTACTTCGGCGTGAACACGAGGCGGTTCCCTTCTACTTGAGGACGGAGCCGAGGGCGGGGGCGAGGAAGCTTCCGGCGACGAGGTAGCCACCGACCAGGAGCACGGCGACCAGCCACCACGGCGGGCGGGCGAGCTTGACGCCGAGCCATCCCACGACGAGCAGGGCGAGCCAGAGCGGTACGTCCATGGCGGGCTGTCCCTTCTAGGCCTTGCAGCGGTGGGTGCGGGCGGCGAGCTCGGCGCCGGCGCGCGTGTCGTAGTCGGCGGCGAAGCCACAGCCGGGGGCGGTGCAGGCGGCGGTGTGCTTGTCGCGGCCACGGCCGTCGTAGGCGGTGGCGACCTGCACGGGTCCGATGCGGATCACGTTGCGGAAGCGGCGGTAGGCGGTCACGAGCGGTATCTCCCTTCCGGTCAGGTGAGCTGGAGTTCGGCGGCGATGGCGTCGGCCATCGGGGCGGGCAGTTGGAGCCGGGCCGACAGAGCGTCAGCTGGCATCGGGGACCCGGTAGAAGCCCGGTGTGCGTCGGCGATCTTCCGGGCGTGATCGAGCAGCGCGACCGGAACAGCGGGGACGGCGGGCGCGGGCTGCGGCGGAGCCGGGGTCAGTTCCGGCACGGGCGCAGCCGGAGCGTGTTCGGGACCGGGTTCGTCGGTGCGGCGGTGCATCTCGACTTCCGGCGCCGACGGTTCGTCCGCGGGCGGTGCAGAAGCGGGCGGCTCAGCGGGCGAGTGGACCAGGAGGGTTCCGCCGAGGAAGGCCAGGGCGGGCCAGCCAGCCACGAGGATGCACAGCCAGGCGGACACGTCGGCCAGGTCGAGGAGACCGGCGGTCGCGATGTTCGCGCCGAGGGATGCGGCCAGCGCGATCACGAACCAGGTCCAAGCGGACCGGTCGCGGCGGGCCGTGCGCAGCCGACGCCAGGCAGCGACCAACAGCAGGTCGACCGAGACCGGATAAGCCCAGGCTTTCCAGCCGGACTGTCCGGCAGCGGCGGCAAGGTCGTGCAGGTGGGCGAAGGACAGCGCACCGGCGATGACGGCCTGTACGAGTACGGCGTCCGGGCGGATTGAGCGAGACATGTGGGGCACCTCCCTTCAAGGGAGTCGGGCCAAGGGCGGGCCGGGGAGCATCGCCGACCGCCCGAGGCGGAGAGGGCATTACTCGGTGACCGGGCGGGGCTTGACCAGCGACGGACTGGCCGGCGTCGCCGGAGCGGGAACGTGAGGGCGGAACGGGTCGAGGAACGGCAGATCCGGGACCAGGTGGGCGAACTCCCGGCAGACCGCGACCACTTCGTCCCGCGAGGTGTTCGGGGTGCGGATCTTCGACCAGCCGCCGGAGGAGTCAGCCGCGACAGCGGTTCCGGGACGGTTCATCGGGATCATGCTGGCGGCCGGGACCGCGTCCGGGGCCACGTCCGCCAGGCCCATTTCGGCGGTCTGCTTGTCGTTGACGCGGTGCACCACGCGGCCGGTGAGCTGAGCACGGAGCATGGTGGCGCCCTTGCCCAGATCGGAGCCGAAGCGCTGCCCGCAGATCTCCAGGTAGATGCCGATCGCACGGGCCATCTGAGCCAGCCGGATCAACGCGGTAACGATCCGTTCCCGACGCTCCTCATCCTTCCTGGAGGAGATCAGGAACAGCTCCGCCACCTCGTCGACCAGGACGACGACCGGCACCGGCCGCACCTCGACAGGCAATTCCCACATGTCCGAGACGCCGTGACCGCTCAGCAGGTCGAAGCGGGCTTCCATCTCCGCGACCAGGACACCGAGCAGTGAAGCGGCATCGTCGGGATTGGTGACCAGCGCCGACAGGCGGGGCGCGAACGCGGACTGTTCCACCCCGCGCTTGCAGTCGACCCCGCCCAGGGCCACCGGCAGTTGCGCCAGCCCCTTGATCAGGTTGCGCTGATACATCGACTTGCCGGAGTGATTGGCGCCCAGGGTGAGCGCCATCGGCGCCTTGCGGTAGTCACGCTCGAACGCGGTTCCGTCCTCCCGCACCGCGACCGGAACGGCCAGGCCGTGCGGGCGGGCCTTGCGGGGCATCCGCACCTGGCGCAGCACGTCATAGCCGGTCATCCGCAGTTCGACGAAACCAGGCTTCGTCTCCGCCACGGTCACCGAGTGGACACCCCAGGCGTGCCGGAGCCGCTCCGAGGAAGCGATCACGTCGGCAGGCTCCAGGCCAGCGGGAAGCCGCAGGGTCACCCGCAGCCCCGTCGACGTACCGCGTACCCGGCGGATCTTCGGCGGGACCGGCTGAACCTCACGGCGAGCGACGCTGCGGGTCATGAACGCCCGCAGGCCCGACGGCTGCACCGTGAGCCCGCACACGTCCATCGTGGAGCGGTACGAGAGGGTGAATCGACCCCACGTGACCGGCATCCCGACCAGCGACCAGTACACGCGCGGCGCACGCCCCTTCGCGTAGCCGAGGCCACCGGCACCAGCCAGAGCTCCCGTGGCCTCCAGCCACATCGTCAGGTCGGCCATGATCAGGCCGCCGGGGTGACCGCGACCGCACGGAACGAGATCCCGTGCCGCTTCTGACCGTTGAACTCGTTCTCCCAGTCACGAGCCTTCAGCCCGATGACCTTGACCGGCATACCCGGCGCCAGACCCTCGGGGAGACCGGTCTCCGGCACGGTCACCTGGTAGAGGTTCCCCTCCCCCTCGTCCGAGACCAGCAGACCCACGGTCGAGAGACCCGCGTTGGTCTCCCGGTCCACGGCCCGCTCACCGGTCTTCTTGTTGACCATCTTCGGTTCCGGCGCGGTCGCCACGAACACCACAGCGGTCGAAGTGTCGATCTTGAAGGACGGCATGAAGCACTCCCTGAGTCGATGCGTTGGAGCAGCCCAAAGAGGGCCCCTCCTGCCCGCTGTCCTAGGACTGCGAGCGACTTAGGAAGACTGTGGCATGCAGTCCTGGGACTGTCAACAGTCCTGGGACTGTGCTTGACTTGCCTTGTCGAGAGGAGTCGAGAGATGACGCCCAAGTGGCGAGAGCTGGCGGACAAGCTGGCTGAACAGATCAAGAGGGGTGAGTACGCGCCAGGCCAGCAGCTTCCGCAGATCAGGGAGCTAGTTGCAGCGGGCGAGGGCTCCAAGTCCACCGTCCACCAGGCCTACAAGGCTCTTGAGGCCGAGGGCCTGGTGACCTCATCTCGTGGCCACGGCACCGTCGTGCGGCAGCGAGTCCCGCTCAAGAGGCTCGGCATTGCCAGGTACGACAAGGCCAAGTGGCGTGACGGCGACGAGGTGGCCTTCATCGCGGACCGCGTTGCGTCCGGGCGCAGCTACCGGCGGAACGATCAGACCCAGACGGTCAGTCGCGTGGAAGCACCGCCAACGGTCGCAGCGGCGCACGGACTGCCTGAAGGGGCAGAGGTGTACGCGCGAGCACGGCTGGTGAAGGAAGGTGACCAGCCGACCCACACGCTCACCAGCTACTACCGGCCCGAACATGTCGAAGGGACACGACTAGTGGACCCGACGCCGGGGCCGGCCGGTCGCGGCGGTGGTTTCCGGGTGCTGTACGACGCGGGATACGAGATCGACCACATGAAGGAGGAGCTTTTCGCGAGGGCGCCCACGCCCGACGAAGTGAAGCTCTTGCAGCTGCCGCCGGGCGAACCGGTCGTCGAGTTGCATCGGACGACGTTCACGGCCTCTGGCACAGTGGTCGAGTTCGCCATTGGTGTGCACGCGGCTTCGCGCTTCGCCTGGGAGTACGACTTCAAGGTGCCGGACTCGGCAAAGGGCGAGAAAGGGTAGCAATGATCTCCACGCAGGCATGGGCCGACGCACGGCGCTTGTGGGACTACCACCAGATGGGCCATGTCCCACGGCCGTGCTCGGTTGCGATCGGGCTGGGCAGCCATGACCTGGGTGTAGCTGATACGGCAGTAGACCTGTACAAGCGCGGCCTGGCTCCCCTGCTTCTTTTCACGGGAGCCACCAGCCCGACGACGCGGGAACGCATGCCGCGGGGGGAAGCTGTCCACTACCGCGAACGAGCCATCGAACTCGGTGTCCCTGGCTCAGCTGTGCTCGTAGAACCCAACG
This sequence comes from Streptomyces sp. NPDC012935, assembly GCF_042900345.1. NCBI lineage: Bacteria > Bacillati > Actinomycetota > Actinomycetes > Kitasatosporales > Streptomycetaceae > Streptomyces > Streptomyces sp. NPDC012935. Next base: position 392,178 of record NZ_JBIBBC010000004.1, read on the forward strand.
CCCGCAATACCGGCGAGAACATCCGCTTTTCCAGGGCCGTGCTTGAGGAAGCTCACGTGGAGGTCTCCTCCGTGCTCCTCATCAGTAAGCCGTACGAGGAGAGGCGCGCATACGCCACGGCTCGCAAGCTGTGGCCTGAAGTCGAGATCGTCAGTGCATCCACCCCGATGACGTTGGAGGAGTACGCCGACTCCATCCAGGACGCCCGCTTGGTCATCGACATGCTGGTGGGGGCGCTTCAGCGACTGCTGATCTACCCGGAACAGGGATTCATGATCAGTCAGCCCGTACCGGATGACGTGATCGAGGCTTACGGGCGGCTCTGCCGTGAGGGCTTCACCAGCCGACTTCTCGCCACGGACCAGCACTCCGCCTGATGCCGCTGTTGCATGGCCCTGCCGGGACGAAGGAGGAGCGGCGATGAGCGCGGCCTCCGCGAAGCACATCACGGACGCCTTGCGCGACGAGGCGCCGCCCATCCGGACGCATGACGGCCGCAAGCCGACGCCACTGGTGGGCAACTGATCTTCGGCCCGGGAGCCAGACCTGTTACAGGTTTCTCTACCTCATCAAGCCCCGGCTGCGCTCCGCTCCGCCGGGCGCGCTTCCCGGCTCTGGCTGCGCCCGCGCTCCTGCCTTCGGCCCGCTCGGCGCTGCCGCCGCCGACGCGCGCCCACATGTGGATAGGGCCGGAGGCCATGAGTCGATCACCGCACAGAGCGGCCCACGGTCAAGACGATGCCTCCGGCGGGGGATCGGCCGGCACCGGGATGGAGGGGGCGCCGTTCCCGACCGCGGGCCCGTAGTGGCGTGCGCGGGGTGCTCCCATCCCGTCCGCCATCGACCCAGGCAGAGCCGAGCAGACGCGGCCCATGGCGTCCAGGTCGTTCGTACAGTGGCGCGCTCCACCTGGACGCCATGAACCACGCCCGCTCCACGGTGTGTGGGTCGACGGCGGACGGGATGGGAGCTGGGGTGAGTGGTGGTTGAGGTGGTTGGGCCGACGTGCGCTACTTACGGGCGGCTAATGAGACGAGCAGCACTGCTCCGAGTCCGAGGACAACTAGCTGCACGATGCCCGGAATACGCCATCGCAGAGCAAGGAGGCCACCACCTGTGACGACTGCTCCGCCGACCAGGAGCCACATTCCCCGCAACGCTTCCTTCGGTGCACTGGGCGGATTGTTGCTGTCGTAGCTGTCGGCCCAGCCCGTCATCCCGTAACGGATGAACACCAACCAAGCGATGATCATCAGGTCAATGACGAGTAGCGCCACGCTGACACCGATCTGCGGGCCAATCGACGGTTCGCTCCCGTGCCTCATACCGACCACCGATCCGTTTTCGGGTGACAGTCTGTTAATGGCATGTCACTCAGCATGCTGTTGTGGCAGGCGTTGCACATGAGCACGGATACTCAGATGCGCCGCTCTCGTCGGGAGCCGCAGGGATGCGATCCTCACCGGCCGGGCCGATGCGGAGTGGTCCGAGTCGTTGGCCGCAGGGGTGCCGATTGGAGGTCGTCAAGGGGGCCATGGCTCCCTGACACCAGCGGCTGACACCAACAAGCGCGAACAGCGACGGTCGGCATCGGATCTCAGTGGACGATCGCCCCAAGCGCAGCGCCGGTTGACCGACGTTGTCGCATCCCCATGATCGACCTGATAAGGATGAGGCCACAGATTTCAAGTACACGATCGCCGGAGGATGCCGCGCATGACGGAGTACACGTGGCCAAACGGCGTGGGTGATCCGACGCCCGAGGACATACGACGTGCCTGGTCAGCAACCGTGACCGCGCTGCCAGTGGGCACCCCCGTATCCGGCAAGGTCATCGGCCGACAGCCCTTCGGCGTGTTCGTAGAGATCGACGGAGTGCCGGACGCAGTGGGGCTAGCAGAGATCTTTCGTTCACCGCCTGGAACAGTCCCTCCCCCACTGGGGTTCGCGATCAGTGGGAGCGTCGTCGATCATGCAGAGCACAACTTCCAAGTCAGGCTCAGGCTCGATGACTGGGGAGACGAGCGCGCACCCCTCCCACTGGTACCTAACGAGCGTCTTGCGGACCGCGAGGCCCTGAGCGGCTTTCTGAGGCGCCTTCGGCAGGACTATGAAGCGAGCGGCGACCAGTGGGAGAACCGGACGCTGGACAGCTTCCTGGAGGCCCTGGAAGCGTGGGTGGCCGATGCCCCAGGTTGGTACGCGAACCACGGCCAGGAGCTCCCACCTGAGGGCGACTGGGCGTTCATGGCACGAGCCCTCAGCGCCGCGCGGTTCTACGAGTGACACCGTGCCCCCTACGTGCCCGGCAAGGGAGCAGCAGACGGGGAACAACGTCGAGTCCCGGCGAACGGCCCGAGAACCTCCAGGTCATCAACTCGGCGGGTCAGGCGGGGTGCGCGTACGCGATCTTCCAAACTAGCTACGCGGGTTCGATTCCCGTCGCCCGCTCTGTACGGCTCAGGGCCAGGTCAGAGGGTTAGTCCCCGACCTGGCCCTGATCGTTTACGCGGGTTCCGATCAGTCCTTTGCGTGCTGGTAGCCGATGCACACCATCAGCAGAGCATTCGTATCGGCGCCCTGAAGCATTCCAGGAGGAGACGGCTCCCAGCCCGAGGCTTCTCGCCCCCACCAGTACGACAGGGGGGCGCACGCAGCGGCCTGAGGGAGCCGGACGTTCATCCGTCAAGCGCTACGGGGCCTGCCGCGAGGTCAGAGTGCGGTGCGTGCCGCCCGCGCCGAGCAGGATTAGGCGACCGTCACACTGGCCGACGATGTCCTGCTCCCCCTTGACCGGCACAGTCCAGCGGGAGCGGCCGGTGGCCGGATCGAGGCGGGCCACGCCCCGACCGGGGTGTCGTACGTACCCATCTCCGGCGGCGCTGCGGGGGACATCCGATCATTCGGGTCGGGTTGCGTGCGCCCTCCAGCGGACCTTGCCGTCGTCGACGTCGAGCGGGGCGTACTGCTCCCCTACCGCTTCGGCTTCCTGTGCCAGGTCTGCCAGCCGGCCGGCACGTCGGCCGGAGCGGAGTCGTCATCCGTGACGGCGACGGTGGTGGCGGTGACGGCGGCGAGGAGCGCGGCGCCCCGCGCGAGGGCCGACGACGACAAGCGCCTGCGGCGCCTGGGGGCGTACGGGTGAGTTCTGCCTCGGCTCCGGGATGCGGCCGTCGCGCAGCAGCCTCAGTAACTCGCCCGGGGCAGGGCGGAACTTGGGGCGCCTTCCAGGCGAACATGAACAAAGTGGCGCAAGTCGGGCGGAACGTCGTCGAGTTCTGGGTGTCGTCGACGACCAACTCGGGCAGCGGCAGAGGGTCATGGCGGCGGATGTGGGTGCCGAGGTTCTCGCCCGGGCTATGGAGGGTGGTCGTCCAGGGGCGGGGCGCGTCGGCGTCCGGGTCCACGGCGGGAGCGGTGAAGGCGCCGCTGAGCTGACGGGCGGCGGCACCTCGCGGCGGTGGGGGTCTCCCCGCTTGAGGGAAGCCGAGAGTGCGGAACTCGTCGTCGGCGTACTGCGCGTGCACGACCTTGCGGGTGAGGTGGCGGCCGGAGGCGGAATGGGCCGGGTAGGCCACCCCCCATGCTGCCTGAGCCGAGACGGCCCTCGATCCGGTAGCCCCCCACCTCCGCCGGGTCCGTCTCGCGCAGCGCCACCCCGTACGTCCCCCCGTTCCTTGCCGTTCGACGATCTCGAACGCGGGTATCCGTACTCTTCCGGGCCGCCCCGCGGGCCCCGGAGCCGCCCGACGGACCCTAGAACTGGATCGAGTTGATGGTCTCCGCTATCGAGTTGAGGAACCGCTGGATGTCGTCGGCCATGCCTGTCGAGGCCAGGAAGAAGCCGAACAGCACGGCGACGACGGCGGGGCCGGCCTTCAGGGATCCGCCACGGATCAGCACCACCAAGATGATCGCCAACAGCAACACCACTGACAGCGAAATGGCCACAACAGATCACACCCTCGGTCGGTCCGCTCTCCCGGCCCGGGGATGCAACCCCGCGCACCCCCGCCAGAACCATCGTGCCACCAACCGGGCCCCGCTATGCGGCACGTGACGTTTCGTTCGCCACACCTGTGCCGGATCTGTGCGGGTGCGCCGGACGCGGTCACCTCTCGCGTTGCGCCCGTACAGCAATTCGGGGGAACACCGGCGGAGAGAATTCGACGGGTTCGTTTCCAACGGCACACAACGTGTTCGTCGGCAATTCGAATTGTGGGTGAGTTGATCATTCCATCGGAGTCGGCTCCTGAGCATATGCACCTTTTAGTCGGGATGAATCCGGACAAGGCGGATGTCCAACAGGTGTCTGCCAGGTGCACGTTCGTTGTACACGCGAGTTCGAACGCAATAACCGTGAACGACCTCGCAGGTTTTACGAAATCCCATAGGCAACGCTAGGGTGCCTCAGATGTTCCATGCTGCCTCGTCCCCCGCATGCGCAGCGAGGGCCTGGATCGACTCCCCCGGCTTCCGGTGGGAGGGTCTGTGAACAACTCGCTGCGACCGCACGGCCACCACAGAGCGCCACTCCCCCCGGCAGAGTCGTCGGCGGACGGAGTGCCGAGTCCGCGCTCGCCGCAGAGCAAGAAGGCTCAGGCGGACAACAGACCCGCGTCCGGCGGTGCCCAGCAGCGCGACGCGTTCTTCGACAACGCCAAGTACCTGGCGATCGTTCTCGTCGCCATAGGCCACGCCTGGGAGCCGATCAAGGGCGACAGCCGCATCCTGGAGGCCGTGTACACCGTCGTGTACACCTTCCACATGCCGGCGTTCATCATCATCTCCGGCTTCTTCTCGCGCAGTTTCGACGCGAGCCCCAACCGGCTGAAGCGGCTGATCACCGGTGTCGCCGTGCCGTACATCATCTTCGAGACGGCGTACCCGCTCTTCAAGCGCTGGATCGACGACGACCCCAGCCAGGACATCAGCCTGCTGGACCCGTGGTACCTGACGTGGTTCCTGTGTGCGCTGTTCATCTGGCGGATGACCACCCCCATCTGGAAGATGGTGCGCTGGCCGCTGCCGATCGCGCTCGGCCTCGCCATGGCCGGGACCGTCACCCCGGAGATCGGCGACGACCTGGATCTGCAGCGGGTTCTGCAGTTCCTGCCGTACTTCGTGCTGGGCCTGTGCATGAAGTCCGAGCACTTCCACATGGTGCGCACGCGCACGGTGCGGATCCTGTCCGTGCCGGTGGGCGCGGTCGCGCTGGCCTTCGCCTGGTGGGCGGTGCCGCGGATGAACACCGCGTGGTTCTACCACCGGGACGCCGCGCAGGAGCTGGACGCGCCGTGGTGGAGCGGGCCGGTCATGGTGCTGGCGATGTTCGGCTGCTCGCTGCTGCTGACGGCCTGCTTCTTCGCGTGGGTGCCGCGCCGGCAGATGTGGTTCACGGCGCTCGGCGCGGGCACGCTGTACGGCTATCTGCTGCACGGCTTCGTGGTGAAGGCCGGTGACTACCAGGGCTGGTTCGAGCACGCCTGGCTGCAGCGACCGCTCGGCGAGATCTTCGTCACCGTGCTCGCGGCCGTCGGCGTGACGCTGCTGTGCACCGCGCCCGTGCAGCGGATGTTCCGGTTCGCGATGGAGCCGAAGATGGAGTGGGCGTTCAAGCGGGACGCCGCGGAGTTGGCCCGGGAGCGGGAGAAGCGGGAAGGATCCGCCACCCGCGAGAAGGTCAACGCCTGAGTCGACGCCCGACCGGGGCCATCGGTGCTTCGCCGTGGGACATCAGTCGGCTTTCAGACCGAGAAGTGCGCGCATCCGTGCGTACTTCTCGGTCAGTCGTTTGCGGGTGGGTTCGTCGAGGGTGGCGAGGCGGTTCGGGTCGGCGTTGTGGGCCAGGTCCGCCTGCTTCACGAGCAGGGCGCCCGGGGTTTCCAGGATGCGGGCGGCATACGTCTCGGGGGGTTCTCCGGGGCGCTTGGTGAGCGCCAGCACGATGGCCTTGGTGCGGGGGCTCAGTGGGGCCTGTGCCAGCCACTGGTCGGACAGGGCGTCGTCCTCCACGGCGTCGTGGAGCCAGGCTGCGGCGATCTGGTCGTCGTCGCCGCCGTGTGTGCGGACGCCTTCCGCTACGGCTGCGAGGTGCTCGGTGTAGGGGCGTCCGGCCTTGTCGGTCTGGGACGCGTGGGCGGTTCGGGCGATGTCCTCTACGGCGGTCAGGGACAGCGGGGTTCGGGAGGTCTCGGTCACGCGTCCAGTGTCTCGCCCCCGCCGCCCCTGTCCTTCCCGTCCTTCAGATGCTCCGCCCCTTCGACCCCGGTTCCTGGGGGCTGCCGCCCCCAGACCCCCGCTTCGGCCTGAACGGCCTCGTCCTCAAACGCCGGACGGGCTGGATCACCTGGGCCGGCGCGACGAGGCGCAGCCCCCCAGCTGCTCAGCGGGGTGCTGTCTGGGCCGTAGGGCCCTCTCGGCAGAGCAGCAGCAGGGCTCGGTCGTCGTTGACGTCCTTCGCCACCGCCTCGATCAGGTGCCACGCCGCGCCGTGGAAGCCGCCGGCCACGTAGCGGTCGGCCTCGCCGGTGAGACGGTCGATGCCCTCGACGATGTCGCGGTCCGATGTCTCGACGAGGCCGTCCGTGAAGAGCATCAGTACGTCCCCAGGGCGGAGGGAGCCCTTCACGGGGTCGAACTGGGCGCCGTCGTACACGCCGAGGAGGGGCCCCTCGGCGGCCTTCTCCTCCCAGCGGCCGCTGCCCGCGCTCAGCTGGAGGCCCGGCGGGTGGCCCGCGGAATAGAGCTCGTAGTCGCCCGAGTCCAGGTCCAGGACCAGGTGGATCGACGTGGCGAAGCCCTCGTCCCAGTCCTGGCGGAGCAGATAGCCGTTGGCCGCCGGGAGGAACGCGTGTGGGGGCAGGCTGCCGAGCAGGCCGCCGAAGGCTCCTGAGAGGAGGAGGGCTCGGGAGGCCGCGTCCATGCCTTTGCCCGAGACGTCCGTCAGGACGACCTCCAGGGTGCGGCCGCCGTTCGTGCGGGCCGCCACCACGAAGTCACCCGAGAAGGACTGGCCGCCCGCGGGGCGCAGGGCCATCTCGCGATGCCAACCGTGCGGCAGCTGCGGCAGCTTGCTCTGGACGCGGATGCGTTCGCGCAGGTCGAAGAGCATCGTGCCGCCGCGCCGCCAGGGCACGCCCACGCGGCTGCGGAACTGTGCGATGAGCAGGCCGAAGAAGCCGCACGCCGCCACGACCAGGACCACGCCAGGGGTCACCCGGGACGGGCCCTCCGTGTACGGCCCGAGCTGCACCGACTCCACGATCAGCGCGGTCGCCGCCGCCGCGTACAGGCCCAGCAGGCTCGCCGGGCGCAGCAGCAGTCCGCCCGCGACGATGGGGAGCACCAGTGCCGCTGGCGAGAACCACACCGGGTTGGCCATCGTCACGGCGCAGATCAGCGGAACCGTCAGCAGCAGGCCGGCCAGCGCGATCCAGTCGGAGCCGTCTCCGCGGAAGTAGTCCACGGCACTTCTGCGCACGCCGACGCGGGCCCGGTGCCACTGCATCTTCAACCGGGCCGTGAACGTCTCGGCCACCGTGCGCCGCTCTCGTCCTGCTGCCATTAGTTCGGGACCCTATCCATCGGACCAGCTGCTTGGCACGGGAGGTCCCACTTGTCCCCCGTCCGAGGTTCGACTTCACAGTGAACTTCACGGAAAGCCGCCTTGCCGCCGCCAACGAGAAATTCCCTCGCTCGTCCTGCAATGCCCTGGTAGGCATGTTTCATGGCGAAAGACAGTGCGAGCGACAGCGGCCGTCCGTACCCCGCCGGCCCTGAGCTGCGGATGCTACGGCAGGACGAATGGGGCATCTGGTACGACAGCCTGATCCGCGCCTTCAGCGGAGTACCGGAGGCGGCCGAGGAGCGGGAGTTGTGGGACGCCCTCACCGAGGTCGACCGTTCCCTCGGCGTCTGGGACGGGGACGCGTGCGTGGGGACGGCCGGCGCGTTCAGCTTCCGGCTCACGGTGCCCGGCGGAGCCGCCGTGCCCGCCGCCGGGGTCACGATGGTCAGCGTCGCCGCCACGCACCGCAGGCGCGGCGTGCTCACGTCGATGATGCGCCGGCAGCTGGACGACGTACGCGACTGGGGCTGGCCGCTGGCGGTACTGACCGCCTCCGAGCCGGAGATCTACGGCCGGTTCGGCTACGGCATCGGCACCTACCAGGTGAGCGCCGAGATCGACACCGCGCGCGTGCGGCTGTCCGTGCCGCCCGGCACCGACGACGTACGCCTGCGCTACGCCGTACCGGCCGACGTCCTCGACGTGTGTGAGGCGGTGTACGCGCGCAAGGTGCCCGTTCGGCCGGGGATGCTCGCGCGGCTGCCCGGCTGGGAGCGGCTCGGGCTGCTCGACCCGGAGAGCGACCGGGAGGGAGCGTCGCCGCTGCAGTGTGTGCTGGCGGAGCAGGACGGCGAGGTCGTCGGGTACGCCCGTTTCCGCGTCAAGCCGGAATGGGACGGCAACGGGCCGTGTGGTGCCGTGCACCTGCGGGACCTTCAGGCGCTGACTCCGGCCGCGGAGGCCGCGCTGTGGCGGTTCCTGTTCGGCATCGACCTGACATCCAAGGTGAAGGTGTGGTCGCGGCCGGTGGACGAGGCGTGGCAGCACCAGGTCTCGGACATCCGGCGGTGCGTGGTACGGGTGAAGGACGCCCTGCACGTACGGCTGGTGGATGTCGGGGCCGCACTGGCGGCGAGGACGTATCAGGCGCCGGTGGACGTCGTGTTCGAGGTCGAGGACGCCTTCTGTCCCTGGAACACGGGGCGTTGGCGGCTGATGGGGGATGCCAAGGGCGCGTCGTGCGAGCGTACGACCGACGCCGCCGATCTCGCCCTGTCCGTACAGGAGTTGGGGGCTGCCTATCTCGGCGGCGTGAGCCTGGGGGCACTGGGTGCCGCCGGGCGCGTGCGGGAGGTGCGGCAGGGGGCGTTGGCGGAGGCGTCCGTGGGGTTCGCTTCCACGGTGGCTCCGTGGTTGCCGCACGGGTTCTGACGCCGGGTCGGCTGGTAACTCGATTCGGCTATGGGATTGCTTACGGCGTCTGGCAGTTCGGGCACCAGAAGAGGTTGCGGGCGGCCAGGTCGGCGGTGCGGATCTCGCCACCGCAGATGTGGCAGGGCAGGTTGGCCCGGCGGTAGACGTAGACCTCGCCGCCGTGGTCGTCGACACGGGGCGGGCGGCCCATCGCCTCCGGGGTGTGCTCGGGGCGGACGGTGTCGATGCGGTTGTTGCGGACGCCCTCGCGCATGAGGTCGACGAGGTCCGTCCAGATCGCGTCCCACTGTGCGGGGGTGATGTCCTTGCCCGTGCGGTACGGGTCGATGCGGTGCCTGAAGAGGACCTCGGCGCGGTAGACGTTGCCGACGCCTGCGATGACCTTCTGGTCCATGAGCAGGGCGGCGATGGTCGTACGGCTGCGGGAGATTCTGCTGTAGGCGGTGTGCGGGTTCGCGTCGGCGCGGAGGGGGTCCGGGCCCAGGCGGTCGTGTATCGCCTGCTTCTCCGTGGGCGTGATCAGGGCGCAGGTGGTGGGGCCGCGGAGGTCGACGTACGCGGTGGTGCCGGCGAGGCGCAGGCGGACGGTGTCCGTGGGTGGGGGTGCGGGGGCGTCGCCGAAGTTGACCTTGCCGAAGAGGCCGAGGTGGATGTGGATCCAGTCGGTATCGCGGAAGGCGAGGAAGAGGTGTTTGCCGTGGGCCTCGGTGTGCGTGAGTTCTGCGCGGTCGAGGAGGGCTGCGGCGTCTGAGAACTTGCCCTGGGGGCTGGTGACGTGGGGGGTGGTGCCGAGGAACGCGGTGGCGTAGTCCTGGGCCAGACGGTGGATGGTGTGGCCCTCGGGCACGGTGGCTCCTTCTTGGTGTGGGGGTACGTGCCGGCGGTGCAGCGGGGATTTTCGCCCCCGCCGCCCCTACCCTTCCCGTCCTCCAGGGGCGCTGCCCCTTCGACCCCGGTTCCTGGGGGCTGCCGCCCCCAGACCCCCGCTGTCGGCCTGAACGGCCTCGTCCTCAAACGCCGGACGGGCTGGATCACCTGGACCGGCGCGACGAGGCGCCGCCCCCAGCGGGTGGGCGGGGGCTAGGGATGACACAGCGTCGCCCCCTCGAACGCCGGACCGGCCGGGATGCCTCGGCCGGCGCGACGAGGCGCCGCCCCCAGCGGGTGGGCGGGGGCTAGGGATGACACAGCGTCGCCCCCTCGAACGCCGGACCGGCTGGGATGCCTCGGCCGGCGCGACGAGGGGCAGCCCCCAGCGGGTGGGTGGGGGCTAGGGATGGCACAGTGTCGCCCTCTCGAACGCCGGGCGGGCTGGGATGCCTGGACCGGCGTCGGAACAGTGGCGCCTCGTCCTCGAACGCCGGGCAGGCTGAGGTGCCTGGACCGGCGTCGGAACAGTGGTGCCTCGTCCTCGAACGCCGGGCAGGCTGAGGTGCCTGGACCGGCGTCGAGAAGCGGAGCCCCGTGGCCCTACTGCTGCGGGTGGTGCGGCGGGATCGGGGGAAGGTCGCCTGTCGTTTCGTAGGCGGCGAGCATTTCGATGCGGCGGGTGTGGCGGTCCTCGCCCGAGTACGGGGTGTTGAGGAAGGTCTCGACGAACTTCGTCGCCTCGTCCTGGGTGTGCATGCGTGCGCCCACGGCGACGACGTTCGCGTTGTTGTGCTGGCGGCCGAGGGAGGCCGTCTCCTCGCTCCAGGCCAGTGCCGCGCGGACGCCCTTGACCTTGTTGGCGGCGATCTGCTCGCCGTTGCCCGAACCGCCGATCACGATGCCGAGGGCGTCGGGGTCCGCGGCCGTCTGCTCCGCCGCGCGGAGGCAGAAGGGCGGGTAGTCGTCCTGGGCGTCGTAGATGTGGGGGCCGCAGTCCACCGGGTCGTGGCCGGCCGCCTTGAGCCAGTCGACGAGGTGGTTCTTGAGTTCGAAGCCCGCATGGTCGGAGCCGAGATACACGCGCATGGAACGAGTGTGACACGGCTGATACGGGGCAGCAGCGCCGGGTGTCAATCGCGTTAATTGTGACGCAGGCCATGGAAGCTCAAGGAAACCTCAAGTAACAATCCCAAATCAAAGGTTCCCGAATCCGTTCTCCTCCGATTCACTGGTCCGACTCGTACGCCTCATGCACCCCGCTAGTACGAGAACCGCTCACCACGGCGCAAAGGAAATCCGTTCCATGACTTCGCAGCCGACGCAGAAAACGGCCGGACCGGCCGAACCGGCCGCAGGCGGCCACGGCCTACAGGCCGGGCTCAAGAACCGCCATCTGTCCATGATCGCCATCGGCGGTGTCATCGGCGCCGGGCTCTTCGTAGGGTCCAGCTCCGGTATCGCCACCGCGGGCCCCGGCATCCTTCTCTCGTACGCCCTCGTCGGCACGCTCGTGGTGCTGGTGATGCGGATGCTCGGTGAGATGTCCGCGGCGAACCCGACCTCCGGATCGTTCTCCGCCCACGCCGACCGCGCGCTGGGCAGCTGGGCCGGCTTCTCCATCGGCTGGCTGTACTGGTTCTTCTGGGTGGTCGTGCTGGCGGTCGAGGCGACCGCCGGTGCGGTGATCCTGGAGGGCTGGATCCCGTCCGTCCCGCAGTGGGCCTGGGCCCTGATCGTGATGCTGGTGCTGACCGCCACCAACCTGGTCTCCGTCGGGTCGTACGGCGAGTTCGAGTTCTGGTTCGCCGGGATCAAGGTCGTCGCCATCGCCGCGTTCATCGTCATCGGCGGGCTGGCCGTGTTCGGGCTGCTGCCCGGCGTCGACAGCGAGCAAGCCGGGCTGAGCAACCTCACCGAGCACGGCGGATTCCTGCCGAACGGGCCCGGTGCCATCCTCACCGGTGTGCTGCTCGTCGTCTTCTCCTTCATGGGCAGCGAGATTGCCACCCTCGCCGCCGGTGAGTCCGAGAACCCGCAGCAGGCCGTCACCAAGGCCACCAACAGCATCATCTGGCGTGTCGCCGTCTTCTACCTCGGCTCGATCTTCGTCGTCGTGGCCCTGCTGCCCTGGGACAGCAAGTCCATCGCCGACGACGGCTCGTACGTCGCCGCGCTCAACTCCCTCGGTATCCCGCACGCCGGTCAGATCATGAACTTCATCGTGCTGACCTCGGTGCTGTCCTGTCTCAACTCCGGCCTCTACACCGCCTCCCGCATGGCCTTCTCCCTCGGCCAGCGCGGTGACGCGCCGAAGTCCTTCGCCCGCACGACCGGCAAGGGCGTGCCGCGCACGGCGATCCTCGTCTCCGTCGTCTTCGGGTTCGTGGCGGTGTTCTTCAACTACAAGTTCCCGGACTCCGTCTTCCTCTTCCTGGTCAACTCCTCCGGTGCGGTCGCCCTGTTCGTCTGGCTGGTGATCTGCTTCTCGCAGCTGCGCATGCGGAAGATCATCAAGGCCGAGGCGCCGGAGAAGCTGGTCGTGAAGATGTGGCTGTACCCCTATCTGACCTGGGCCACGGCCGCACTGATCGTGTTCGTCCTCGGCTACATGCTCACGGACACCGAGCACGACGGCCGCAAGACCGTTCTGCTGTCGCTGCTGGTGGCCGCGCTCGTACTGGCCGTCGCCTTCATCAAGCAGAAGGTCCGCGGCGGACACCGCCCGGCGGCGGGTGTCGAGGCCGCGGCCGCGTCGGATGTGCCGCGCGACGAGGTCAAGACCGGCTGATCTTCGCCCACCTCTCGGCCCAGGGCTAAGTATCGGGCTGAGAACGAGATCGAGGGGCCCCCGGGACGCTTGCGCGTTTCGAGGGCCCCTCGGCTTTCGTGCTCACAGCACGGTGAAGCTGTCCCTCACCTTCTCGTAGGTCTTCAGTGCCTGCTCTTCCATGTCCGGCTGGTACCAGGTGTTGATCTGGTACGACTTCCCGTCGACCGTGAAGCCCAGCAGGCGGGCGTGCCAAGGGAGATCGTTGAGGGTGAAGGTGTACTCCCAGACCACCGCCGGGTATCCGCGGAACGTCGTCCGCTCGAGGCGGATCTTGCGGTAGTCCCGGCCCTGTTGGGCGTTCTGCTCCGACTTCTGCCAGGAGTCCATCAGGTCGTCACGGGCCAGGGACGACTTGGCGGCGAGTTCCTGTTTGGCGTCCGGCGAGGTGTAGTGCACCTCCGACCCGGTCTTGACGTCCCGCTGCCAGCCCTCGGGCGGCACCCACGCGAACCCGCCCGCCTCACGGCGCGAGCCGGGCGGCAGGCTCTGCGGCCTCGACGTGCCCTCCACCGTGGACGACGGGCCGGTGCCCGGGGACGACGCGGCAGAGGAGAGCGGCGACGGGGAGGAGCTCGCCTTGTCGTCCTCGGGCGAACCGGAGTTGGCCAGCAGGACGCCCGCTACGACGGCGCCGGCGGCGACGCTCGCGACGGCGGCGACGAGAGTCGTACGGCGATGCCGCCCACGTCGGCGTTCGGCCGGGACCGCGGGGCCGGGGAGTTCGCCGGGTGGCATGGCGGGAGGGGCGGGAGGCCCCGCGCTGTAGGGCCCGGTACCGCCGTGCCCGTTCCCCGGCGCCGGCCGCTGCTCGGTCACCGCTTCCGAGCGCACCAGGGAGATGCCGTTGCGGCGGGGGGCGGCGCTGCCGGAATCACCGGCCGGGGTGGGTGAGCGCACCTCTGAACTCCCCTGGGAGGCGAGCTCGGTGGAGGCGTTCGGAGCGCGAGGGGGCTCCGTCGCGGGGGGCTGGGCGGCGGTGGAGGGAGCAGAGGTGGCCGCTTCGGGCGCGGGCATCTCGGCGTCGGGTGTGGCGGGAACGCGTGCGGTTGGGGTTGGGGTTGGGGCCGGAGTTGGGATTGGGGCGGGCGTGGGGGTGGGTGCGGGGATGGATGTGGGGGTGGATGTGGGGTTCGGCGGCGGTATCGCGTCGCGTACGTCGTCCGGCTGCCGGGGATCGGGCGGCGCCGGGACGCGGGGGGCCTCCAGGTAGGCGGGGGTGGGCGATTCCCCTGGTGGCCCCGGGTTCCAGGGGAGGTGGGGGGTCGCCGATGCCGATGCCGGGTGGTCGGGCGTGGCGGCCCCGGGGTCTGGGGCAGCGCCCCGTTCGGGCTCGGGGCGGGCAGGGGGTATGGGTTCGGGTCCGCTGTGATGTCCGGGGGCGGGGCTTCGCGCGGGGGCGGGGCCTGGTACGGATCCGGAGCTGCGTGGGGGATCAGCGCCGTGTACGGAGTCGTGGACCCGTGAGGGATCAGAGCCACGTAGGGCATCAGCGCCACGTGCGGAGTCGGAACCGTGTCCAGGATCAGAGTCCCGCACGGAATCAGGGCCACGTTCAGGGGCAGGGCCCCTTACAAACTCGGAGTCACGTACGGAATCAGAGCCCTGCACGAGGCCAGAGCGATGTCCTGCTTCTGGCCCATGCGCCGCGTCCCGCTGGGGGCCGGACGCCGGTCCGGGCTCTTTGCCGACAGCCGGGCCGGCTTTCGGCACGAACGTGCTCGGCGGCGCCGGTTCGGGTGCCGCACCGGGTGTGGGACCGGCGGTCCCCTCGCCCGACACCGCAGAGCCGGTGGCAGCCCCCGCGCCCAACGCCCCCGGACCGGCCGCGCTCTCCGCGTCAGCCCGCCGGGCGTCGCCAGCAGCCTCCGCGTCCGACTCCCCGGCGTCGGCGGCAATCTCCGCGTACGACCCCCCGGCGTCGGCGGCGGCCCCCGCGCGCGATCGCCCGGGGCCAGGAGCAGCCCCCGCGCCCGGCCCCCCGGGGCCGGCGGCAATCTCCGCGTACGCCCCCCTGGCGTCGGCGGCAGCCCCCGCGCGCGATCGCCCGGGGCCAGGCGCCGTCTCCGCACTCGACCCCTCGGGGCCAGGATCAGCCCCCGCGCCCGACCGACCTGAGCCAGGAGCAGCCCCCGCGCCCGACCGAGCGGAGCCAGGAGCAACCCCCGCCCCCGACCCCCCGGGGCCGGAGGCAGTCTCCGGCTCGAACCGCCCGGTGTCGGCGGGAGCCACCGCGTGCGACCCGCCGGGGCCGGCTGCAGCCGCCGCGCTCGACCGCCCCGGGCCCGCCATGGTCTCGGGCTCCCCGCCCCCCGGCGCAGCCGTGGCCGGCGTGGGGCCCACCACCGGCATGGTCGGCGTAGGCGCTGGGAACGCCACCGGCTCCAGGGCCGTTTCCAGGGCGTCAAGGCCGGGGCGGAGGGCCGGATCCTTGTCCAGGAGGGCGGCGAGGACGGCGCGCAAGGGGCCTGCCGTGGGCGGGAGTTCGGGCTCTTCGTACAGGACCGCGTGCAGGGTCGCGAGGGTCGTGTCGCGGGAGAAGGGGGAGCGGCCGGCGAGGGCCGCGCACAGGGTGGCGCCCAGGGACCAGATGTCGGACGGTGGGCCCTGGGGGCGGCCGGAGATGCGCTCGGGGGCCATGTAGTCGGGCGAACCGACCAGCATGCCGACCATGGTGAGCGCCTTGGCGTCCTGGATCGCCGCGATGCCGAAGTCCGTCAGGACCACGCGGCCCCGCCCGCGCGCCACCTCCGTCTCCACCAGGACGTTGCCCGGCTTGATGTCACGGTGGAGCACCCCTCGGTCGTGGACCTGGCGCAGAGCCGCGAGCAGGCCGATGCCGATCCGGGCCGTCTCGCAGGGGCCCAGCGGGCCCTCCTCCGCCATGATGCGTTCCAGGGAGCGGCCGGACACCAACTCCATGACGATCCACAGGCGTTCGCCCTCGTCGACCACGTCGTAGACCCGTACGACGTTGGGGTGGTCGATCCTTGCCGTCGCCCTCGCCTCACGCAGGGTGCGTTCACGGCGTGTGCGTGTGTCCTCCGGGTCGAGGCCGTCGATGCGCATTTCCTTGACGGCGACCAGACGATCAAGTATTTCGTCGACCGCTCGCCACACGCGCCCCATTCCCCCCTGGCCAATACTCTCGACCAGTCGATAGCGCCCCGTCACCAGTAAACCTGGAACCCCACCGCTCCTCGTATTTCCCATATTCCCCGGCAATCCACTGCACCCCCCTCGATGCCGCATCAGACATTCGCCATTGAAACACAATGGTCACACTTCAGGCCGTACCAGCATAGTGCGGAGAAATCTTGTGGTACCTCTTCAAGTACTGCGAATTCAGGCGCAGGCAAGGGGGACGAACATGAGTTCTCGTCGCACGACGGCCATCGCGGGATCGCTGGTCGCGACATCTTTCTCGGCAGTGATGATCCTTTCCTTCACTGCCAGTGCGGATGACCAGGGACCCGGGAGCAGCAAGGGGGGAAAGGTCATCGACGAGGCACCGGCGGGGGTGAAGCTCACCACCGAACTGCCCGAGAAAATCTCGGTGAACAACAGTTCGCAGGAGACCGAGATCACTGCCACCGTCAAGAACGAAGGGACCAAGGACAGCGGAAAGATCCAGCTTTTGGTCGTCGGGTTCGACGGCCTGACGGTCAAGAATGTCGAGGGCTGCTCGGCGATCGAGAAAAACAGTCTTCCGGAGGGCTCGAACAGCGGTTTCGCCTGTCCCGTCGACAATCTTCCCGCCGGTGAGTCGAAGTCGTATGCCGTGGACGCGACGTACGACCTCGGCAAGGAGGGCAAGATCTGCCTCCCCGTCCAGACCGGTGACGGCAAGAAGACGTACTGGCAGCAGGGCCCGGTGCCGTTCGGTACGACGAACCCGTCACCGGACGCTCCGGCCACCCCGCTGCTGCTCGGCACCGACAACAAGCCGGTCGCACCGGGCGCCGACGAGCTGCCCAAGACCGGCCTCGGCCGGGATGTCCTGCCGCTCGGCGCGGCCGGCGCGACGCTGATCGCGGCAGGTGCGGCCGGGCTGTGGTGGTCTCAACTGCGGCGGCCTCGGCGGTCGCAGGAGGGCTGAGCCGACGGGCTCTGTCCGACGCAGAACAGGAAGAAACACGAAGAGGCTCGCCGGGTGCGGTACTTACCCGGCGAGCCTCTTCAGCGAGGACTGCGGCGTCAGCGGTTGGCGAACTTCCAGGCGGTGGGCAGCGCGCCCATCGCGAGGGCCGCCTTGAGGGCGTCGCCGATCAGGAACGGGGTGAGGCCGGCCGCGATCGCGGCGGTCGCCGACATGCCGGTGGCGAGGGCCAGGTAGGGGACGCCGACGGCGTAGATGATCGCCTCGCCCAGCAGCATGGCGCCCGCGGTGCGCAGGGCAGTGCGGTCGGCGCCGCGGCGGGCCAGGGCGCCGACGACCGTGGACGCGAGGATCATGCCGAGGATGTAGCCGAAGGACGGGGCCGCGGCGCCCGAGGTGCCCTCCGCGAACCACGGCACACCGGCGATGCCCGCCAGCGCGTACAGCGCGAGGGAGAGGAAACCGCGCCCGGCACCGAGGGCCGTTCCGACCAGCAGCACCGCGAGGGTCTGGCCGGTCACCGGCACCGGGGAGCCCGGCACGGGCACGGCGATCTGGGCCGCGAGGCCGGTGAACACGGCACCGCCGACGACGAGCGCGATGTCGCGGACGCGGGAGGCCGGGAGCAGGTCGGCGAGGACCTGTCCGGTGCGGGCGGGGGCGGCGGCAGCGGTGCTCATGGGGACTCCGCGGGGTGAGGGCAGTACGGGACGCTGTGACGCTATCCCAGCGTGTGGACGCCGATCACCGTCAGTGGTCGACAAAGGGCGGATCACGGGGTTGGTGGGCTCCGGACAAAGGATGGGGGTTACACCGGGTACGGGGTGATGCCGGTCACTGAGGCGGGGACGCCCAGCTCACAGGCCGGTCGGCCGTCTCACCCGTCGGTCTCAGCCGTCGGTCCGGCGTCTCGCCCGTCGGTCGCCGTCTGGGCAGCGGTGGGCCGTTTTGCTAGCTTCGAGCGCATGGTCGCCCAGTCCCGGAACTTCTCGTCGCGTCGTCACGTCGACCTGCGACGCGTGGGCGCGGCCGCCTGTCGCCGCCAGGGGTGAGTCGGCCCGTCGGTTCGACCCGCCCGCATCGGACGGCGCAGTGTCGGACCGGCTCCCGAGGAAGTTCCCCATGCCCCGTATCGCGGCCCCCACCCTTTCGACCACGACCTCGACTTCGACTTCGACCACGACCTCGACTTCGACTTCGACCTCGAGCTCGACCTCCAATACCTCACCGATCCCCCGTGTCTCCGACCGCGACCGTCGCCGGACCAGCGCCAGCGCCATCCTGCGGTCCGTCCTCGAGCACGGGCCGGTGGCGCGCAGCACCATCGCCCGGCTGACCGGCCTGTCACCGGCCTCGGTGACCGACCACTGCGCCCGTCTCACCGAGCTCGGGTTCGTCCGGGAGGCTGCCACGCCCCGGCGGTCCAAGGGTGTCGGCCGACCGCACGTGCCCATCGACATGGACGACTCGCGGTTCGTGGTGGGCGGGGTGCATGTGGCGGTGCCGTACACCACGGTGGCGCTGCTGGATCTGCGTGGACGGGTCATCGCGGAACGGGAGTTGAAGCACTCGGGGGCCACGGATCCGTACGGGCTCCTGGCCCGCGCCGCCGGCGGTCTCGCCGCGCTGCTGAACGAGGCCGCGCAGGGCAGCCGGCCGCTCGGCGTCGGCTTCGCCGCGGGCGGCTGGGTGGACCGGGACTCCGGGACCGTCGTCGAGCACCCGATGCTGGGCTGGCGCGAGGTGCCGGTGCGAGAGGTGCTCGGCACGCACACCGGGCTGCCGGTCCATGTGGACGGGCACGCACGGGCGTTGGTGAACGCGGAGCGTCTCTTCGGGCGGGCGCGTGGCAGCCGGAGCGTGCTGCATCTGTTCGTCGGCAATGTGGTCGACGCGGCGTTCGCCACGAACGACGAGGTGCATCACGGCCCCCGCTCCCAGGCCGGCTCCATCGCCCATCTGCCGGTGCCGGGCGGCAGGGAGGCCTGCGACTGCGGGCGGCTCGGCTGCCTCCAGGCCGAGCTGAGCGAGCGGACGTTGTGCCGGCGGGCGCGGGCGGCGGGCGTCACCGACGGGACGAACCCGATGCATGTCGTGCACGCGGCGGCGGGCGGGGACCCGGTGGCGGTACGGCTGTTGACCGACCGGGCGCGGATGACCGGCCGGGCGGTGGGGCTGCTGCAGGACGTACTCAACCCGGAGACCGTCGTCGTCACCGAGATCGGCGTCCTGAGCCGGGAGGACTGTCTCGGCGCGCTGCGCGAGGCGGCCGGGACGGAGCGGACGGCCGCGGTCGTGCCGACGAGTTTCGCGGATTCCGTCCTTGCTGTGGCGGGCGGATCCGTGGCACTGGACGTGCTCTTCCGGGATCCGTTGGCTGCGTCACCTGAGGCTATTTAATTCAGAAACTCGGAATATTGACAGAGACCATCGATGACCAGGAACATCCTGCTCATGAGCCCGTTCGTGAGCTGTCGCACCCACTGTTGCTGACACGTCGCCGCGCGTGAAGCGCTCATTCCCTCCTGCGTGAATTCCCTTTCTCCGGCTTCTCCTGCCCGGAATTCCGCATGCTTTCCTGTCCTTTTTTCTCACTCACGGAGTCCTCCCATGCCTTCTTCTCCCGTGCCGGGTCTCGACCGACGGCTCTTCCTCACCTCCCTGCTCGGCGCCGCGGCGGGCGTCGCCGGACTCAGCGGCTGCGCCGACGGCAGCGCGGCCGCCGCCGACGACGTCGCCTCGACCGTCCCGCCGGCCAAGAAGGTGCCCGCCGGCACGAGTCTGAAGATCGCCTCGTACCAGAACACCCAGCAACTCCAGTTCAGACTGGCCAAGTTGGGCGACCCACCTTTCAGGGTCAGCAACTGGCTGAACATCGGCGCCGGGCCCGATGTCATCAACGCCTTCCGGGCCAAGTCCCTGGACCTCGCCAACAACGCGGGCATCCCACCGATCCAGGCGTACTACCAGGGCTTCGACGCGAAGATCGTGGCGATCAACATCACCCGTAAGCCCAACTATCTCTTCGCCACCAAGCCCGGCAGCGACATCAGGTCGGTCGACGACTTCAAGGGCAGGCGGCTCGCCTTCTCGCAGGGCCAGGCGCAGGGCGTCGTACTGCTCCGTGCACTGAAGCAGGCCGGGCTGAAGTACGACGACGTGGAGCTGGTCCCGCTGACCAGCAACCAGTTCCTCACGGCCCTGCAGTCCGGGCAGGTCGACATCGCCCCGCTCGCCAACAGTCAGGCGCCCGCCTATCTGAAGCAGTACGAGGGCAAGGGCGCCCGCATCGTCACCACCGACGTCGTCGACCTGCTCAACCTCCTGTGGGCGCCGGTCTCGGTGCTGAACGACCCCGCGAAGGCGGCGGCGATCGCCGCGTACATCCCGTACTGGGCCAAGGGCCAGGTGTGGACGTACGAGCACCCCGACGTCTGGAACCGCGAGTTCTACGTCAAGACGCAGAACCTGACCCTGCCCCAGGCCGAGGCGATCACCGAGCTCGCCAACAAGCCGCTGTTCCCGCCGAGCTGGGACGAGGCCATCGCGTGGGAGCAGGAGACCGCGGATCTGCTCGCCGAGGGCGGCTTCGTGAAGAAGTTCGACGTCAGCGAGCTCTTCGACCACCGCTTCGAGGGCATCGCCGCGAAGTCCGTACCGGCCGAGTACCGGAAGTGACCGCCATGACCACGACCACCCTGCACAAGGCCGCCGACGTCGTCGTCGCCGACGAGCGGCCCCGCAAACGCCGCCGCGGGCTCGCCCCCGGCAGACGCCTGCCCGCCGCCCGGCTCGCCGGGCCCCTGCTGGTGCTCGCCCTGTGGACCGTCGCGTCCGCCGCCGAGGCGCTCGACCCGGCCGCGATACCTGCTCCCTGGACGGTGGTGGAGACCGGCGCCCAGCTGTGGAGCGACGGGACCCTGATCACCGACATCCTCACCTCGTTGCAGCGGGCCGCGTCCGGCTTCGCGATCGGTCTGACCGCCGGCGTCGTGCTGGCCCTGGCCTCCGGGCTCACGCGGACCGGAGAGGCGCTGATCGACGGCACGGTCAACCTCAACCGGGCCATCCCGACCCTCGGTCTGATCCCGCTGTTCATCCTCTGGCTGGGCATCGGCGAGACCTTCAAGATCGCCATCATCGCGATCGTCGTCTACATCCCGATCTACCTCAACACGCATGCCGCCCTGTCCGGCATCGACCACCGGTTCGTCGAGCTCGCCGAGGTGCAGGGTCTGTCGAAGCTGCGCTTCATCCGGGAGATCGTCGTCCCCGGTGCGCTGCCCGGGTTCTTCGTCGGACTCCGGCTCGGCGTGACCGGCTCCTGGCTGGGTCTGGTGGTCCTGGAGCAGATCAACGCCACCAGCGGCCTCGGCTACATGATGTTCCAGGCCACGAACTACGGCCAGTCGGACGTCATCCTCGTCGGCCTGGTGGTCTACGGCATCTTCGGCCTCGTCTCGGACAGCTCGGTCCGCATCGTCGAACGGAGGGTGCTGTCGTGGCGCCGCACACTGAGCAGCTGACCCGTCCCGCCGTCCAACTCCGCTCGCTGACCCGTTCGTTCGACGATCGTGTGGTGCTCGACGGTATCGATCTGGACATCCCCGCCGGCCAGTTCGTGGCCCTGCTGGGGCACAGCGGCTCCGGCAAGAGCACCCTGCTGCGAGCGGTCGCCGGGCTCGACCACGAGGTCACCGGCAGCGGGCAGCTCACCGCGCCGGACCGGGTGAGTGTCGTCTTCCAGGACTCCCGGCTGCTGCCGTGGCGCCGCGTCCTCGCCAACGTCCTCCTCGGGCTCGACGGGAGGGAGGCGGACCAGAAGGGCCGCGAAGCCCTCGCCGAGGTCGGGCTGAAGGGCCGCGAGGGCGCCTGGCCCAACGAGCTGTCCGGCGGCGAGCAGCAGCGCGCCGCGCTGGCCCGCTCTCTCGTCCGCGAGCCCGAACTCCTGCTGGCCGACGAGCCGTTCGGGGCGCTGGACGCGCTGACCCGCATCAGGATGCATGCCCTGCTCAGGGAGCTGTGGGAGCGGCATCGGCCCTCGGTGCTGCTGGTCACGCATGACGTGGACGAGGCGATCGTGCTCGCGGACAGGGTGCTCGTGCTGGAGCGGGGCCGTATCGGCCTCGACCTCGCGATCGACCGGCCGCATCCGCGGTCGTACCGGGATCCGTTGCTCGGGGAGTACCGGGAGCGGTTGCTGGCCGCGCTCGGAGTGACGGAGGACCACTGAGGTGACCGTCAGCTGCCCGTGACCGCCTCTCGGGGGCTGCCGCCCCCGAACCCCCGCTTCGGCCCTGAACGGGCCTCGTCCTCAAACGCCGGACGGGCTGGATGCACTGACCGGCGCTCGAAAAGTTCTCTCGCCCGTCCACAACCAAGGACGCCCATGCCCAGACGGCTCCACCTCAACGCCTTCCTCATGAACACCGGCCACCACGAGGCCTCCTGGCGCCTCCCCGAGAGCGACCCCTACGCCCACGTGGACCTGGCCCACTACGTCAACCTGGCCCGCGTCGCCGAACGCGGCACCTTCGACTCGCTCTTCCTCGCCGACGGCCCCCAGCTGTGGAACAACCTCGCCCAGCGCCCCGCCGGCGCTCTGGAGCCGCTCACGCTGCTCACCGCGCTGGCGACGGCCACCGAGCACATCGGGCTCATCGCCACCGCCTCCACCTCCTACAACTCGCCCTACAACCTGGCCCGCAAGTTCGCCTCCCTCGACATCGTCAGCGGC
This sequence comes from Streptomyces sp. NPDC012935, assembly GCF_042900345.1. Lineage (NCBI taxonomy): Bacteria > Bacillati > Actinomycetota > Actinomycetes > Kitasatosporales > Streptomycetaceae > Streptomyces > Streptomyces sp. NPDC012935. The sequence continues at coordinate 414,715 of NZ_JBIBBC010000004.1, forward strand.
GGCAGGGCGGGCTGGAACATCGTCACCACCGCCGGTGCCGAGGCCGCCCGGAACTTCGGCCTGGACGCCGAGCCCGCGCACGCCGAGCGGTACGCCCGCGCCGCCGAGTTCCTGGACGTCGCCCTGAAGCTCTGGGACAGCTGGGAGGACGACGCGATAGTCGCCGACAAGGCGGCCGGCGTGTGGGGCGACGACGCCAAGATCCATCCGCCCCGGCACAAGGGGACGTACTTCAGTGTCGAGGGCGCCCTCAATGTGCCGCGCTCGCCGCAGGGCTACCCGCTGCTCGTGCAGGCCGGGTCGAGCGAGGACGGCAAGGGCTTCGCCGCCCGCTACGCGGAGGCGGTGTTCACCGCGCAGCAGACGATCGAGGACGCGCGGGCCTTCTACTCCGACCTCAAGGCACGTACGGCGGCGGCCGGCCGCGACCCCGAGCACATCAAGGTGCTGCCCGGCATCGTTCCGGTGATCGGCTCGACTCAGGCCGAGGCCCGGGTGGCCGAGCGGATCCTGGAGGACCACATCGTGCACACGCACGGGGTGGGCCGGCTGGAGAGCCTGCTGCAACTGCCGTCCGGCGCACTGGAGCTGGACTCCGAGCTCCCCGCCGATCTGCCGCCCGAGGACGCCATCGAGGGCGCCAAGAGCCGCTACACGCTCGTCGTCGAGCTGGCCCGGCGCGAGCGGCTCACCGTGCGGCAACTGATCGGACGGCTCGGCGGCGGCCGTGGGCACCTCACGTTCGCCGGTACGCCCGAGCAGGTCGCCGACGCCATCGAGACCTGGTTCACGCAGGGCGCCGCCGACGGCTTCAACATCATGCCGCCGGTCCTGCCATCCGGCCTCGACGCCTTCGTCGACCACGTCGTCCCGATCCTGCGCGCCCGCGGTCTGCTCCGCACGGAGTACGGCCCGCGCCGGACCCTGCGCGAGCGCTACGGCCTCCCGCGCCCCGCCAACCAGTACGTCGGCGCCCCCGCGACCGTCACCCCGTCCCTCGTCTGAAAGGACCGCACATGTCCATCGAGATCCAGAAGGTCACCGCCCACATCGGCGCCCGCGTCCTGGGCGTGGACGTCTCCCGGCCCCTCGGTCAGGAGACGGTCGCCGCCCTGCGTGAGGCCCTCACCGCCCACAAGGCGCTCGTCTTCGACGACGTGAACCTCGACGACGAGACCCAGCAGGCCTTCGTCCGCCACTTCGGCGACGTCACCACCGCCCACCCGACGGTCGCCTCCGTCGCCGGCACCCCGAACGTCCTGCCCGTCGACAGCGAGCGCGGCCGTGCCGCCAACCACTGGCACACGGACGTCACCTTCGTCCTCAACCCGCCGCAGGCCACCACCCTGCGCAGCATCACGATCCCGCCGTACGGCGGCGAGACCCTGATCGCCAGCTCGGCGGCCGCCTACCGGCAGCTGCCCGAGCCGCTGCGGCAGCTGGCCGACACCCTGTGGGCGGAGCACACCAACGACTACGACTACGCCGTGCCCGACGAGGACGTCGACGACCAGCAGGCCGCCCAGCGAGCCGAGTTCACGTCGATCAAGTACCGCACGGCCCATCCGGTCGTCCGCGTCCATCCGCTGTCGGGTGAGCGCGGCCTGTTCATCGGCGGGTTCGCACAGCGGATCGTGGGCCTCTCGCCGGGCGAGTCCCGCAGGATCCTTGACCTGCTCCAGGCGTACGTCACCCGGCCGGAGAACATCCTTCGCCACCGCTGGTCGGAGAACCAGCTGGTCGTCTTCGACAACCGCATCACCCAGCACTACGCCGTCGACAACTACGACGGGCTGCCGCGCCGCCTGCACCGGGTGACCGTGGCCGGTGACGTGCCGGTCGGCATCGAGGGCAAGGAGAGCTACTCGATCGAGGGGGACGCGTCGCACTACACGCCGGTCGCTGCGTAGTCGGCACGTCACAGCCGGTGCGGCAAGTGTCCGCATAGTGGGCAACCTCTCCTCGTCAGCGGAGAGGCTGCCCAGACTGTTGGCGTTTTTGCCCATCTTCTGCATTGGACGAGCCGCGCCCATGCCCAACAGCACCACGGAGACGCCCCCCAAGGCGGATGACGTCTCCCCCGGACTGAATCACGGCCTCAAGCAGCGCCACCTGTCGATGATCGCCCTCGGCGGTGTCATCGGCGCGGGCCTGTTCGTCGGGTCCGGCGCCGGTATCGCCGCCGCCGGCCCCTCGATCGTCATCGCGTACGTCATCTCCGGCCTCCTCGTGATGCTGGTGATGCGGATGCTCGGCGAGATGTCGGCCGCCTACCCCTCTTCCGGCTCCTTCTCCGCGCACGCCGAGCGGGCGATCGGCCCTTGGGCCGGCTTCACGGCCGGCTGGTCGTTCTGGGTGCTGCTCTGCACGGCCGTCGGCCTGGAGGGCATCGGCGCCGCGAAGATCGTCACGACCTGGCTTCCGCACACCCCGGAGTGGGCCTGGGTGGCTCTCTTCATGGTCGTCTTCTGTGGTGCGAACCTCGCCGCGGTGAAGAACTTCGGCGAGTTCGAGTTCTGGTTCGCGGCGCTGAAGGTCGGCGCGATCGCGCTGTTCCTGGTGCTGGGCGGTCTGGCGATCGCGGGCGTCCTGCCGGGCACGGACGCGCCGGGCACCGCGCACCTCACCGGTGAGGGCGGATTCCTCCCGAACGGCACCGAGGGTCTGATCATCGGCCTATTGGCGTCGGTCTTCGCCTACGGCGGCATGGAGACGGTCACCATCGCCGCGGCCGAGTCGGAGAACCCGGTCAGCGGCGTCGCCAGCGCGGTCCGCACGGCGATGTGGCGCATTGCCCTCTTTTACATCGGCTCCATGGCGGTCGTCGTCACCCTCGTCCCCTGGGACTCCCAGGCGGTCGTCGAGAAGGGCCCGTACGTCGCCACCCTCGACCACCTCGGTATCCCCGGCGCAGGCCAGCTGATGAACGTCGTGGTGCTGGTCGCCCTGCTGAGCGCCATGAACGCCAACATCTACGGCTCCTCGCGCATCGCGTACTCGCTCGTCCAGCGCGGGCAGGGACCGAAGACCCTGGGCCGGGTGTCGGGCGGCGTCCCGCGCATCGCCGTCCTCGCGTCCTCGGTGTTCGGCTTCGTGTGCGTGGTGCTGAGCTACTGGCGGCCGGACGACGTCTTCCCGTGGCTGCTGAACATGATCGGCGCGGTCATCCTGGTCGTCTGGATCTTCATCGCCGTCTCCCAGCTGCGGCTGCGCAGCAGGCTCGAGCGCGAGGCGCCGGAGAAGCTGGTCGTGCGGATGTGGGCGTTCCCGGTCCTGACCTGGGTCGCGCTGGCCGGCATGGCGGCCATCTTCGTCCTCATGGCCCGGGAGCCGGACACGCGCGTGCAGCTGTACTCGACCGGCGGTATGACGCTGTTCCTCGCGGTCGTCGGGTACGCGTGGCAGAAGGTGCGCGCCAAGGGCTGACGCATACCGGACGGCAGTCCGACGAGAGTCCGACGGCAGTCCTTTGACATCAAGGCCCCCGTGTCATCCACACGGGGGCCTTTTGCTGTTAGTTTGTTATTGCAAGTTACTCGCAACAAGACGTCCTGCCTCGTGATCGTCTTCTCACCCTTCACGTACGGCAGGCGGAATGAAGGAGGCCCCCGCGAGGACCTGACTCGCGGGGGCTTCTCATGCCCGGGGGCCGGGCAGGCGTCAGGGCTAGGGCTTGCGGCCCAGTCCGCCGTGCTGGCCGATCGGCCGGGGCTCGTCGTCAGCGGGCTCCGGGTGCCAGAGCGGGACAGATACGATCCCGGGCTCCACCAGCTCCAGGCCCTCGAAGTACGCGGCGATCTGGTCGACCGGACGCAGGAAGTACGGGACGGCGCCGGTCTCGTTGTAGGCGTCCTGGGCCTGCTCGTAGGCCGGGTCGGTGCCCCGGGAGCCCTCGTTGAGGGAGAGGTAGCTGCCGGAGGGCAGGCCCGCCAGGAGGCCGCGGACGATGCCGCGGGCCTGGTCGTAGTCGGTGACGTGGCCGAGGATGCCGCTGAGGATCAGCGCCGTGGGGCGCGAGAGGTCGAGGGTGCGGGACGCCGCCTCGAGGATCTTCTCCGGCTCGTACAGGCTCAGGTCCTCGTACGCCGTCACACCCTCGGGCGTCGAGGTGAGCAGGGCGCGGGCGTGAGCCAGGACCAGCGGGTCGTTGTCGACGTAGACGATCTTCGACTCGGGGGCGAGGCCCTGGGCGACCTCGTGGGTGTTGTCGACGGTGGGCAGGCCCGTGCCGACGTCGAGGAACTGACGTATACCTGCCTCCCTGACCAGGTACCGGATGCTGCGGCCCAGGAAGGCGCGGCTGCTGCGGGCGATGGTGACGATGCCGGGGTACACGGCGGTGTAGGCGTCGCCGGCCGCCTCGTCCACGGGGTAGTTGTCCTTGCCGCCCAGCCAGTAGTTCCAGATCCTGGCCGAGTGCGGTACCGAGGTGTCGATCTCCGTCATGGGCACATGGTCCTACGGGACATCCGGCTCGCACGGCACATTGAGGGAGAGAAGTGCCGCAGAACCGTCGGTTTTCATGTGGAGTTCGCTGATCGCCACGTTGCGCAACCTGGGGAACACCCTGCGGTACTCCCCGGTCGGGATCGACAGCAGGGTGCACAGCACCAGCCGGAACAGGGTGTTGTGGGCGACGACGAGGAGACGTTCGCCGGGGTGGGCTGCGGAGATCCGGCGCAGGGCGGCGGCACCGCGCTCGGCGGCGGCGACGGGGTCCTCGGCATCCGGGAACGGGTGGGCCACCGGGTCGGTGCGGAAGGCCTCCGCCGCCTCGGGATCCTCGGCCGCGAACTGAGCGAGCGTACGGCCCTCCAGCACGCCGAAGTCGCATTCGCGCAGGCCGGGTTCGCGGCGCGGGGTGATGCCGAGGGCCCGGCAGGCGGGGTCGGCTGTGACCACGGCGCGGGACAGGGGCGAGGTCCAGATCGCGTCGACCGGGTGGGCTGCGGCCCAGCGGCCGAGGGCCTCGGCCTGGGCGCGCCCCGTCTCGGTGAGGGGCACGTCGCTGATCCCGGCGTAGCGGTTCTCGGCATGCCAGACCGTCTGCCCGTGCCGGGCCAGCAGCAGCGTCGTACTCGTACCCAGGTCCATGCCGATGCCTGTTCCCTTACCTCTGTCCTTGCCCTTGCCCGTGCTCATGAAGCCGAAGTATCCGCGTCCAGGCGCGCGAGTGCGTGCGCCGCGACCGGCGGCGGGAGCCAGCCTCGGGCGGTCAGTTCCTCGACGAGACGCGCGTACGGCCCGGCGAAGCGGGCGGTGCGGTCGGGACGGGGCTCGACGGTCCTGCCGATGCGGACCATGCCCTCCGCGGCCTGAGCCAGACAGGGTGCCGCGCCCGCTCCGTAGGCCGCCAACGCGGCCATCCCCAGGGCCGGTTCCGTCTGCTGCGGTACGCGGGCCGGGCGGCCCAGGATGTCGGCGCGCAGCTGGTTCCAGTACGGACTGCGGGCGGCGCCGCCCGTGAAGGTGAGGGGGCCGTCGAGGGGGGCGCCGAGGTGGTGCAGATAGTCCAGGCACAGGCGTTCCGTGAAGGCGACGCCCTGCAGGAGCGCGGCCCACAGGTCGGCGTCCGACTCCGGTTCGCCCAGGACGAGCGCGGAGGCCTTCGGGGCCAGGAACGGGAACCGCTCGCCGGGCGACACCAGGGGGTAGGTGATCGCGCCGGACGGCTCGTAGGAGGCGGCCAGCGTGTCCATGGCCGCCGGGTCGGCGCCCGCGAACGCCGCGGTGAGCACGCCCGCGCCCACGCTGGAGGCCCCGCCGGGCAGCCAGCTCCCGTCCGGTGCACGGTGGTTGTAGACCACGCCGGTGGGGTCCCGGACCAGGGTCGGGGAGGCGCCCTTGAGGACCAGCGTGGTGCCGAGCACGGAGTTCCAGGAGCCGGGGCGCAGGGCGGCGGAGGCGATCTGGGCCGCGCAGCCGTCGGTCATCCCCGCGATGACGGGGGTTCCGGCGGGGATGCCGGTGGCGTCGGCGGCGGTCGGGGAGACCTCGCCGAGGCGGGTGCCGGGGCGTACGACGTCCGGGATCACCGCGTCGGGCAGTCCCAGCCGGGGCAGCATGGCCGGCCAGGCGTCGCGCTCCAGGTCGTAGCCGGTCTTCAGGGCGTGGCTGGAGTCGGCCGGGGGCAGTTCGCCGGTGAGGAGGGAGACGACCAGGTCGGGCTGATGGGTGACGCGCCCCTGCCCGTACGTCTCGGTCAGCCACAGCGCCTTCGGCAGGGCCCAGGTGTCCTGCACCGCGAGCCCCGCCATCCGCGCCCGCGCTCCCTGAACCGTCGCCCGCCCGTCGTCGTACATCAGCGCGGGGCTCGTCGGCCGCCCCGCCCCGTCCGTCAGCAGCACGGTCCCGGACGTCCCGCACACCGCGAGCCCGCCGATCCGCACTCCCCGCAGGGAACCGAGCGCGGCCCGGGAGGCGGTACACACCGCGTCCCACCACTCGCCCGGATCCTGCTCGTGCCGCACCCCGTCCCGCCGCCCGCCGAGGGGCGCCGAGCCGCTGCCGAGCACGGCGCCGTCCCCGGTCACCAGCAGGACCCGGACGCTCTGGGTGCCGAGGTCGATCCCGAGCCATGTGTCGTCCTGATCGTGCGTCATACGGGGCTGTTCATGCGCCATACCGGACCTCCCGCACATCTCGATCCGTGAACTTCACACTCTGCCCTGAGATTTTCCCTTGCGCGAGGGATTGACGCTCAACTTCCGCCGTTCCACCCTCTGTTAACGAGTCGACTCGCCGTGTTAACCACCAGCACCCGGATGGCCCAACCCCACGTGGAGGTCACGGATGGACATGCACGTGCACGACCGCCGGCGCTTCCTCGCCCTGGCCGCCGCGGCCGCAGCGACCCCGCTGCTCGCGGCCTGCGGGGCCGGGTTCGGCGGTGACGACAGCAAGAGCGACGGCTCGGCGGCGGACGACGTCACCGGCTCCTTCGACTGGAAGCGGGAGAAGGGCACGACCGTCAAGGCGCTGCTCAACAAGCACCCGTACACCGACGCGCTCATCGCGGACCTGAAGTCGTTCACCGAGCAGACCGGCATCAAGGTCGAGTACGACGTCTTCCCCGAGGACAACTACTTCGACAAGCTCACCGTCGACCTGTCCAGCGGCCGGGCCTCGTACGACGTCTTCATGCTCGGGGCGTACATGGTCTGGCAGTACGGGCCGCCCGGCTGGCTGGAGGACCTCGGCCCCTGGATGCGCAACTCCGCGGCGACCGGCGCCGAATGGGACCAGGCCGACTTCTTCCCGAACCTCCTCCAGGCCGACCAGTGGTCCCTGAAGGCGGGCGCGCCGCTCGGGCAGGGCGGGCAGTACGCGCTGCCGTGGGGCTGGGAGACCAACGTCGTCGCCTACAACACGGACGTCTTCAAGAAACTCGGCCTCAAGCCCGCCGAGACCTTCGACGAGCTGCGCGAGATCGCCGGGACGATCAAGCGGAAGGCACCGGGCGCGGGCTTCGACGGCATGTACGGGATCGCCGTACGCGGGTCCCGGAGCTGGGCCACCATCCACCCCGGCTTCATGACGATGTACGCCCGCAACGGCCTCAAGGACTTCACGGTCGAGGGCGGGAAGCTCACACCGGCCATGAACAGTCCCGAGGCCGTCGCCTTCACCGAGGACTGGGCCGGCATGGTCAAGCAGGGCGGGCCGCCCTCCTGGACGTCGTACACCTGGTACCAGTGCTCCAGCGACCTCGGTGCGAAGAAGGCCGGGATGCTGTTCGACGCGGACACGGCCGCCTACTTCCAGGCGGTCGAGGGGGCGAGCCCGGCCTCCGGGAAGATCGCCTTCCACCCCGGTCCGAAGGGACCGGACGGGTCGCTGGCCACCAACATGTGGATCTGGTCGCTCGGCATGAACGCCAAGAGCAAGAAGAAGAGCGCCAGTTGGCTGTTCCTGCAGTGGGCGACGGGCAAGGAGCACCTGCGCAAGAGCGCGATCACGCACAACCACATCGACCCGGTGCGCAAGTCGATCGCCGACGACAGCGCCTACAAGGACAAGATGCGGCACCTGCCGGGATTCATCGAGACCTTCGAGACCGTAGTCGACCAGACGAAGATCCAGTTCACCCCGCAGGCACAGTTCTTCGACGCGACCACCAGCTGGGCCGCCGCCCTCCAGGAGATCTACGGCGGCCAGGGCGCCAAGGGTGTCCTCGACGGGCTGGCGGGCGATCTCGCCGACAAGGTGGGCTAGCCGATGGGATGGCGGCTCGCCCTGCGCCCGTACGTCCTGATCGTCCCCGCCCTGCTGCTGACCTGCGGAATCCTCTACCCCTTCGGGCTCGGCCTCTACTACACCCTGTTCGACTTCTCGGCGAGCAAGCCCCAGCCGGACATGGTGCGGTTCGAGAACTACGAGACCGTCTTCACGCAGGAGGCCTTCTGGAACTCGGCGTGGGTGACGGTGCTGTACGCGGTGGGGGCCGCCGCCGTCGAGACGGTCCTCGGAGTCACCGTCGCCCTGCTGCTGCACCGGTCGTCGATGGTCGGAAGAGTGCTGGAGAAGATCCTCATCCTGCCGCTGATGATCGCGCCGGTGATCGCGGCGATCATCTGGAAGCTGATGCTCCAGCCGTCGGTGGGGGTGATCAACTACATGCTGAGACCCTTCGGGCTCGGCGGAGTCCAGTGGACGGACACGCCGACCGGCGCGCTGCTTTCGTCGATCGCCGTGGACGTCTGGGTCTACACCCCGTTCGTGGCGATCCTCGCCCTGGCCGGCCTGCGCTCACTGCCGACCTCTCCCTTCGAGGCGGCGGCGGTCGACGGGGCGGGCTGGTGGTACACCTTCCGGCGGCTGACGCTGCCGATGCTGTGGCCGTACGTCCTGGTGGCGGTGATCTTCCGGTTCATGGACTCGCTGAAGGTGTTCGACATCATCTACGCCCTCACGGAGGGCGGACCGGGCGACTCGACCGTCGTGCTCCAGATCCGGGCCTATCTGGAGGCGATCCGCTTCCAGCGGTACTCGTTCGGGATCAGCTACACGATCGTGCTGTGGGCCGTGGTGTATCTCGCCGCGATGGTGCTGGTGAAGCACCTGGGGAAGATCCAGCGGAAGGCGGCGGAGGTGGCCGCGAAATGAAACGTACGGACCGAGTGACGCGGCAGAAGCGCCTGTTGGGCTGGGCGGCCGACGCCGCGCTCATCCTCTACTTCGTCTTCGCGCTGTTCCCCATCGCCTGGATGGTGATCCTCTCCCTCAAGCCGGCCAACCAGCTCTTCTCCACCTACTTCTCCTTCTCCCCCACCCTCGACGGCTACCGCACGGTCCTCGGCGACAGCGAGGGCATCCCGTTCGTGCGGTTCTTCGTCAACAGCCTGGTGGTGTCGGTGGGAGCGGTCGTGCTGTCGCTCCTGGTCGGGCTGCCGGCCGCGTACGCCTCTGCACGCTGGCGTTTCAAGGGCTCCGAGAACCTGATGTTCACGCTGCTGTCGTTCCGGTTCGCTCCCGAACTCACCGTGATCATCCCGCTGTTCGTGCTGTACCAGAAGCTCGGCCTGTTCGACACGTACGTCGGCATGGTGTGGGTGCTCCAGCTGGTCACGCTGCCGCTGATCGTGTGGATCATGCGGTCGTACTTCGCCGACCTCACGCCCGAACTGGAGCAGGCGGCACTGCTGGACGGCTACACACGCAAGCAGGCGTTCGTGAAGGTGGCGCTCCCGCTGGTGAAGCCGGGCGTGGCAGCCGTGTCCCTCCTCGCCTTCATCTTCGCGTGGAACAATTTCGTCTTCCCGCTGATCCTGACCTCCAACGAGGCGCAGACCGTGACCGTGGGCGCGCTGTCCTTCCTGGGCGGGGACCGTCCCAAGTACAACCTCACGGCCGCCGCCGCGCTCGTCTCCGTCGTACCGCCGCTGCTGCTGGCCCTCACCATCCAGCGGTATCTGGTGCGGGGGCTGTCGTTCGGGGCGGTGAAGTCATGATCCGCCTCAGGGAGATCCACAAGACCTACGGCAAGGTCACCGCGCTGGACGGGCTGGAACTGGACGTACACGAGGGCGAGTTCTTCTGCCTGCTCGGCCCGTCCGGCGCCGGCAAGACCACCACCCTGAAGACCGTCGCCGGGCTGGAGACGCCCGACGCCGGCACCGTCGAACTCGACGGCAAGGACATGGGCGGCGTCGAGCCCTACGACCGTGGCGTGGCGATGTGCTTCGAGAGCTACGCCCTCTACCCGCACAAGTCGGCCTACGACAATCTCGCCTCGCCGCTCCGCTCCCCCCGGCACCGCCTCCCCGCAGCGCAGGCCCGGGAACGGATCGGCGAGGTGGCCGAACTCCTGGGCATTTCGGCCCTGTTGGACCGTCCGGTCGGCCAACTCTCCAACGGTCAGCGGCAGCGCGTCGCCCTCGGCCGGGTCCTGGTCCGCCCGGCCCGGGCCTTCCTCCTCGACGAGCCGCTGTCCCACCTCGACGCCAAGCTGCGCCAGCAGATGCGGGCCGAGCTGAAGGCGATCGGGGCGGTGCGGCGCACGACCACCCTCTACGTCACCCACGACTCCGTCGAGGCACTGGCGCTCGGCGACCGGATCGGGGTCATCCGGGGCGGGCGGATCGTGCAGACGGGGACGCGGGAGGAGATCTGGTACCGGCCCCACGACACCGAGGTCGCCCGCGCCTTCGGGCGGCCCCGCATCAATCTGCTGCCGGGAGCCCTCGCGCCCGACGGGAGCTTCCGCTCGGCGGACGGCAAGGTCGAGCTGCCGATGCGGGCCGACGCCGCCCCCGGCACCGAGGTGCTGGTCGGCGTGCGTCCACGGGACATCGAGCTGAACGGCCGGGGACACGAGCTCACCGGCACCGTCTACGTCACCGAGGTGCTCGGCCGGTCCGTGGAGGTCACCGTCCGGCTCGGCGAGCAGCACGTGTCGCTGGTCGCCCCGCGCGGCGACGCGGCCGGCCTTCGACCCGACGATCCGGCCCGGCTGTCGGTCCGGCCTGAGAACCTGCTGCTGTTCGAGGCCGACCGGCCGGAGCGTCCAGGACGACGGATCGAGACCCGATGAGCAGCAACCACAGCAGCGGTCAGCAGGGCCCCGCGGCCCGCCAGGCCGCCATGGCCGAGCAGGTCCTCGCCGACGGCTCGGCGACCGCCGCCGAGCTGGCCGAGCGCTTCGGCGTGAGCCTGATGACGATCCACCGGGACCTCGACGAGCTCGAACGGCAGGGAATCGTAAGGAAGTCGAGGGGCGGGGTGACCGCGCAGCCGTCCGGTGTCTTCGAGTCCAACGTCCAGTACCGGCTGAAGACCATGCGCGCGCAGAAGGCCGCCGTGGCCGACCGTGCGCTGAAGCTGATCGAGCCCGGCATGGCGATCATGCTGGACGACTCCACGTCCACCCTGGAGATAGCCCGCAGGCTGCGCCTCGGGGAGGTCACCCCACTCACGGTCGTCACCAACTTCCTGGAGGCCATCAACCTCCTCTCCGACCAGCGCGGCATCCACCTCATGGCCCTCGGCGGCGACTACGACCCGCTGCACTCCTCCTTCCTCGGCGTCTCCTGCGTCGAGGCCATCGAGCAGCTGCGCGTGGACGTGTGCTTCGCGTCGACGTCGGCCGTGCGCGGGGGCTACGCCTACCACCAGGAGCAGCACATCGTGTCGGTGAAGCGGGCCATGCTCGACGCGGCCGCCCGCAACATCCTGCTGATCGACCACACCAAGCTCGCCCGCGTCGCCCTGCACCGGGTGGTCCCCCTCTCCCGCTTCGACCTGCTCCTCGTGGACGACGGGGCGTCGGCGGAGGCACTGCGGGACCTGGACGAGCACAAGGTCCGTTACGAGGTATGCGCGACGAAGGGCAGCGATGACCGAGCTGGAGCTACGTGATCTGCGCAAGACCTACCTCGCACGGGGCCGCCCGGCGGTGGACGCCGTACGCGGCATCGACCTCGCCCTGCGCTCCGGGGAACTGCTCGGCCTCCTGGGCCCGTCGGGCTGCGGCAAGTCCACCACCCTGCGCATGATCGCCGGGCTGGAGACGGTGACCGGCGGGGACATCCTGGTGGGCGGGGCGTCCGTGACCGCGCGACCGGCCCAGCAGCGCAACATCGGGGTCGCGTTCGAGAACTACGCCCTCTACCCACCGCTGACGGTGGCGGAGAATCTCGCGTTCGGCCTGAGGGCACGCAGACGTGGCGACCGGGTGGTCCGGGCCGACGTCGACCGCAAGGTCAAGGAGATCGCCGAACGCGTCGACCTGACCGCCATCCTCGACGCCCACCCCGCCGCCCTGTCCAGCGGCCAGAAGCAACGCGTGTCCCTGGCCAGGGCCCTGATCCGCGAACCGGACGTCCTCCTCCTCGACGAGCCCCTGTCCCACCTCGACGCCGCCCAGCGCGACACGACCCGCCGCGAACTCAAGCGCATCCAGCGCGACCTGGGCCATACGACCATCCTGGTCACCCACGACCAGGAGGAGGCCCTGTCCCTGGCCGACCGCATCGCCGTGATGAAGGACGGCGTCATCCAGCAGCTCGGCACCCCGTACGAGATCTACGACAGCCCCGCCAACGTCTTCGTCGCGGACTTCGTCGGCGAGCCCGCGATCAACCTGCTCCCCGGCATCGCGGACACCGACGCCCACGCCCGGCTCTCCGACACGGTTCGGATCGCGCTGCCGGTACCGCTGCCGGAGGGCCGCAAGGTAGTGGTCGGCATCCGCCCCGAGGACCTGACCCTGACCGGCGAGGACGACGGCGGCCTGCCCGCCCGCGTCGTGGCCCACGAACCGCTCCTGGAGTCGGGCATCGCGACACTCACCCTCGACGGCGTCGACAACCCCCTGGTCGTCCTCACCGACCCCGAGGTCCGCCTCGCCCACGACGACCTCGTCCACGTCACCGCCGACCCTCACCTCACCCATGTCTTCGACGCCGAGACAGGAGACTCCCTCCAATGACCAACGGGAACAGCGTGCGTGTGGTGGCCGCGGGCGACCACTTCATCCTGCCGTCGCTCATCAGAGAGGCGGTGGAGCACGAGGCAGAGCGGGCGGACGTGAAGGAACTGAAGCTCGGCTGGCCGCTGGACCCCTTCGGCCCCGTGGCGGAGGTGACGGAGGCGAGCGACGCCGAGGACGAGCTGATCGAGGCGCTCGCCGGTGCGCAGGTGCTGGTCACCCAGATGGGCCCGGTCACGGAACGCGTCCTCGACGCCTGCCCCGACCTCCGTCTGGTCGTCGTCTGCCGGGGCGGCCCGGTGAACGTCAACCTGGACGCGGCCAAGCGGCACGACGTCCGGGTCTGCTACGCGCCCGGCCGCAACGCCGCCGCCACCGCCGAGTTCACGGTCGGCCTGATGCTGGCGGCCCTGCGCCGCATCCCGCAGGCCCACGACCTCCTTGCCCGGCAGGGCAGTTGGGAGGGGGCGACCTACTACACGTACGAGCACAGCGGCCTGGAACTGGAGGACCTGCCGGTCGGCCTGGTCGGCTACGGGGCCGTGGGCAGCAGGGTCGCGCGGGTGCTGGGCGCGTTCGGTGCGCGGGTCATGGTCCACGACCCCTACGTCCACGGCGAGATCCACGGCCTGCGGGTCGCGTCCCTGGACGAACTCCTGCGCGCCTCCCGGGTGATCACCCTCCACGCCCGCCTCACCACCGAGACCCGAGGCCTGATCGGCGCCCGAGAACTCGCCCTGCTCCCGCGGGGCGCGGCGGTCGTCAACGCGGCCCGCGGCCCGCTCCTGGACGAGGACGCCCTGTGCGACGCACTGGAGAACGGCCACTTGTCGGCGGCGGCCCTGGACACGTACGCCCAGGAGCCGTTGCCCCCGGCCTCCCGCCTGCACGCCCTGGCCGACCGCGTCGTCCTGACCCCCCACCTGGGCGGCGCGTCCCGCGCGGTCGCGGAGAAGGCGGCCCGGATCGCCGCCGGTGAGGTGGGCCGCTGGATGCGCGGGGAGCCACTCGCGCACTGCCTGACCTGAGGTGAGGTCCGCCCGGAAGCCCGGCCCCGGGTGCGAGCCCACCACCTTCCACTGGGCCGACGACACCGGCTGAGGCGCCCCGAAGGCGACCGAACCAAACATTCGGCACGCCAGCTGCAAAAGGCACTGCACGGCCGACCGAGCCAAAGAGGTGGGTTGGAATGTACGTCGGTATCGATGTAGGCACGTCCACGGTGAAGGCCGCCGCGTTCGACGCGGAGGGACGCCAACTGGCCGTCGCCGCACGCCCGGTGGACCTCGCCCTGCACGGGGGGTTCGTCGAGCAGGACATGGAGGAGGTGTACGGGGCGGTGGTGGCCGTCCTCCGCGAGGTCACCGGACAGGTGCCGGAGCAGATCGAGCTGGCCGGCCTGACCGGCCAAGGCGACGGCGTATGGCTGGTGGACGCGGACGGACGCCCCGTGCGCCCCGCCGCCTCCTGGATGGACGGCCGGGCGCACGAACTGGTCGACCGCTGGCTGGTGGACGGCACGTTCGAGACGGTGTTCCGGCGGACGGGCGGCGCGATGTTCCCGGGGTCCCCGGGGCCGCTGCTGGCCTGGCTGGACAGCCACGAGCCGAAGGCCCTGGATGCCGCGGCCACCGCCGTGTACTGCAAGGACATGGTGTTCCAACGGCTGACGGGAACAGACCCGACGACGGACGTGTCGGACGCCTCCATGCCCTTCCTCGACCCCCGCACCCGGACCTACGACAACCGAGTGCTCGAACTCCTCGGTCTGACCCACCGCCGAGGACTCCTCGCCCCCGTCAGCGACCCGGTCGCCACCGCGCAGACCCGCGGCGAGGGCCTCCCGCCCGGGACCCGGATCGCGAACGGCCCGTACGACCTCCCGGCCTGCGCGCTCGGCGCGGGCGTGACGTCCCCCGGCGACGGTCTGCTCATCGTCGGCACCTGTCTGGCCGCCCTGGTCGCGACCACCGACCTCGACCTGACCGGTGAGCCGGCCGGCCTGTTCATCAACACCGACCGTCCGGGGTACTGGCTGCGCGCGATGCCCGCGATGGTCGGTACGGCGGCGCTGGACTGGGTGCTGTCGACGACGGGCGTCCGGCACGAGGAGGTCGACGGGCTGCTGGCAGAGACCCCGCCGGGGGCGCACGGGGTGCGGGTGCTGCCGTACTTCGCGCCCTCGGGCGAGCGTGCGCCCTTCGTCGAGCCTCGTCTGCGCGCCGAACTGACCGGCGTCTCCCTGGAGTCGACCCGCGTCGACCTGGTCCGGGCGACCTGCGAGGGCATCGGCTATGCGGCCCGGCACTGTCTGGAGGCGGCGGGTCTCACGGGGACGCTGGCCGTGTGCGGCGGCGGCACGCGCAGCCCGGCCTGGATGCGGCTGCTCGCCGATGTCCTCGGGCGTCCGCTGCGGGTCGTCGAGGGCGAGGTGGGCGCGCGGGGCGCGGTGCTGGCGGCGGCCGAGCGGTACGGGGTGGCGCTGGACGCTCAGGCGTGGACGCGGCCGACGGCGGTCGTCGAGCCGGACGCAGAGCGTGCGGCGTACTACGCGAGGGCGTACGAGGACCATCTGGCCCGCCTGACCGAGGCGCGCGACCGGGCACGACGCATCTGAGAAGCCGTATGAGGAAAGGGAGTTGCATGCATCCGAGACGTAGATCCCTGCTGCTCGCGGCCGCCGGCGGCACGGTGGCCGCGGCCGTACCCGCACCGGCGACCGCCGACCCCCGCTCTTCTGCGCGCCCGGTCGTCATCGGCCACCGCGGCGCGGCCGGCTGGCGCCCCGAACACACGGCGGCCTCGTACACGTACGCCGTGCAGACCGGCGCCGACTGGATCGAACCGGACCTCGTCCCGACGAAGGACCACGTCCTGGTCGTCCGGCACGAGAACGAGATCTCGCAGACGACGGACGTGGCGTCGCACCCGGAGTTCGCGGACCGCCGTACGGCGAAGACGGTGGACGGGCGGTCGGTGACCGGCTGGTTCACGGAGGACTTCACGCTTGCGGAGCTGAAGACGCTGCGGGCGGTGGAGCGGCTGCCGCTGGTCCGCAACCGCAACACCGTGTTCGACGGCCGGGAGGAGGTCCTCACCTTCCAGGAGGTGGTGGACCTGGCGCGCAGGCTGTCGAAGGCGCACGGGCGTACGATCGCCGTCTTCCCGGAGACCAAGCATCCGACGTACTTCCGCTCGATCGGCCTGCCCCTGGAGCCGAGGCTCGCTTACGTCATCCGTCGCAACCGCCTCGGTCCTCGCGAGTGTGTGGTGCAGTCCTTCGAGCCGACGAGTCTGAAGCGGATCGCGGCGGAGCGGCTGCGGGTGCCGCTGTGGCAGGCGCTGGGGACCACGGGTGGGCCGTACGACCTGGTCTCGGCCGGTGATCCGACGACGTACAAGGACATGATGAGCCCGGCGGGGCTGGCGCGGATCGGCGAGTACGCGCAGTGGATCGGGCCGGACAAGTCGTCGGTCGCCGGTACGTCGCTCGTCGCGGACGCGCATGCGGCGGGGCTGCGGATCGGGCCGTACACCTTCCGCGCGGAGAACCAGTTCCTGCCGGCGGACTTCCGGCGCGGGAGCGGAGCGAACGATTTCGGGGACGCGTTCGCCGAGTACGCGCTGTACTACGGGCTGGGGGTCGACGCGGTGGTGACCGACTTCCCCGATCTGGCGGTGATGGCGAGGAGGGGTTGATGATGACCCGCACACTGGACTGCCCGACCTGCGGCACCATGCAGATCTTCCGGTTCCTCGACAAGGAGGAAAAGGCGGCGGTACGGGAGAAGGAGGGGCCGGGCTTCTTCCTGGACAACCTGTGGCGGTGCACCGGCACGGGCTGTCTGACGTACTACCCGCAGTTCAACAAAGCCGGCTACGGCCGTCTCCCCGAGAAGTTCCTCGCGGAGGGGACCGCAGCCGGTGAGTGAGCCTTACAGGTTGCTGAAGTCCGGCCCCTTCGTCCGCGTCCGCTTGATCTCGTAGAAGCCCGGCACGGAGGCCACGGCGAGGGTGCCGTCCCACAGCTTCGCGGCGTCCTCGCCCTGGGGGGCCGGGGTGACGACCGGGCCGAAGAAGGCGATCTGCTCGCCGTCGGCGCCCGGGACGGCGATGACGGGGGTGCCGACCTCCTGGCCGACCTTGTCGATGCCCTCCTTGTGGGAGGCGCGCAGCTGCGGCTCGTACTCGGTGCCGTCCCAGTGGTCCATGAGGGAGTCCGGCAGGCCGACGTCCTTCAGGGCGGCGGCGACCGTCTCCTTGCCGGGGCCCTCGCCCTGGTTGTGGATGCGGGTGCCGAGGGCGGTGTAGAGGTCGCCGAGCACCTCGGCGCCGTGCAGCTCCTGCGCGGCGATGACGACCCGGACCGGGCCCCACGCCTTGGTCTCCAGGAGGTCGCGGTACTCCTCGGGCAGGTCGTCGAGCTTGTCCTCGTTGAGGACGGCGAGGCTCATCAGGTGCCAGCGGACCTCGATGTCACGGACCTTCTCCACCTCCAGCACCCAGCGCGAGGTCATCCAGGCCCAGGGGCACAGGGGGTCGAACCAGAAGTCGACGGGGGTCTTGTCCGACATGTCTCTCCTCATGAGGCAAGCGTGTCTCCGCGGAACGTCTGGAGGAACGCCGCTGCTCGCCCCGCCATTCCCCGGTGCCGTGGACCAGGGGCGCATGGCAGGATCAGGGCTGTCCGCATACTGAACACCACCTGAGGGAGTGCCGCTCGTGCCCGGTGAGAATCTGTCCCGTGACGAGGCCCGGGAGCGGGCCGCCCTGCTGGCCGTCGACGGGTACGACGTGTTCCTCGACGTGCGTTCGGCCCTCGACGAGGGGGACCCCGACGGCGGGGCGCCGCGCACTTTCCGCTCGGTCACCACGATCCGCTTCCGGTGCGCCGAGCCCGGCGCCACCAGCTTCGCCGATCTGATCGCGCCGAGCGTGACGGCCGTCTCCCTCAATGGCAGGGACCTGGACCCGAGCGAGGTGTTCGACGGCTCGCGGATCGTCCTGGAGGACCTCGCCGCGGACAACGAGCTCGTCGTCGACGCGCAGTGCGCCTACTCCCGCACCGGTGAGGGCATGCACCGCTTCGTCGACCCGGAGGACGGCGAGGTCTACCTGTACACGCAGTACGAGCCGGCCGACTCCCGCCGTGTGTTCGCGAACTTCGAGCAGCCGGACCTCAAGGCGCCGTTCCGCTTCGAGGTGCGGGCGCCCGAGGGCTGGACGGTGTGGAGCAACGGGGCCGGTGAACTCACCGACGGCACCTGGCGGTTCGCGGAGACGAAGCCGATCTCGACGTACATCACGTGTGTGGTGGCCGGCCCGTACCACTACGTCACGGACTCGTACTCCCGCACGTTCGCCGACGGCACGACGCTCCACATCCCGCTCGGTGCGATGTGCCGCAAGGGCCTCGCCCCGTACTTCGACGCCGACGACGTCTTCCTGGTCACCAAGCAGGGCCTGGACTTCTTCCACGACCATTTCGACTACCCGTACCCCTTCGGGAAGTACGACCAGGCGTTCGTGCCCGAGTACAACCTCGGCGCGATGGAGAACCCGGGGATGGTGACCTTCCGGGAGGAGTTCATCTTCCGCGGCAAGGTGACGCGGGCGTCGTACGAGGGCCGGGCGAACGTCATCCTGCACGAGATGGCGCACATGTGGTTCGGCGACCTGGTCACCATGGAGTGGTGGGACGACCTGTGGCTGAAGGAGTCCTTCGCGGACTTCATGGGCACGTTCGCGAACGTCGGCGCGACCCGCTTCAAGGATGCCTGGATCACCTTCGCCAACCGTCGCAAGGCGTGGGCGTACCGCGCCGACCAGCTTCCCTCCACGCACCCGATCACCGCGGACATCCGCGATCTGCAGGACGCGAAGCTCAACTTCGACGGCATCACGTACGCGAAGGGGGCTTCCGTACTGAAGCAGCTCGTCGCGTACGTCGGCCAGGACGCCTTCCTGGAGGGTGCGCGGCGCTACTTCAAGCGGCACGCGTACGGCAACACGCGGCTCGGTGATCTGCTGTCGGTGCTGGAGGAGACGAGCGGCCGGGACATGGGCGTCTGGGCGCGCTCCTGGCTGCAGACTGCGGGCGTGAACTCGCTGACCCCGCAGGTGCTGTTGGACGCCGAGGGCCGGATCGACGAGCTGGCGGTGGTGCAGGAGGCGGCCGAGTCGCACCCCGAACTGCGCCCGCACCGGGTGGCGGTGGGCCTGTACCGGCGGGGCTCGGGCGGTGCGCTGGAGCGGTACGCGCAGGCCGAGGTGGACGTCGACGGTCCGCGTACGGTCGTGTCGGAGCTTGCGGGTGCCGAGGCGCCGGAGCTGGTGCTGGTCAACGACGACGACCTGACGTACTGCAAGACCCGCTTCGACGAGACGTCCCTGGCCGCCCTGCGGGAGCACCTGGGCGCACTGACCGACCCGCTCGCCCGTGCCCTGTGCTGGTCGGCGCTGTGGAACATGACGCGCGACGCGCTGCTGCCGGCGCGGGACTTCGTGGATCTGGTGCTGCGTTTCGCGGGGCGCGAGTCGGACATCGGCGTGCTGCAGATGCTGCATGCGTGGGCGAACTCGTCGCTGGTCAACTACGTGACGCCCGAGTGGCGCCCGACCGGCGAACGGCTGCTGGCCGAGGCCGCGTTGCGGGAGCTGCGGGCCGCCGCGCCGGGCAGCGAGCAACAGTTGGCGTGGGCGCGGTTCCTCGCGTCGGTGGCGTCGGGGCCGGAGGACCTGGGGCTGCTGCGGGGTCTGCTGGAGGGCGCGGAGAAGATCGAGGGGCTGGATGTCGACCAGGAGCTGCGCTGGGCGTTCCTGGAGCCGCTGGCCGCACATGGAGCGGCCGACGAGTCGGTGCTGGCTGCCGAACTGGCCCGCGACGACACGGCGTCCGGCAGGCGCCACCAGGTCCGCTGTCTCGCCGCCCGGCCGTCTCAGGCGGTGAAGGCGCAGGCGTGGGCGCAGGTCGTCGAGTCCGACGCGCTGTCCAACGCCCTGGTCGAGGCGACCATCTCCGGCTTCGCTCAGCCGTCCCAGCGGGAGCTGATCGCGCCGTACGCCGAGAAGTACTTCGCGGCGATCGAGCGGGTGTGGGCCGAGCGGTCCATCCAGATCGGCATGGACGTGGTCCGGGGCCTGTTCCCGGCGCTCCAGCAGTCGCAGGCCACGCTCGACGCGACCGACGCGTGGCTCGCGGCCCACGAGGACGCGGCGCCGGCGCTGCGGCGGCTGGTGCTGGAGGCGCGGGACGATCTGGCGCGGGGGCTGCGGGGTCAGGCGTGTGACGCGGAGGCCGCCGACGCGTCAATCGCCGGATGACCTTTGGCCAACGATCACGGCCGTCCGTGACCGTTACGGAATTCAGGCAATAGCAGCCGTAACCCCTGGTCCCACCCGAACGGACCAGGGGTTTTCCGTGCCTACTCGGCATCCGAACACGCGTCCTTTAGTGCCATGTTGTCCGTATTTGTCGACGGGCGTGTAACAGCGGTTAAAGGGCCGATCCGACGCGGGAACCTCCGGGTCATGAACCACAACACCCCGCTCCCCCCGCTCTCCCCCCGCCCCCTTCGTCACCTCTCCGCTGTGCACCGCCGTGTCATGACGGCCGCACAGCTGAAGTCGCACGGCGTCGCGAACGCCGACATGAACGAGCAGTGCCGCGCGGGCGGCCCCTGGCGGCAGATCCTCCCCGGCGTCTTCCTGCTCCACCCGGGCCCGCCGACCAGCGAGGAGCGTCTGCACGCGGTGCTGATGTACGCGGCACGGGAGCGGACGCCGGGCGTGCCGTCCCAGCCGGACGCGGGCGAGGAGCACGCCGCCCCCGGCTACCCCGAGGCGGTGATCACGGGCCTGGCGGCGCTGACCCTGCACGGCTTCTCCGCCACGCCGCCGCTCACCGCGCTCGACACCATCGACGTCCTGGTCCCGCGGATGCGCCGGCTGCGCTCCACGGGCTGCGCCCGCATCCTGCGCACCCCCGCGCTCCCCACGCCTCAGCAGGTGACGGGCCTCCCGGTCGCCCCGGTGCCGCGGGCCCTGGCCGACGCGGTGGCCGAACTGACGGACGCGGGCGCCGTACGCCGGCTGCTGACCGAAGCCGTCCGGGGCGGCCACTGCGAACCGGCCTCAGTGGTGAGGGAGTTGAACCAGGCGAAGCTGCTGTCCCGCCCGCACGTGGTGGACGCGGTGGACTCCCTGCTCGCCGAGGGCCGCGCGATCGCGGAGGACCGCCTGTACGAGATGGTCCGCGACCACGCCCTGCCCGACCCCGTCTGGAACGTCGACCTGCGCCTGCCGGGCGGCCCCCACCTCGGCGGCCTCGACGCCTACTGGCCGGAACACTCGGTGGCGGTCGAACTCGACACCCGGGCCCCGCGCCAGGGCGACCGCCAGGACGACGACGCCCTCTGGTCCGAGTACGCCCGCAAGCGCGAGCATTTGGAGCGCCTCGGCATCACGGTCGTCCACATCACCCCGAAGAAGCTGCGGGAGTCGATGGAGCAGCAGGCGGCGGTGGTCCGTACGGCACTGATGGCGGCGGTGGACCGTGATCCGGCCGCGTATGTCGTGGTGCTGCCCCGGTAGTGACGGACCGGGAAGGCAGCACCAGGAGGGGAGAGGAGGGGCCGCGGGGCCGGGAAGCCCTGCGGCCCCTCCTCATGCCGTCAGCTGAGGTTGGGGCCGCGTGTCCCGGTGCGCCCGGCCGTCGTGCCCTCTCCCTCCTCCGTGCCCTTCCCGCAGAACTCGGCCTCGATCACGGCGGCCGTGTCCCCCGACCAGTCGCCGTTGAAGTTGAAGGCGAGGGCGTGGCGGCCGTCGCGGGTCGTGACCCCCTCGGATATCGAGCCATGGATGCCGCCGCCGTGGCCCCAGACAGTGACCCCGCAGGTCAGCTCGGTCTTCATCAGGCCGAGGCCGTAGCTGTTGGCCTCGTCGAGGGGGATCGTCGTGGTCATCTCGGCGAGCTGCTCGCGCGGCAGGAGCTTGCCGCGCAGGAGGGCCGAGTAGAAGCGGTTGAGGTCGGCCGAGTTGGAGATCATCTCGCCGGCCGCGTAGGCGAGGGACGGGTTGATCTTCGTGACGTCGTACGTCGGTCCCGTCGCCGTCTCCGCCAGCTTGGAGTAGGCGCGGCTGCTGGGTCCCGGGACGCTCACCCGGGTGCCGGGGACGGACGTGGCGGTCAGGTGCAGGGGCTTGACGATGCGGTCGCGGACCTCCGCGCCGTACGGGCGGCCCGTGGCCTTCTCGATCACCATGCCGGCGAGCACGAAGTTGGTGTTGGAGTAGTTCCAGGACGTCCCCGGCTCGAAGTCCGGCTTGTGGGTCATGGCGAGCGCGACCAGTTCCGCGGGCTTCTTGGTGTCGTAGCGGTGCTCGAAGAAGCCGTCCTTGAGGAAGTACGTACGGCCGAAGTCGTCGTCCGCCGTGTAGTTGTAGATGCCGCTGGTGTGGTTGAGAAGCTGACGCAGAGTGATCCGGCTGCCGTCGTGGCCGTTGCCCCGCACCAGCCCCGGCAGCCACTTCTCCACGGTGTCGTCCAGTGACAGCCGGCCCTCCGCCTCCAGTTGGAGCACCACCGTGGCGACGAAGGTCTTGGTGATGCTGCCCACCCGGTAGCGGTCGGCCGCCGAACGCGGCTTGCCCGTCCTGAGGTTGCCGACGCCCGCCGTCGCCGACCAGGTGCCGCGGGCGTCCTTCGCGGTCGCCGTCACGCCGGGCACACCGGCGTCGACGGCGGCCTGCATGGCCTTGCGGGTCCCGCCGTGCCCCTCTCCGGCGGGCGCAGCCGCCACCGCGGGGACCGCGAGGGCCACGGACAGCGTCACCGCCGTCGCCGCCACGAGGGCCATGCGGGTCGTACGTACGCTCATGTCTCTCCCCCATCTGTCCGCTCACGTCGAGCGTGGTCGGGGGGAGAGACCGGGCGGGTGCTGCGAAGGTTGAAGAGCGGGGCGGCAGTTGAGCGTGTTTCGGCCGTTGTGCCGCTCAGCCCTTCTCCAGGACCGGCTCAGGCCTTCTTCAGGACCAGTTCCGTGTTGCGGTCCCCCCGCTCACCCGCCAGCGTCGAGCGCGCGCCGGGGGCGTTGAGGGACAGCTCGCGGTAGAGGGCGGCCAGGCCCGTCTGGGAGAGGTCCGTGAAGTCGGTGGCGTGCGGGGCCGAGGACTCGATCAGGGTGGTGAACAGCGAGATCGTGCCGTCCTTGTTGTCCACCACCTCGATGATCCGGGCGAGTTGGGGGAAGTCGACGTGGGAGGCGGTGGAGATCTCCCAGAAGGACCGGCCACCGGAGGCGGCGTGCGGGGTGATGACGTTCTTGTGGATGTGGCCGTTCACCCAGGCCAGGACGTTGCGGTGACCGCCCAGCAGCTGGACCAGCTCGGCGCCGCCCACGCGCCGCTCGTTCGGGCGGGCCGGGTCGCGGCGGAGGTTGCCCATCGTCTTGCTGGTGTGGTGGCTGAAGATGATCGCGTACGAGTCCTTGTTCTCCCGCAGCGTCCGGTCCAGCCAGTTGAACTGGGCCGCCCCGATGGACCCTTCGTAGTGGCCGCCCGGGTCGGTGGTGTCGAGGCTGATGCCGATGACGTCGTCGGCGATGCGGAAGCTGTAGTACTGGGTGCCCGCGTCCAGGTTGGCCGTGGAGTAGCCGTGGCCGACGGGGCCGAGGCCGCGGAAGGCCGGGTCCAGGTGGGCCCGCACATAGTCCTTCGGCGTGAACGGCGCCCGCTTCTCGTCCGGCGTGACCGAGCGCATCGAGCGGGCGTGGGCCTTGAGGAAGTCCTTGAAGACGGTGCCCCGCGGGTCCTTGTCCTGCTTGAGGGAGTCCTGGAGCTTCTTGGCGTCCGCGGCCGACACGTTCATCAGCTTCTTGCCGCCGACGGCCAGGTCGGTCAGGTAGGAGTCGCTGTGCGAGGCGTACGTGCCGAGCGGCATCGCGTCGTGGTTGCCGACCGTCGAGTACCAGGGGATGTTCAGGCCGGGGCTGCGCGTCTCGCGGATCGCGGCGGCGAGGAAGCCCTCGATGTGCGGGAAGCCGACCTGCTTGTCGGCGTCACGGACGCTGTCGTCGGCCTGCCAGTACAGCTTCAGGCCGCTGTTCTGGACGCCCTCGTACTGCCGCGGGTCACCGGTGTTCGGGGTGACGCGGCCGCCGCTCATGACGGTGAGGAACCACTCCAGCTCGGACTTGCAGTTGTTGTCCGTGTTGTCGCCGGTGGTCATCGCGAAGTGGAACGGGGCGCCGGTGACGGGGGCGCCCCGCAGCGCGTTGAGCCGCTCGACCAGTGCCACCGCGCCGGGCACGGTCAGCGCCTCCTGCGGCCGCCAGGCGTGCACGTCCGTCGAGCGCAGGTACTCCAGCCGCAGCGGGTGCTGGGCGTCGATCAGGTGCAGGTCGGTGAGCTGCACGAAGGCGGCGAGGGCCGTACGCCGCTTGGCTCGGTCCGCCTTGGGGGCGGCCAGGTCGTCACGGACGACGCGGCGCCAGCCGGGGCCGTCGCCGAGCCGGCGGTAGCCGGAGGTGCCGCGCGGGGTGGCGACGTTCGCGAGGGTGGTGCCCCGCGTGTACGGCGCGAGCGCGACCGGCAGCTTGCGGGAGGCGCCGACCGGGGCCTCGGCCGCGGCGTTGCCCGCACCGGCGCCCTGCGCGCTCGCCGGGCTCGCCGTGGTGGCGGCCTGGCTGTCGGTGGGCCGCAGGGTGTAGCCGACCCCCGCGGAGAGGGTCACCGCACCGGTGGCGGCGAGCAGAGTACGGCGGTGGACCCCAGCGGAGCTGGCGACAGAGCGTATGCGCGACATGGCGCGATCTCCCCGAGTGCGAACGCGTCGGCAGTGGTCGCGGGGCGCTCGCCGAAGCGAACATCCCGCTCACTGTGGATCGTTGGCACCGGGAATGACCTGCGCATGAACAGGGCGGCAACGCGCAGCGCCGATCACCGTACGTGGATCTTGGGGCACCCTCCGCGTTCACGGCCGCTCCTCGAACGGCCGGGACGCGGTCACTCCGTGTTCATCTTGCGGGGTAGGGAAGCTATTTGCCCGCGGCCTCGAGGCGCCCCGCCGCCGGCCGCTCGCGCCACAGCGCCAGCCCCTTGTCGACCATGGAGACACGGGTCAGGCCCGGCACGTCATCCAGAGGATGCCAGGCCGCCATGTCGGTGGATCCGTTGGCCTCGAAGCGCAGGTCGCCGCCGGTGACGCGGGCCTCGTAGACGAGGCGGACGCCGTGGTGGTCGACGCCGCGGCCGAAGCGGGCCGGGAAGACGCGGCGGGAGGAGTCGAGGCCGAGCAGGCCGGTCGGTTCGACGAGGTATCCGGTCTCCTCCTCCACCTCCCGCACGACCGTGTCGTAGGGATCCTCGCCGTGCTCCATGCCGCCGCCGGGCAGCACCCATTCGAAGCCGCCGCCGGGGGCCGGCGACCGGGCGAGGAGGAGTTGTCCGTCACGCACGCAAATGGCGTAGGCCGCCACCCTCAACTTCTTCGGCACGTAGGGACATTAGAGCGCCTGGCCCGGATCGGCAGGCGATTATTCGGCTTGCGGGCGACTTGTCCCTTAGGTCCCGCTCGCCTCGAATGAACAGGGGGTTTCCCCCATACCTCCATTTCGATTGGGTCAACTCTTCCCAAACATCCTTCCCTTGCGTAAGGCTGTGCGGTCGTCCGGGTTCACATACCGGACGACCCATGCTCCTTTACCTACAAGGGATGCCGATGACCCTCACCCCCCAGCCCGAGCCGAAGCCGGGCGCGAGACGCGCGGCCCGCATAGCCGTGGCCGCAGGTCTCGTCGCCGCGCTGTCCGCAGCAGGACCGATACCCATGGCAGTCGCCGCGGACCCCGCCCCCGCCGCGGATCCGGGTGTCAAGTCCGCGCACGACAAGCTCGGTTCGGACGACGCCGACCTGCTCGCCGAGGCGAAGACCGACGGCGACAAGAACGTCACGATGATGGTCGCGACCGCGCCCGGCCAGACCGAGAAGGTAGCCGCGCAGCTGGACGCGGTGGGCTCTGTGGGCCGTACCTACGACAAGCTCGGCTACGTCCGGGCCACCGTCCCCACCGGCAAGGCCGACTCGGCCATCGCCGCCGCGGCGAAGCTCTCCTCGGTGCACGGCATCGACCTGCGCGAGGAGATACCCCTGGACGACCCCGCCGTCGACACGGAGAAGTCGACGGCCGCCAGTACCTCCTACGCCGCTCCCTCCAAGAGCACCCCGGCCGAGAACCCGTACAACCCGTCCTTCGAGACGGGCTCCGTCGACTTCGTGAAGAAGAACCCGAAGGCGGACGGCCGCGGCATCACCATCGGCATCCTCGACAGCGGTGTGGACCTCGCGCACCCGGCGCTGCAGAAGACCACCACCGGCGAGCGCAAGATCGTCGACTGGGTCACCGCCACCGACCCGCTCGTCGACAGCGACCGCACCTGGCGCCCGATGGTGACCTCCGTCTCCGGGCCCACGTTCAGCTACGGCGGCAAGACCTGGACCGCGCCCGCCGGTTCCTACCAGGTCAGCACCTTCCTGGAGTCGTACACCACCGGCGGCGACGCGGCGGGCGACGCCAACCGTGACGGCGACAAGACCGACTCGTGGGGCGTGCTCTACGACGCCGCGAACGGCACGGTCCGGGTCGACCTCAACAACAACAACGACTTCGGTGACGACACCCCGATGAAGCCGTACAAGGACGGCTTCCAGATCGGGTACTTCGGCACCGACAACCCGGCCACCGACGTCGCCGAGCGGCAGCCGTTCGTCGTGCAGATCCGCAAGGACGTGCCGATGGACCCGCTGGGCGGCGACTGGGTCGGCCAGAAGCGCGACTTCGTCAACATCGGCGTCATCGAGTCCGAGCACGGCACCCACGTCGCCGGCATCACCGCCGCGAACGGCCTGTTCGGCGGGAAGATGAACGGCCAGGCTCCCGGCGCCAAGCTCGTCGCGTCCCGCGCCTGCACCTGGACCGGCGGCTGCACCAACGTCGCGCTCACCGAGGGCATGATCGACCTCGTCGTCAACCGTGGCGTCGACATCGTCAACATGTCCATCGGCGGTCTGCCGGCGCTGAACGACGGCAACAACGCCCGCGCCGAGCTGTACACGCGGCTCATCGACACCTACGGCGTCCAGCTCGTGATCTCGGCCGGCAACTCCGGCCCCGGCGCGAACACCATCGGTGACCCGGCGCTGGCCGCCAAGGTCATCTCGGTCGGCGCGACCGTCTCCAGGGAGACCTGGGCCGCCAACTACGGCTCGGTCGTGGAGAAGAAGTACGCGATGATGCCGTTCTCCTCACGCGGCCCGCGTGAGGACGGCGGCTTCACCCCGACGCTGTCGGCGCCGGGTGCCGCGATCAACACCATCCAGACGTGGCTGCCGGGCGCCCCGGTCGCCGAGGCGGGCTACACCCTCCCGGCCGGCTACGGCATGCTCCAGGGCACCTCGATGGCGTCCCCGCAGGCGGCCGGCGCGTCCGCGCTGCTGCTGTCGGCCGCCAAGCAGAAGGGCATCGCCCTCACCCCGGCGAAGCTGCGCACCGCGCTGACCTCGACCGCCGACCACATCAAGGGCGTGCAGGCGTACGAGGAGGGGGCGGGCCTCATCAACGTCCCGGACGCCTGGGACTCCATCCGTGACGGCGCGACCGCCCACGAGTACACGGTGAAGGCGCCGGTCGACACCGCGATCGACCAGTTCCTGAAGACGCCGGGCTTCGGCACGGGCGTCTACGACCGCGAGGGCGGCCTGAAGGCCGGGCAGAAGAAGACGTACGACGTCACGATCACCCGTACGTCCGGCGCGGACAAGGCGATCCGGCACGAGCTGCACTTCGAGAACAACGCCGGGGGCACCTTCAGGATCGTCGGCTCCGACGAGATCAGCCTCGGCCTGAACAAGCCGGTCACCGTCCAGGTCGCCGCGAAGCCCTCCTCGGCGGGCATCAAGAGCGCGATCCTGGAGGTCGACGACCCGCGCACCGAGGGCATCGACAAGCAGGTGCTCAACACGGTCGTGGTCTCGGCGCCGCTGAAGTACACGTACTCCGCGTCCGGTACGACCCAGCGCAACAGCAACAAGTCGTACTTCGTGACCGTCCCCGAGGGCGCGAAGTCGCTGGAGGTCGCGATCGGCGGGCTCAAGGACAAGAGCCAGACCCGGTTCATCGCCATCCACCCGTACGGCACCCCGTCGGACACGACCGGCACCCCGTACTGCTACAACAACTACCTCGACGGCAACGGCTGCAAGCCGGACGTGCGTTCCTACGCCGACCCGCAGCCCGGCGTCTGGGAGATCGAGGTCGAGTCGCGCCGTACGTCGCCGCTGCTCGACAACCCGTACACGCTGGACGTCACCGTCCTCGGCGCGGCCTTCGACCCGGAGACCGTGACCGTCCCCGAGGCCAAGGTCGGCACCCCGGCCGCCGCCTCCTGGAAGGTGACCAACAAGTACGCCGCGCTCGACGGCAAGCTGGCCGGCGGCCCGCTCGGCTCGTCGAAGGCGGCCCGTCCGACCATCGCCGAGGGCGCCACGCAGACCACCACGGTCGAGGTGCCCGAGGGCGCGACCTCGCTCGACGTCTCCATCGGCAACGTCTCCGACGCCGCCGCGGACCTCGACCTGGCCGTCTACGACGCGGCCGGCACCGAGGTCGGCAGCTCCGCCGACGGCGACTCGGAGGAGGCGGTCTCGATCGCGAAGCCGGCCGCCGGGAAGTACAGCATCGAGGTCATCGGCTACTCGGTGCCGGCGGGCTCGACGGCGTACGACTACCTGGACGTGTTCTTCTCCGCCGCGCTCGGCACCGTCACGGTGGACGACTCGCCGGTGAAGCTCGGCACGGGTGACACGGCCACGGTCGCCGGCAGCGTCACCGCGCTGGCGCCCGCGCCGGAGGGCCGTGAGTTCTTCGGCCAGGTCCAGCTGCTCAACGGCCGTGGCACGGTCGCGGGCCTGGGCAACGTGAAGATCGAGAAGGTCACGCCGTAGTGGCGTAGTACGGCTGGGCCGTACGGCGGTGAGGGCGGGCGTCCGGTTGCGGGCGCCCGCCCTTCGCCGTCAGCAGGTGAGCCCCCGCGACTCGGCCAGCGAGCCGGTGATCCAGGCCCGTTCGGGGGCGATGTCCTTCTCGCCGACGGCCCAGAAGTCGGGCTGGCGGGCGCCCTGCGGGATGCCGATGAGCACCTGGTCGCCCTCGCGCAGGCCGGGGACGAGGTTCTTGTCGACGACGAAGGCCAGCTCCTCGTCGCCCTTGTCCGGCTTGTAGTAACGGGTCATGTGCAGGGTGACGCGGACCGACCCGGTACCGGCGAGCTGTTCGACGGAGGTGGCCCTCCCCTCCGCCACGAGGCGGGAGCAGGCGAGGTAGCGGGGGCTGCCGAAGGCGCTGTCGGCGGCAGCGGAGGCCTGCTCCTTCGCGGCGCTGTCGGAGTCCGCTCCCGAGGTCATGTCGGCGCCGTCCCCGGCCTGTGTCAGCAGCCAGCCCATGCCGACCAGCACGGAAGCGGCGGCCGCCACGGCGAGGCTGCCGAGGGCGACGGTGAACACGCGGCGCCGGGTGCGGGCGGGCTGTCGTACGGGGGTGGGTTCCGGGGCCGGCTCGGGCGCCGGAGACGTGGGCATCGGCTCGGTGAGCGCGTGCCCGATGATCCCCAGCTGCTCGCGCAGCAGTGCCACGTCGGCCGCCGCGGACCGGTGCTCCGCCATGAAGGCGGCGTCCGCGCGGGCCTCGTCGGTGAGCGGCTCGCCGGTGATCGCGGCCATCAGCGCGTCCACGCCGCCGCGGCCGCCTTCGTAGCCGTCGCGGCCGGTACGGCCTTCGTTCTCGGCGGTCACGTCACACCACCTCGTCCTCGTGCAGGCGGGCGCGCAGAGCCCGTACCGCCGTGTGCAGCCTGCTCTTGACCGTGCCCTCCGGAATGCCGAGCTCCGCGGCGATGTCGCGGACCGCAAGGTCGCCGTAGAACCGCAGGACCAGGACCTGGCGCTGGGTGTCGGGCAGTTCGTCCAGGCCCTGGGCGACGGCGAGGGAGAGCAGGCTGGTGTCCTCGCCGGAGGGGTGTTCGAGCTGGCGCAGGGAGGCGAGCCGCTCCCCGAGCCGCTCCTGGCGCTTCTTGGCCCGGTGCCAGTCCATGGCGAGGTTGGAGGCGACGACCGCCGCCCACGCCGACACGTCCCGCGGCGCCTCGCGGCCACTGGCGGCCCGCTCCAGCAGCCGCAGACGGACCTGCTGAACCCCGTCCGGCAGGTCCGTCTGCGGCACTCCGCCCAGCGCGAGCACTGCCCGCACCCGGCGCTCCTGGGCCGCGTCCAGCGGATCGTCCGGTACGTCCCGGACGGCACCGCCCCCCTGGTCGCGGCGGGCCCTTCTGCGCAGCACAGCCACCCCTCCCCTCGCCGTGTGGTGACTGTGACGCCGTGATGCGCCAAAACGTTCGGCCGGATGCCCGGCAATTTTTCGGCGCCGGACGGAGTTGTACGTCACACCGCCGCGTAGCCCGGTCGCCGATGGGCAGGCGAGCTTGCGGCGCGGGGCGGCCGTAGGGCGAATTTCTCCAGCTCAGCATGGGTGCGGGCCGTAGAACCGGAGCCGCACCCAGGGCCCGTCGCGTCCCATTGGGCGGTCACCCATGCCAAACAATTGGACAGGCGGACCGAGGCTGACCGCATGATGGAAACGCCTCGGCCATGCAGCAGTCACAGACAAGCCACGTAGAAGGAGTCGCCGTGAGGGTCGGAATCGTCGGAGCCACCGGTCAGGTCGGCACGGTCATGCGCAGGATCCTCAAGGAGCGCGACTTCCCGGTCACCGAACTGCGCCTGTTCGCCTCGGCCCGCTCGGCGGGCTCGCAGCTCGACGGCGTGACCGTGGAGGACGCGTCGACGGCCGACTACACCGGCCTGGACATCGTCCTGTTCTCGGCGGGCGGCTCGACCTCGAAGGCCCTCGCCCCGAAGGTCGCCTCGCAGGGCGCCGTCGTGATCGACAACTCCTCGGCCTGGCGCCGCGACCCCGAGGTCCCGCTGGTCGTCTCCGAGGTGAACCCGCACGCGATCACCGACCGGCCCAAGGGCATCATCGCCAACCCGAACTGCACGACGATGGCCGCGATGCCCGTCCTGAAGCCGCTGCACGCCGAGGCCGGCCTCGAGGCGCTGGTCGTCGCCACCTACCAGGCGGTCTCGGGCTCCGGTCTGGCCGGCGTCGACGAGCTGTTCGAGCAGGTCAAGAAGGTCGGCGACGACGCGCCCAAGCTGACCCACGACGGCTCGGCGGCGGAGTTCCCCGAGCCGCACAAGTACGTCGCCCCGATCGCGTACAACGTCCTGCCGATGGCCGGCTCGATCGTCGACGACGGTCTGAACGAGACCGACGAGGAGCAGAAGCTCCGTCACGAGTCCCGCAAGATCCTGGAGGTCCCGGAGCTGAAGGTCTCCGGCACCTGCGTGCGCGTCCCGGTCTTCTCCGGCCACTCCCTCCAGGTCAACGCCCGCTTCGCCCGCCCGATCAGCGTGGAGCGCGCCAAGGAGCTGCTGGCCGGCGCCCCCGGCGTGGCGCTCTCCGACGTCCCGACCCCGCTGCAGGCGGCCGGCCAGGACCCGTCGTACGTCGGCCGCATCCGTGCCGACGAGACGGTCGAGCACGGCCTCGCTCTCTTCCTCTCCAACGACAACCTCCGCAAGGGCGCCGCACTGAACGCGGTGCAGATCGCGGAGCTGGTGGCGGCGGAGCTGAAGGGCTGACGCCGGACCCACCTCGACAGGGGCGCCCACCGGTTGACGGTGGGCGCCCCTGTCGTTGTGCTGCTTCCGGCAGCTACCCCCTGCGCACCTCGTAGAGGAAGCACCCGTACTCCACGGCCCGCACATGGACGAACGCCACACCGGGGTCGGCGAACGCCTCCGCGAACGCCACCTCGAAGTCCCCCGGCTCCACGAGCCGCCCCCCGAGGATCCGCCCGTCGCGCGAGTAGCGGCGGACGGTCCGGTGCGCGCCTGCGAAGGGCAGCGCGCCCCCGTCCGGGCCCCCGCACTCGCCGGCGTGGATGAACACCGGCCCCTGCTCGTCGTAGGGGCCGGGATCGACCCCGTTCCCGGCCGCCCAGCGCCGCTGCGGGGCGTAGGAGACGAGGGCGATGCGCTCCCCCGGTGCACTCCGTCGCAGGCAGCAGCGCAGGGGCGCCCCGCCCTCCTCGTCGGTCACGGGAACCGTCCGGCGTCCCGCGTCGTCAGCAGAGCGAAGCTCCTTCAGGGCCGTCGGATCGATGGGGCGTGCGAGATACGTCGTCATGCCTCCAGCGTCACGCGCGTACGCCCCGCCCACCGGCGGTAAACGGACATCGCGCTCCGTGCAGGTCCCATGGAAGGATGACCGAACCCACACATATCGAGGAGATGACCGCGTGCCTGGCACAAACCTGACTCGCGAAGAGGCGCAGCAGCGGGCGAAGCTGCTGACCGTTGACTCGTACGAGATCGATCTCGACCTCTCCGGCGCGCAGGAGGGCGGTACCTACAGGTCCGTGACCACGGTGCGCTTCGATGTAGCGGAGAACGGCGCCGACTCCTTCATCGACCTCGTGGCCCCGGCCGTCCACGAGGTGACCCTCAACGGCGACGCGCTCGACGCGGACGCGCTCTTCAAGGACTCCCGCATCGCGCTGCCCGGCCTGCTGGAGGGCCGCAACGTCCTGCGGGTCGTCGCCGACTGCGCGTACACCAACACCGGCGAGGGTCTGCACCGCTTCGTCGACCCGGTCGACCAGCAGGCGTACCTGTACACCCAGTTCGAGGTCCCGGACGCCCGCCGCGTCTTCGCGTCCTTC
The DNA here is from genome assembly GCF_042900345.1 of Streptomyces sp. NPDC012935. Taxonomy (NCBI): domain Bacteria; kingdom Bacillati; phylum Actinomycetota; class Actinomycetes; order Kitasatosporales; family Streptomycetaceae; genus Streptomyces; species Streptomyces sp. NPDC012935. The sequence continues at coordinate 447,479 of NZ_JBIBBC010000004.1, forward strand.
GAACAGCCCGACCTGAAGGCCACCTTCCAGTTCACCGTGAAGGCCCCCGAGGGCTGGACCGTGATCTCCAACTCGCCCACCCCGGAGCCTCAGGACAACGTCTGGTCCTTCGAGCCGACGCCGCGTATCTCGTCGTACATCACGGCGCTCATCGTCGGCCCGTACCACTCCGTGCACAGCGTCTACGAGAAGGACGGCCAGTCCGTCCCGCTCGGCATCTACTGCCGGCCCTCGCTCGCCGAGTACCTCGACTCGGACGCGATCTTCGAGGTGACCCGGCAGGGCTTCGACTGGTTCCAGGAGAAGTTCGACTACGCGTACCCGTTCAAGAAGTACGACCAGCTGTTCGTGCCGGAGTTCAACGCGGGCGCGATGGAGAACGCGGGCGCGGTGACCATCCGCGACCAGTACGTCTTCCGGTCCAAGGTGACGGGCGCGGCGTACGAGGGGCGCGCGGAGACCATCCTGCACGAGCTGGCCCACATGTGGTTCGGCGACCTGGTCACCATGGAGTGGTGGAACGACCTGTGGCTGAACGAGTCGTTCGCCACCTACACCTCCATCGCCTGCCAGGCGCACCACCCCGACTCGCGCTGGCCGCAGGCGTGGACGACGTTCGCCAACCAGATGAAGACGTGGGCGTACCGGCAGGACCAGCTGCCGTCGACGCACCCGATCATGGCGGAGATCCGCGACCTGGACGACGTGCTCGTCAACTTCGACGGCATCACCTACGCCAAGGGTGCCTCCGTCCTCAAGCAGCTCGTCGCGTACGTCGGGCAGGACGAGTTCTTCAAGGGCGTCCAGGCGTACTTCAAGCGGCACGCGTTCGGTAACACGCGCCTGTCCGACCTGCTGGGCGCCCTGGAGGAGACCTCCGGCCGCGACCTGAAGACCTGGTCGAAGCAGTGGCTGCAGACGGCGGGCATCAACGTCCTGCGTCCCGAGATCGAGACGGACGCCGACGGTGTGATCACGTCCTTCGCCGTCCGCCAGGAGGCCCCGGCGCTGCCGGCCGGCGCCAAGGGCGAGCCGACGCTGCGCCCGCACCGCATCGCGGTCGGCCTGTACAACCTGGACGCCGGCTCCGGCAAGCTGGTGCGCGACGAGCGCCTCGAGCTCGACGTGGACGGCGAACTCACCGCCGTGCCACAGCTGTCGGGCAAGCGCCGCCCGGACGTGGTCCTCCTCAACGACGACGACCTGTCGTACGCGAAGGTCCGCCTGGACGAGGAGTCCCTCGCGTTCGTGACGGACCACCTCGGCGACTTCGACGCCTCCCTCCCCCGGGCCCTGTGCTGGGCGTCCTCCTGGGACATGACGCGCGACGCCGAGCTCGCCACCCGCGACTATCTCTCGCTGGTCCTGTCGGGCATCGGCAAGGAGTCCGACATCGGTGTCGTGCAGTCGCTGCAGCGCCAGGTGAAGCTGGCGATCGAGCTGTACGCCGCCCCGGGCACCCGCGAGGCCCTGCTGACCCGCTGGACGGACGCCACGCTGGCCCATCTGCGCGCCGCCGAGGCGGGCAGCGACCACCAGCTGGCGTGGGCACGGGCGTTCGCGGCGACGGCCCGTACGCCGGAGCAGCTCGACCTGCTGGAGGGCCTGCTGGACGGCTCCCAGACGATCGAGGGGCTGGCCGTCGACACGGAGCTGCGCTGGGCGTTCGTCCAGCGCCTGGCGGCCGTGGGCCGCTTCGACGAGGCGGAGATCGCGGGCGAGTACGAGCGGGACAGGACGGCCGCCGGCGAGCGCCACGCCGCCACGGCCCGCGCCGCCCGGCCGACCGCGGAGGCCAAGGCCGAGGCCTGGTCGTCGGTCATCGACTCCGACAAGCTGCCGAACGCCCTCCAGGAAGCGGTCATCGCCGGTTTCGTCCAGACCGACCAGCGCGAACTGCTGGCCCCCTACGCGGACACGTTCTTCGAGGTGGTCAAGGACATCTGGGACGCCCGCTCCCACGAGATCGCCCAGCAGATCGCCATCGGCCTCTACCCGACGATCCAGGTCTCCGAGGACACCCTCCGCAAGACGGACGCCTGGCTGACCTCGGCCGAGCCGAACGCGGCCCTGCGGCGCCTGATCTCCGAGTCCCGGGCGGGTGTGGAGCGCGCGTTGAAGGCGCAGGCCGCGGACGCGGCGGAGCAGTAACCGACGTCGTACGTCTGTCATAGGGGGCGCCCGGCACACCACCGGGCGCCCCCTGTGCGTCCCGTTGAGCGAGCCGCCAACGTCCCGAGGCGGAGCCGCCCTCAACCGAGCCGTCCTCAGCCGAGCCGCGCAGCGACGGCCTCCAGAGCCGACAGCACCCTCCCCACCGCAGCGCCCGCCTCACTCCCCCTGCGCACCGCGGCCACCACATGCCGCACCGGCCGCTGCTCCCCCACCTCCCGCATCACGACCCCGCCCCTGGCCACCGCGGCCATCCGCGGCACCAGCGCCACCCCCATCCCCGCCTCCACCATCGCGAGGATCGCCGTCCACCCGGCGGCGGAGTGCCCCTGCCGAGGGCTGAACCCGGCCGCCTCGCAGGCCCCGCGCGTGATGTCCGACCACGGCCCGCTGCCGCCGAAGATCCACTCCTCCGCCGCGAGATCGGCGAGCCGCACCTCCGCGCCCCGCGCCAGCCGGTGCCCGCGGGGCAGGGCGACGTCCAGCGGGTCCGCGAGCAGCGGCACCCGGGTGAAGCGCACGTCGTCCACCGCCGGCGCCTGCGCCGCGAGCGACAGGGCGAGGTCCACCTCCCCGCCGGCCAGCAGCTCGTACGCCTCCTGCGCCTCGGCCTCGCGCACCCGTACGGTCACCCCGGGACGCGTCTGACGCAACGCCCGCGCAGCCGGTACGACCAGCGCCGGCACGGCCGTGGAGAAGGCGCCCACCCGCACCTCCCCGACCTCACCGTGCACATACGCCGCCAACTCGGCGTCCGCACGCTCCAGTTGCTCGAACACGGCTTCGGCGTGCCGCAGCACCAGCCGGGCCGCGTCCGTCAGCCGCACCCGCCGCCCCTGCGCCTCCAGCAACGGCACCCCGACCTGCCTGGCGAGATTCGTCAGCTGTTGCGACACCGCCGACGGCGTCATCCGCAGCGCCTCGGCCGTCGCCGTCACGGTGCCCCGCTCCCGCAGCGTCCGCAGGATCTGCAGCTTGCGGATGTCCCAGTCGACCATGGCGGCAACCTACGTCACCGCCGCGACGCCGCCCCGAGGACGACTCCGCCGAGGATCAGCCCCATGCACCCCGCCTGCGTCCAGCCGGTCGCCTCGCCGAGGACCGCCCAGGACAGCAGAGCCACGCACACCGGCTGGAGGTAGTAGACGGCCCCGGCACGGCTCGGGCCGACCAGCGCGATCGCCCGGTTCCAGGCGAAGAAGGCGACGGCGGAGGAGGCGACTCCCACGTAGAGGATCGGCAGGACCGTTCCGGCGGTGGGCTCGAACCCGCCCTGCACCGCCAGGCTCACCCCCTGCACGGGCATCAGCAGGACCGTACCCACCAGAAACGTCGTGAACAGGAAGGCGGTACCGCCCAGTTCGGCCGACCGCCGCCGCAACAGACCGCTGTACGCCCCGAAGCAGCAGGCGGCCGCCACCATCCACAGATCCCCGGCCGCGAACCCTGCCCCGCCCGCACCACTGCCGATCAGCAGCAGGACGCCCGCGCAGGCCACCAGCAGCCCGACCACCCGGCGCGCACCCAGCCGTACCCCCGCGGCGCGCTCGAAGACCGCCATCAGCACCGGCGAAGCGGCCATGATCATGCCCATGTTGGCGGCGGGAGTGGTCACCCCGGCCTGGTTGACCAGGGTGTTGTAGGTGGTGACGCCGAGCAGCGAGGCGAGGAGCACGAAGCCGAGGTGCCTGCGGATCAGCTCCCGCTGCCGCCAGGCCTGCCGGGCACCGAACGGAGCCACCACGACCAACGCCACCAGCCACCGCCAGAACGCGTGCTGCACCGGCGGCACACTGTCGTGCAGCGCCCGTGAGGTGACGAAGCTGCCGGACCAGACGACCGTCGCGAGAGCGGCGAGCGCGACCCCGAGGGCGGCGGCCGTCCTCGGGGTCGTGGCGGTGGAGGGGGATGTCGTACGGGCGGTCCGGTTCAGGACGGCGGGCACAGAGGTCCTTTCGATGGGCGGTGACCGGGGGCGGTGACTGGGCGGTGACGATGACGCGTCCACCGTCGCAGCGCGCCATCTGTCGCGTCCATCGAAACTTTTCGAGCACTTCTTTCAGCAGAACTGAAAGGTCACACAGGGCCTCCGCTCACCCCACATGCTCGGCGACCGCCGCCTCCACCGCCCGCGCGTCGGCCGCGTCCGCAGCCCACGCCACGTATCCGTCGGGCCGCACGAGCACGGCCGTACGGCTGCCGCTCGCCCAACGCTCCACGGTGAGCCGGTCCTTGCGGCCGTTCTGCACCTCGGGCGCCTCCCCGGTCTGCGGGAGGATCAGCACGAACCGCCCGCCCCGCAGGGCCTCGTACAGACGGCCGCTCCCGAGAGCCACATCGGGGACGCGGGTACCGACCAGGCGGTGGGAGCCGCGTGGGGCGGCGTACTTGTACCCGATGCCCGAGATCTGGGCCAGGGCCTTCGCCTGGGCGGGCCGGGCGGCGTTGACGAAGGCGGAGAACAGGGCGCGTACTGCGCGCAGTGCGAGGCTCTGTGCGCGGGCCAGCCGGACCAGCCCGCCGCTGCTGCGCAGCACCGCCTTGCCGACGGGGTGACGTTCGGCCTGGTAGGTGTCCAGCAGGCTCACGGGCTGTCGGCCGTTGACGACCGCGGCGAGCTTCCAGCCGAGGTTGGCCGCGTCCTGCAGGCCGGTGTTCATGCCCTGGCCGCCGGCCGGCGAGTGGACGTGCGCGGCGTCGCCGGCGAGGAAGACCCGCCCGACCCGGTACCGCGGCGCCTGCCGCTCGTCGCTGTGGAAGCGGGAGAGCCAGCGGGCGTCGTGCATGCCGTAGTCGGTGCCGAGGGCGCGGCGGGTGACCTCCTTGACCTCGGCGAGGTCGAGCGGGGCGTCGTCGGGGACCTCGTGGCGGCGGTTCCAGCCCATGACGCGGTACCAGCCGTCGCCGAACGACGCGATCATCGCGAAGGAGTCACCCGCGCCGTTGACGGTGAGCACGCTCGCGGGCTGCTCGGCGAGCCGGACGTCCGCGAGGAACAGGGACTTGATGACGGAGACGCCGGGGAAGGGCAGGCCGACCGCCTGACGGACGGCGCTGCGATGGCCGTCCGCGCCTACGACGTAGGCCGCGCGGTGGGTGACGACCGCCCCGTCCGGGCCGCGCACGTCGAGGTCGACCCCGTCGTCGTCCTGGCGCAGCCCCACGACCTCGCTCTCGAAGAGGAACTCGACGCCGAGCTCGCGCGCCCGCCGCTCCAGCAGCCGCTCCACCTCGTACTGCGGGGTGATGAGCAGGAACGGGAAACGCGACGGCAGCGTGCCGAGGTCGAGGGAGAGGCGGCGGAACAGTCGCAGCTCGGTGATGGTGCTGCCGGTGGCGATCAGTCCGTCTGCGAGGCCGCGGGCGTCGAGCTGCTCCAGGGTGCGGGCGTGCACACCGAAGGCGCGGGAGAGGTTGCTGATGCCGTGCGGGCGCCGCTCGACGAGGGTGACGCGCACACCGGCGGCGGCGAGGTCGCTCGCGAGGAGGAGACCGGTGGGGCCGGAGCCGATGACGAGGACGGGGTGGGTGGAGCCGGTGCCGTTCGTGCCGTTCGTGGCGGTCATGGTGGCCTCCTGATGCCAACGCTTGTTGGTCAACGCTTGTTGGCAACCGTAGAACCGGCCTCCCAAGCTTGTCAACACTTGTTGGCCTACAGACGTTGGCATACGATTGTTGGCATGACGCAGAGCAGCCCCGCCGACCCTGCCCCCACCCCGCGCCGCTCCGACGCCACGCGCACGGCGATCCTCGACGCGGCCCGCGAGCGCTTCGCGGCTGACGGTTACGAGCGCGCCACCATCCGCGCGATCGCCAAGCACGCGAGCATCGACCCGTCGATGGTGATGCGCTACTACGGCAACAAGGAGGGGCTCTTCGCGGCGGCGGTCGCCATCGATCTGAAGCTGCCGGAACCGGCATCGCTCTCCCGCGACGACGTCGGCCGGGCGCTCGTGACCCACTTCTTGGCCATGTGGGAGGAGAACGAGGTGCTCACGGCCCTGCTCCGGGTCGGCGCGACCAACCAGGCCGGGGCGGAGCGCATGCAGGGCATCTTCGCGGACCAGCTGCTGCCGGTCGCCCGTCGGGTGTGCCCCGATCCCGAGCAGGCCCCGGCCCGGGCCGCGCTGGCGTCGTCGCAGCTGCTCGGGCTGGCGCTCACGCGCTACGTCCTGCGGTTCCCGCCCTCCGTGGCGCTGGTGCCCGAGGAGATCGTGGCCTGGCTCGCGCCCACGGTGCAGCGGTATCTGACCGCGCCGTACCCGGCGTGAGAGTCACCCGCCGCAGAAGACCCGCAGAACACACCGAGGGCGCCGGCCTCGTCCACGTACGGCGGATGCACGTACGTACGACGGGGCCGGCGCCCTCGACGGAAGCGGGGTCGGTCGGACCGCGCGGATCAGGCCTTCGCCTTGGCCTTCGCCTTCGGCCGGCGGTCCGTGGAGCGGTCCAGGACCATCACGAGGCCCGCGATGACCGCGAACAGCACGATCGGGGCCAAGACGAACTGGCCCAGCGTCTCCATGACGCTCAGGCCCTGACCGGGGTCGTCGCCGTCGTCACGCGTGAGCGCGAGCGCGGGGGACGACATGAGCAGCATCATCAGCGTCGTACCGGCAGCCAGGGCGCCGGCGCGCAGGGCGTTCTTCTTGTCCACGGGGCCAAAAGTACCGAACGCCGCCGGGGGCCGCGCGTCCGGGGGGTGCCGTAATGAGCACCCGGCGCTGCGGACGCCGGACGTCGCAGGGCCGGACCGTCCCGGCTAGCCGTGCCGTCGTGCGTCTCCCCGCAGCACCTCCACCAGCGCCCGCAGCCTCGGCGACGCCGCCAGCTCCTCCAGCGTCATCGCCCTCCCCTGCGCGTCCGCGATCGGCAGCCGCCAGTTCGGGTACTGGTCCCACGTGCCCGGCAGGTTCTGCGGGCGGCGGTCGCCCACGCCGTCCGGGAGCCAGATGCCGACCATGCGGGCCGGGGTGCGCAGCAGGAAGCGGTGGACGGCCTGGATCTCGGCCTCCTCCTCCGAGGCGCAGTGCCCGCCGTGCGTGCCGCGCATCAGCCCCAGCCGGGACAGCAGCGCCAGCCACTCACCGGTGTCGGCCGCCGCCTCCGCGCGCTCCTGCTCCAGGGGGCGGGTCAACAGGCCGAGGCTGTCGCGCAGTTCGACATGTTCGCCGGTGAGGCGGGCCGCGGTGGACGGCAGGTCGTGCGTGGTGGCGGTGGCGAGGCAGTCGGCGCGCCAGGACTCCGGTGGCAGGGGGCGGCCGTCGCCGTCCCAGTCCCGCTCGAACCACAGCACCGAGGTGCCGAGCACGCCCCGCGAACGCAGCGCCTCCCGCACGCCCGGCTCGACCGTGCCGAGGTCCTCCCCGATCACCACCGCCGAGGCCCGAGAGGCCTCCAGCACCAGGATCGCGAGCATGGCCTCGGCGTCGTAGCGGACGTACGTCCCCTCCGTCGGCGCCTGCCCCTGCGGCACCCACCAGAGCCGGAACAATCCCATGACGTGGTCGATCCGCAGCGCGCCCGCGTAGCGGAAGAGCGCCCGCAACAGGCGGCGGTACGGCTCGTACCCCGACTCGGCCAGCCGGTCCGGCCGCCAGGGCGGCAGCCCCCAGTCCTGGCCGCGGGCGTTGAAGGCGTCCGGCGGGGCGCCCACCGACATCCCGGCCGCGAAGTACTCCTGCTGCGCCCAGGCGTCCGCGCCCTCGGGATGCACCCCGACCGCGAGGTCGTGCACGATCCCGACCGGCATCCCCGCCTCCCGCGCGATCCGCTGGGCGGCGGTCAGCTGGGTGTCGGTGAGCCAGGCGAGCCGGCAGTGGAGGTCGACCCGGTCCATCAACTCGCCCCGCGCACGCGCGGTTTCGGGCGAGCGCGGATCCCGCAGGCCCTCCGGCCACCGCCGCCAGTCCGAGCCGTGCACCTCGGCCAGTGCGCACCACGTGGCGTGGTCCTCCAACGCCTGGCCTTCCTGCGCGAGGAAGTCGACGTAGGCGGCCCGCCGCCCGGGTCCGAGCGGCACCTCGCGCACCAGTTCCAGCGCCTCCCGCTTCGCCTCCCACACGGCGTCCCGGTCGATCAACTCCCCCTTCTCCAGCACCGCTTCCCGCAGCCGCCCGGCCCGCTCCAGCAGGGCCCGCACGCGCTCGCGGTCCTCGACATGGGCGAACTCGGGCACGTCCTCGACCCGCAGATGCACCGGGTCGGGGAAACGGCGGGAGGACGGGCGGTAGGGCGAAGGGTCGGTTGGTGCTCCGGGTACGGCCGCGTGCAGCGGGTTGACCTGCACGAATCCGGCACCGAGCGCCCGGCCGGCCCAGGCGGCGAGCTCGCCGAGATCACCGAGGTCGCCCATGCCCCAGGAGTGGCGGGAGAGGAGGGAGTAGAGCTGGACGAGAAGGCCGTACGAGCGTGCGGTGGGCGTGGGCAACCGGGCCGGGGCGACGACCAGGTGGCTCGTCGCCGTGCGGCCGTCCGGTGTCGTGACGGTCAATCGGTGGACGCCGGACGGGAGTTGGTCGGCGGGCGGGAGTCGGTCGACGGCGGCGCGGGTGTCGCCCTGTTCGGTCTCGATGTGCAGCCGGGTGCCGGACGGCAGCGCGGCCGTCGCCAGGGGCTCGGCGCCGGGCCGGCACACCACCGTCGGCGGCAGCAGCCGCTCGCGCAGCTCACGCTCCCGCACGGCCAGCGCGGCACTGACGGACGCGGGTGTGCTCGCGTCGACGTCCAGGGCGGCCAGGGCGAGGGTGAGTGCGGTGACGGAGGCCGTGACCGTACGGTCGGCGGTCGGCTGGTAGGAGGTGGCGACGCCGTGCAGCTCGGCGAGCCGCGACAGGTCGTCGGAGGGGGGATCTTCGGGACCCTCTGGGTCCTCGGCAGGGGCTTCGGCCGACCGCTGTCCTGTCATCTACGGCCTCGTGGGATACATGTCCATGTCCATACCGGTGTCCATACCCATGTCCATGCCCATGTCCCAGGTCGCCGCCTCACTCGTCAGCGGTGCGGCGTCCGCGAGCGGCGGTTCGCTGGTGAGGGGCTCGGCGTCGGGCAGGGGTGGTTCGCTGGTGAGCGGAGTCTCGGTGCAGGCGCCCTCGGAGCTGAAGACACAGGCGTACATCTCGGGTTCGGTGAAGACGCCTTCGTGCATCTCGGTCTCGCTGGGCGCCTCGGGTTTGGAAAGGGCCGATGCAGTGGCCACGGGGGCCTCCTCTTCGAGTACGGCGTGCGGGTTACCGCCGTCCCTACCCAGCGGGCGCGGTGGCAGACGTACAGAGACGAACAACGTGCCTCTCATCACATTCTGTTCCGCACATCCTGTTCCGGTCCTGCGGTTTTCCGGGCTTTCTTGCTGATCACTATTCACTCAGTACATGCACTCAGTACATAATGCTTCGTATGAGCACCCGCCACATCCTGCTGGGGCTGCTCGCCACGGGGCCGAGCCATGGCTACGACCTCAAGCGACGGCACGACGAACGCTTCCCGCAGGCCCGCCCGCTGGCCTACGGGCAGGTCTACACGACCTTGCAGCGGCTGGTCCGCGACGGCCTCGCCGAGGTCGACGGCACCGACTCGGACGGCGGCCCGGAGCGGACCATGTACCGCGCGACGGACGACGGCGCGCTCGAACTGGCTCAGTGGGCCGGGGAGATCGCGCCGCCCGCGCCGTTCGTGACGAACGAGATCTTCGCCAAGGTCGTCGTGTCGATCCTGTCCGGCGGCGACCCCGAGGCCTATCTGCGCGCCCAGCGTGCCGCCCACATGGAGCGGATGCGGCAGCTCACGGCGGTCAAGGCCGCGCCGGGCACCGATCTCGCGACCGTGCTCTCGGCGGACTACGCCCTCAACCACCTCGACGCCGACCTCCGTTGGATGACGACCACGGCGGCCCGGCTCACCACTCTGACCGCGGAGGTCGACGCAGTATGAGCAACTCAGGGGGAAACCCGGTGCCGCTTCTGGTGGCCCGTGACCTCGTCAAGGCGCACGGCAGTACCCACGCACTGCGCGGCGCCCGCGTCGAGCTGCGGGCCGGCGAGATCCTCGCCGTCACCGGCGCCAGCGGCAGCGGGAAGTCGACGCTGCTGCACTGCCTGTCCGGCATCGTCCGCCCGGACACCGGCTCCGTGACGTACGACGGGGAGCGGCTGGACCGATTGCCCGAGGAGCGGCTGAGCGAGCTGCGGCGTACGGAGTTCGGCGTGGTCTTCCAGTTCGGGCAGCTGATCCCCGAGCTGACGGCCCTGGACAATGTCGCGCTGCCGCTGCTGCTCGCGGGTGCCCGTCGGCAGGAGGCGCAGGCGAAGGCCGGTGAGTGGCTGGAGCGGTTCGGGGTGCGCGGGCAGGAGGAGCTGCGGCCCGGCGAGATGAGCGGCGGCCAGGCCCAGCGGGCGGCCCTGGCACGGGCCCTGGTCACCGGCCCGAGGATCGTCTTCGCGGACGAGCCGACCGGAGCGCTGGACTCCCTGGCTGGTGAGCAGGTGATGACGGCCCTGACGCACACGGCCCGCGAGTCGGGCACGGCGGTGCTGCTGATCACGCACGACGCCCAGGTGGCGGCGTACGCGGACCGCGAGGTACGGCTGGCCGACGGCACCGTGACGCCGCTGGAGGTGGCGGCATGAGAAACCGGCTGAGCGCCGACCTCCGGCTTGCCTGGCTGCTCACCCGGGGGTCCGACCGGCGCGAGTGGTGGCGGGTCGTTCTGACGGCGGTGGGGGCGGGAGGTGCGACCGGGATCGGGCTGGCGGTCGCCACGCTCGCCGCGATCGACGGGCAGTACTCGGTCTCGTTCGGCGCCGGCCTCCTCAACCAGCCCAGCGACCGGCAGGGCGTGATCGTCGCACTGCTGATGCTGCTGGTGCCGGTGCTCGGGTTCCTCGGGCAGTGCGCCCGCGTGGGTGCGGTGCACCGCGACCGGCGCCTGGCCGCACTGCGGCTCGCGGGGGCCACGCCCGCCCAGGTGCGGCGGATCGCGGCGCTGGAGGCGGGGCTGGCCTGTCTGGCCGGCTCGGCCGTGGCCACCGTCTTCTGCGTCCTGATGCTGCTGCGCGTGTGGCAGACCCCCGAGCCCTTGGCATGGCTCGGCATCGCCCTGGTCGCCGTGGCCGTCCCGGTGCTGGGCGCCGCCGTGAGCGCGCTCTCGCTACGGCGTGTGGTGGCCTCGCCGCTGGGCCGGGTGCGGCGGGTGCGGCCGGCCCGGGGTCCGGGGCGGGTGTTCGGGCTGGTCACCGGGCTGCTCGCGCTGCTGGCGGCGTCGGCGACGGTAGCGGTCGCCGCGGCGCCCTACCGCGCCAATCGCCTGGGCTTCACCGTCGTCCCGTTCACGGTCGGCACCGTGACCCTGCTGATCGCGGCCGCCTCGCTGTGGCTGGCCGGTGCGTCCTCCCGGCGCCTGGGCGAGGCCTTCGCCGACCGGGCCCGGCGCCCGGCGCTGCTGATCGCCGCGGCGCGGCTGCGCGACGACCCGTGGGCGGCGGCCCGTACGCATGCGGGCGTGCTGCTGGTCACGGTCGTGGGCTCCAGCTTCGTGGGCGTCCGGGAGGTGCTGCTCGCCGATCTGCGGGCCATGCGCCGCGCCGGCCGGCTCGGCATGAGCATGGACTACTACACGAACGGCCTCGACCTCACGGGCGCCGCGATCCTCGTCGCCCTCGCCCTCGTCCTGTCGGCGCTGGCCGTCGGCACCGCCGAGTCGCTGGCCACCCGGCGCCGCGGGCTGGCCGCACAGGCCGCCGCCGGTGTGCCGAGCGCGGTGCTGCGGCGGGCGCTGCTGCTGGAGACCGCGCTGCCGCTGGCACCCGCCGTCGCGGTGGCGGGCCTCGGCGGCATGACGATCAGCGCGTGGTACGCCGCGGTCGCCTCGGAGCACACGGCGCCGGACGTGCCGTTCCTGGCCCTCGTGGTCCCGCTCGCCGTCTACGCCGCGTGTCTGCTGGCCGCGGCCACGTCCCTGCCGCTGCTGCGGCGGTCGGTGCGGCCGGCGGAGCTGCGCTACGCGTGAGACGGCCGTACGGCCGCGTGAACGGACGGCCCCGGGGGCACGGGGGACCCTCGGGGCCGGACGCCGTCCGCCGCATGCCAGGTATGCGAAGGCCCGGGTCGTCAGGCGGAAATGCCGTCGATCCGGGCCATGGCGTCCTCGGCGCCGTACGGTTGCAAGTACGGCAGCCAGCGCGGGTCCCTATGCCCGGTGCCGATGATGCGCCAGGCGAGGCCGGTGGGTGGAGCGGGTTTGTGGCGCAGCCGCCAGCCGATTTCGAACAGATGCCGGTCGGCCTTCACGTGGTTGCAGCGGCGGCAGGACGCCACCACGTTGTCCCAGACGTGCTTGCCCCCGCGGCTGCGCGGAATGACATGGTCGACGCTGGTTGCGACGCCACCGCAGTACATGCACCGGCCCCCGTCGCGCGCGAAGAGCGCCCTGCGGGTAAGAGGAACGGGCCCCCGATAGGGAACCCGGACGAATCGCTTGAGCCGGACCACGCTGGGTGCGGGGACTGTGACGGTTGCGCTGTGCATGAAGGCGCCGGACTCCTCGAGGCATACGGCCTTGTTCTCGAGGACGAGGACGAGCGCGCGGCGGAGCGGTACGACGCCGAGCGGCTCGTACGACGCGTTGAGGACCAGGACATGCGGCACGGATGCCTCCTTGGGCGTCGGCGGCGCGTGGCTCGCGCCGGGACGATCTGTAGTCAGTCTCCCCTCTCGCCTGGTGAAAGCGCCACCATGTCCCGGTAACGGGCTGAGAGTGTTTTCGACCACATCTGATTCATCCCCTGGGCGATGAACGGTTCATCCCACCAGTTCATCCCCACGTGGGCACGATTCCTCCCTCGAACATGGCGACGATCCACACACGATGCCCCGTTAGTGTGGTGGGTCTGCCCCGCCGGTGACCCTTTCGTGACCTTGACCATCTACCGACGGGGCGGGCCGCTGCACTGGAGGTACCTGCCGTGTCCCTGTCCGCCGTCCTACTGGCTGCCGGTCCGACGCCGTCGCCAACGCCCTCGGAGACGACCACCCCGGCGGTTCCCACGATCAAGGACGCTCACGAGAGTGCGTCCCAGGCCGCGACCTGGGTCGAGCAGAACTGGTCGACCTGGCTCGCGATAGGCCTGAGGGTCCTGCTGATCCTGGCCATCGCGGCGGTGCTGAGAGTGGTGATCCGGCGGGCGATCACCAAGTTCATCGACCGGATGAACCGCACCGCCCAGGCGGTGGACGGCACGGCCCTCGGCGGGCTGCTCGTCAATGTCGAGCGCCGCCGTCAGCGCTCGCAGGCGATCGGCTCGGTGCTGCGTTCGGTGGCCAGCTTCGTGATCATGGGCACGGCCGCCCTGATGGTCCTGTCCGCCTTCGAGATCAACCTCGCACCGCTGCTGGCCTCCGCCGGTGTCGCGGGCGTCGCGATCGGTTTCGGTGCCCGCAACCTCGTCACCGACTTCCTCTCCGGCGTCTTCATGATCCTCGAGGACCAGTACGGCGTCGGCGACACGATCGACGCGGGCGTCGCCGCCGGCGAGGTCATCGAGGTCGGCCTGCGCGTGACCAAGCTGCGCGGCGACAACGGCGAGATCTGGTACGTCCGCAACGGTGAGGTCAAGCGCATCGGCAACCTGTCCCAGGGCTGGTCGACGGCCGGCGTGGACGTCACCGTCCGCTCCTCCGAGGACCTGGACAAGGTCAGGGCCACCATCGACGAGGTCGCCGAGCGGATGAGCAAGGAGGAGCCCTGGAACGAGCTCCTCTGGGGCCCGATCGAGGTCCTCGGCCTGGACAGCGTGCTGCTGGACTCGATGGTCGTACGCGTCTCGGCGAAGACGATGCCGGGCAAGTCCCTGACCGTCGAACGCGAACTGCGCTGGCGCATCAAGCGCGCCTTCGACGCCGCCGACATCCCGATCGTCGGCCGCGCCCCCCTGGCGCTGGAGGAGGAGGCCGCGGCCGACCCGACGGCGGGCATGGCGGCCCCCTCGGCCTACGCCAGCACCACCTCCCCGCAGTCCGTGGCGGCCACTCCGCTGACGCCGCCGAGCGTGACGAAGTAGGGCCGGGATCGCGGGAACGGTTCAGCACACTCGTTCGAGTGAACGGTTGGGGCATTCCGGCGCGGGGAGCGCACGGGGTGCCCCATCGTTCGGGCGGGGCACCCGGTGCGGGCTTAGCCTGGCATCAGCATGACGAGGAGAACCAGGGATGAGTGCCGAACCCATCATGGAGACGGTCATGACGCAGGACCCCATCGATCTGTTGATCGCGTTCGAAGAAGCGTCCGTGGCGCCGATTCGACCCGAGTACGTCGAGGGGACGGTCATCGTGCCGCCGCAGCCGGACTACAACCACAGCAAGGGCGCTGTCGGACTCACCCTCCAGCTCCACATGGCCGGACTGGACTTGGCAGGCATGGGCATGGGATTCCGTGCCGCACACCAGGACGGCAGCACCATGGCTCTGGTGATTCCCGACTTCTACGTCCTGCACCGCGAGCCCACCGAACTGGATGACTCATACCTGAGGATGCACAAGGGCTGGTACCCCATCGACATGGTCGCGCTGGTCGGCGAGGTCACATCCACCAACCACGCGATCGACACCGGCGCCAAGCTGGCCACGTACGCCGCCGCTGGGATCTCCGTCTACGCCCTCGTCAACCGCAACACCAAGACCGCCCACTGCTACACGGACCCGGTCCTCCCCGGCGACGACCCCACCCAGGCCTACTACGACACCGACACCAAGGTCGACCTCGGCGCCCCCCTCCCCCTCCCCGCCCCCTACCCCACCCTGGACACGTCCCCCTTCCTCCAGGACTGAACGGTCCCGAACAGACCGCCACCGGCCTGGAGTAGGGTCCGGACGGTGACGGGCGGGCGGGGGATGGGGCGGGCGTTCGGGTGGCTGTGGGCGGCCTACGCGGTCAGCTCCTTCGGGACGCGGCTGGCCTTCGACGCCTTCGCGCTGATCGCGGTCGTCGTACTGCATGCCGGAGCGACCGAGGTCGCGCTGCTGGCGGCGTCGGGCCTCGCGGTGGGGGCCGTGGTCGCGGTGCCGCTCGGGGCGTGGGTGGAGTTCCGCCGGAAGCGGCCGGTGATGATCGCGGCGGACCTGATCCGGTGCGCGGCCCTGCTGAGCATCCCCGCCGCGTTCGCACTGGACGCGCTCGCCCTCGGCCAGTTGCTGGTGGTGTCCGTGGTCGTCGCCACGGCGGACATCACGTTCGGCGCGGCGAGCGGCGCGTATCTGAAATCCCTGGTGCCGCCGGAGGACCTGCTCGCGGCGAACGGCCGCTTCGAGGCCACGACCTGGACGACCACCGCACTCGGCCCACCGCTCGGCGGGGTCGCGGTCGGTGTCTTCGGCCCGATGACGACGGTGCTGGTGGACGCGGTCAGCTATCTGCTGTCGGCACTGGGGATCCGGGCGATCGGCGGTAAGGAAGGGCAACAGAGCGCCGGGCAGCAGGCGGGACGGCACCAGCCGCCCCCGGGCACCCCCTCAGGCCCGCGGATGAGCGACCTCCCGGCCGGCTGGCGGCACATCCTCGGCCACCCCACCCTGCGCCCGCTGTTCCTCAACACGGTCCTGGTCAACGCCCTGATCATGGCGCCGGCCCCGCTGCTCGCCGTCCTGATGCTCGGCCAACTCGGCTTTGCCCCTTGGCAGTACGGCCTCGCCTTCGCCGTGCCGTGTCTGGGCGGCCTGCTGGGCTCACGCCTGTCCCGGCGCCTGGTCGCCCGGCACGGCCGGCGCCGCGTGCTTCTGACCGCGGGCACCCTGCGCGCGATCTGGCCCGTCGGCCTGGCCTTCATCGGGCCGGGCACGCCGGGCCTCCTCCTCGTCATGGTCGTCGAGTTCGGCCTGATCACCTGCATCGGCGTCTACAACCCGGTGCTCGCCACCACCCGCCTCGACCAGACCCCGCCTGACCGCACCACCCGCACCCTGACGGCATGGTCGATCACCGGCAAGACGGCCACCGCGGCGGCGACGGCACTGTGGGGCCTGCTGGCCGCGCTGACCGGCACGCGCGCGGCGATCGCCCTCGCCGGGGTCCTGCTGCTGGCGACCCCGCTCCTGCTCCCGCGGCACGAGCTCGCGGCCGACCGCAGCGCCCTCAAGTAACGACTCTGTTGCCTGCCGGACCAGCTCTCTTGACGCCGCCTTCCTGCCGGGCTTACTTTCCTGGGCAGCAGATAGGAAACTTTCCTAACAGTGATCCTGGATGGACTTCCCTCGTAGCTCGCTGAGAAACTGGTCAGCCGAAAGGCAGGTGTCGATCCCCATGGCAGGAACCGCCGGCACGCCGGGCACCCCGCGCGTCCTGCGCGCCATGAACGACCGTGCCGCCCTGGATCTCCTCCTGGAGCACGGGCCGCTGTCCCGCACGCGGATCGGCAAGCTCACCGGCCTGTCCAAGCCGACCGCCTCCCAGCTGCTGGCCCGCCTGGAGGCCGCCGGCCTCGTCCTGGCGACCGGCACCACGGAGGGCCGCCCCGGCCCGGGCGCCCAGCTGTACGAGGTCAACCCGGCCGCCGCGTACGCCGCGGGGCTCGATGTCACCCCCGAACGCATCCTCGCCGCCGTCGCCGACGTCACGGGCCGCACGGTCGGGTCGTACGAACTGCCCA
Organism: Streptomyces sp. NPDC012935; assembly: GCF_042900345.1. Lineage (NCBI taxonomy): Bacteria > Bacillati > Actinomycetota > Actinomycetes > Kitasatosporales > Streptomycetaceae > Streptomyces > Streptomyces sp. NPDC012935. The sequence continues at coordinate 464,284 of NZ_JBIBBC010000004.1, forward strand.
CCCCCGGCAGGCGCCCGGCCCAGCCCGTGGTCCGGCAGGTCACCGACGCCCTGGACGGCGCGGTGAAGGCGGCGGGCCTCGCCCGCGACGACGTCCACCGGCTCGTCATCGGCACCCCCGGCGCCTTCGACCCCAACACGGGCCGGCTGCGTTACGCCTCCCACCTCCCCGGCTGGCACACCCCCGCGCTCCTGGACGAACTCGCCGCGGCCCTGCCGATGCCGGTCGAGTACGAGAACGACGTCAACCTCGCGGCGGTGGCCGAGCAGCGGCTCGGCGCGGCCCGCGGCCACGAGGACTTCGTACTGCTGTGGAACGAGGGCGGCCTCGGCGCCGCCCTGATCCTCGGCGGCCGGCTGCACCGCGGCTGGACCGGCGGCGCCGGCGAGGTGGGTTTCCTGCCGGTTCCCGGCACACCCCTGGTCCGGCAGGTCACCAAAGCCAACAGCGGCGGCTACCAGGAGCTGGCCGGTTCGCAGGCGATCCCCCGGCTCGCCCGCGAACTCGGCATCGGTGACATCCCGTCGACGCCGTACGCCGAGGCCGCCGCCACCCTCGTCGAACGGGCCGCCACCGAGGACAGCGACCCGCACCGGCTGCTCCTGCAGACCTATGCGACCCGGCTGGCCACCGGTCTCGCCTCCCTGGTCTCCGTCCTCGACCCCGAACTCATCGTCCTCAGCGGCGCCTCCCTCACCTCCGGTGGTGAGGTGCTGCGCGCCCTCGTCCAGTCCGAGCTGGAGGAACTGGCCGCGGCCCGCCCCAGGCTGGTCGTCGGCGACGTACGTGAACACCCGGTGCTGCGGGGCGCGTTGGAGAGCGCGCTCGCGACCACACGCGACGAGGTCTTCGACACCACCCGCTGACGGCCCCGCTCCCCCGGCTCACCTCCCCCTCCGCGCCCCCTGACTCACCCCCCGCCTTCCCTCACCCACCCCGTTCCCGCCCTTGGGAGACCTCGCCATGCCCGGAAAGTCCTGGAACGTCATACCCTCACCCACCCGCAAGGCAGCAGCCGCCCTCGCCGCCACCGCCTCCCTGGCCCTCCTCGCCACGGCCTGTACCGGCCAGTCGGAGTCCGCCGCCGGCGACGACCCCAACGCCAGGACGACGATCACCTTCTGGCACGGCTGGAGCGCACCCGCCGAGGTCAAGGCGATCCAGGAGAACGTCGACCGCTTCGAGAAAGCCCACCCGAACATCACGGTGAAGGTCGTCGGCAACATCAACGACGACAAGCTCAACCAGGCCCTGCGCGCGGGCGGTTCGAGCGGCCCCGACGTGGTGTCGTCGTTCACGACCTCCAACATCGGCAAGTTCTGCTCCTCGGGCGCCTTCCTCGACCTCAAGCCCTTCATCGAGAAGTCGAAGCTCGACCTCGACAAGCTCATCCCGAAGCCGATGCTCGACTACACCCAGTTCGAGGGCACCCGCTGCGCCCTGCCCCTGCTGGGCGACGCCTACGGGCTCTACTACAACAAGGACGCCTTCGAGAAGGCGGGCATCAAGTCCCCGCCGAAGACCTGGTCGGAGTTCGCCACGGTCGCCAAGAAGCTGACGAAGGCCAAGGGCGACAGCTATGAGCAGCTCGGCTTCATGCCGACCTACCACGGCTACGAGACGGTCGTGGACCACTACATGTCCCAGTGGGACCACGCCTACTTCGACAAGGACGGCAAGTCCAACATCGCCAAGGACCCGGCCTTCGCCGAGATGTTCACGTACCAGAAGAAGCTCATCGACGACCTCGGCGGCTTCGCGAAGCTGGAGAAGTACCGCAACACCTTCGGTGACGAGTGGGGCGCCAAGCACCCGTTCCAGACCGGCCAGGTGGCCATGCAGCTCGACGGCGAGTGGCGCCTGGGCATGACCCAGCAGGCCGGCGTCGACTTCGAGGTCGGCACCGCCCCGATGCCCGTCGCCGACGACGAGGCCGACGAGTACGGCAAGGGCTTCCTCTCCGGCACGATCATCGGCATCGCCCCGCAGAGCAAGAAGCAGAACGCGGCCTGGGAGCTGGTGAAGTACCTGACGACCGACACCGAGGCCGTCGTCTCCTTCGCCAACGCCATCCACAACGTGCCCTCCACGTTCGCCGCCCTGAAGTCGCCCGACCTGAAGGTGGACCCCGGCTTCAAGACGTTCCTGGACATCGCGCAGAACGAGCACTCGAACACCCCGCCGGCCTCCGTCAACGGCTCGACGTACCAGACGACCCTTCAGGACTTCGGCTACCAGTACGAGTCCGGCAAGGTGAAGGACCTGAAGGCCGGCCTGGAGAAGACCGCCGAGCAGATCGACACCGACATCGAGCAGGCGAAGTAGCTCCGTCGATGTCCACGCACACTCTCCGCGCGAAGCGCCGCAGGTCGGCGCTTCGAACGGTGGCCTTCCTGTCACCGTGGCTCATAGGTTTCGGCGTCTTCTTCGCCTACCCGCTGGTGTCCACCGTGTACTTCTCCTTCATGAAGTACGACGGCTTCGGCACACCGGTCTTCCGCGGCCTGGGCAACTGGGCCTACGTCTTCGACGACTACCCGATGTTCTGGCCGGCGCTGCGCAACACGCTCTGGCTGGTGCTGGTGATGGTGACCTGCCGGGTGGTGTTCGGCCTGGGCATCGGCCTGCTCATCACCAAGATCAAGACCGGCGCGGGCGTCTTCCGCACCCTCTTCTACCTGCCGTACCTGGCTCCGCCGGTCGCCGCGACGCTGGCCTTCGTCTTCCTCCTCAACCCCGGCACCGGCCCGGTCAACTCGGTCCTCGACGGCCTGGGCCTGCCGACCCCCGGCTGGTTCACGGACCCCGCCTGGTCCAAGCCGGCCCTCACCGCGCTGGCGCTGTGGGGCGTGGGCGACCTCATGGTCATCTTCATGGCCGCGCTGCTCGACGTACCCAAGGAGCAGTACGAGGCGGCGGAGCTGGACGGCACCTCGGCCTGGCAGCGGTTCCGCTACGTCACGCTACCGAACATCTCGCCGATCGTGATGTTCGCCGTGGTCACGGGCGTGATCCAGACGATGCAGTACTACACGCAGCCGCTGGTCGCCGGAAAGGTCGCCTCCGGGATCATCGGCGGCTCCGGCCAGCAGTTCGAACCGGGCTACCCCGACAAGTCGACCCTGACCCTCCCCCAGCTTGTCTACAACCTCGGCTTCCAGCGCTTCGACTACGGCTCGGCCTGCGTGGTCGCCCTCGTACTGTTCGCCCTCGCCATGGCCTTCACCGCGCTGCTGATGCGGCGCCGGGGCGGACTGATCCAGGCAGGTGACTGACCATGACCCAAGTACTGGACAAACCCGCGCAGTTGGAGGCCCCGACCACCGCCGAGCGCACCGCCCGTCGCAGGGCGCTCCTGGAGTGGATCGCGATCCACTCCCTCGGCCTCGCGGCCGCGCTCTTCTTCACCCTGCCCTTCGTGTTCGTCGTCCTGACCTCGCTGATGAGCGACCAGCAGGCACTCACCCGCGACCTGGTGCCGGGCACCTGGGAGTGGGGCAACTACGCCAAGGTCTTCGACACCCCCGGCTTCCTGACCTGGTGGAAGAACACGCTGCTCTACGCGGGCCTGGGCACGCTCCTCACCGTCGTGTCGTCGATCCCGGTGGCGTACGCGCTCGCCAAGTTCCGCTTCCGCGGCCGGAACCTGTCCCTGATGCTGGTCATCTCGATGATGATGCTGCCGCCCCAGGTGGTCATCATTCCGATGTACCTGTTCTGGGCGAAGCAGCTGGACCTCTCGGGAACCCTGTGGCCGCTGATCATCCCGATGGCGTTCGGCGACGCGTTCTCGATCTTCCTGCTGCGCCAGTTCCTGATGACGATCCCGAACGAGTACCTGGACGCGGCGAGGGTCGACGGCTGCGGTGAACTCCGCACACTCCTGCGGGTGGTCCTTCCCATGGCGAAACCGGGCATAGCCGCAGTGGCCCTGTTCCAGTTCTTCTACGCGTGGAACGACTACTTCGGCCCCCAGATCTACGCGTCCGAGAACCCGGGCGCCTGGACCCTCTCCTACGGCCTGGAGTCGTTCAAGGGCGCCCACCACACCGACTGGAACCTCACCATGGCCGCCACGGTCCTGGTCATGGCCCCCGTGATCCTCGTGTTCTTCTTCGCGCAGAAGGCCTTCGTCGAGGGCGTCACGCTCACCGGAGTAAAGGGTTGAACCATTCATGCAGCATCTCCCCGGGGGACAACCCCCGGCCCTCCGGCCGATGATCATCGTCCCCCGCACCGGGAAGCGAGGCATCTCGCAGTGAAACTCACCGTGGTCGGCGGAGGCTCGACCTACACCCCCGAACTCATCGACGGCTTCGCCCGCCTCCGGGACACCCTCCCCATCGAGGAACTGGTCCTGATGGACCCGGCGAAGGACCGCCTGGAACTGGTGGGCGGTCTGGCCCGCCGCATCTTCACCCGCCAGGCCCACAACGGCAGGATCACCACCACCACCGACCTGGACGCGGCAGTGGACGGCGCCGACGCCGTCCTCCTCCAGCTCCGCGTCGGCGGCCAGGCGGCCCGCGAGCAGGACGAGACCTGGCCCCTGGAGTGCGGCTGCGTCGGCCAGGAGACGACCGGCGCCGGCGGCCTGGCGAAAGCCCTGCGCACGGTCCCGATCGTCCTGGACATCGCGGACCGCGTCCGCCGCACCAACCCCACCGCCTGGATCATCGACTTCACCAACCCGGTCGGCATCGTGACCCGGGCCCTGCTCCAGGAGGGCCACAGGGCGGTCGGCCTGTGCAACGTGGCGATCGGCTTCCAGCGGAAGTTCGCAGCCATGCTCGACGTCCCGGCCTCCGAGATCCACCTCGACCACGTGGGCCTCAACCACCTCACCTGGGAGACGGGCGTACGCCTGGGCGGCCCCGAGGGCGAGGACGTCCTGCCGGGCCTCCTGGCCGACCACGGCGACACGATCGCCGCCGACCTCCACCTCCCCCGCCCCCTGCTGAACCGCCTGACCGCGGTCCCGTCGTACTACCTGCGCTACTACTACGCGCACGACGAAGTCGTACGGGAACTGCGCACCAAGCCGTCCAGGGCCGCGGAAGTGGCGGAGATGGAACGCCAGTTGCTGACCCTGTACGCCGACCCGTCTCTCGACGAGAAGCCGGAGCTCCTCGCCAAGCGCGGCGGCGCCTACTACTCCGAGGCAGCCGTCGACCTGGCAGCAGCCCTCCTCGGCGGATCAGGCAGCCCCTACCAGGTGGTCAACACCCTCAACAACGGCACGCTCCCCTTCCTCCCCGACGACGCGGTGATCGAAGTGCAGGCAGCGGTGGGCGCGAAGGGCCCGGTCCCTCTCGCCGTACCGACCGTGGACCCGCTGTACGCAGGCCTGATGGCCCAGGTGACGGCCTACGAGCAGCTGGCCCTGGAAGCGGCCCTGCACGGCGGCCGCGACCGGGTCTTCAAGGCCCTCCTGTGCCACCCCCTGATCGGCCAGTACGAGTACGCCGAAGCCCTCACCGACCAATTGATCGCACACAACCGGGAGCATCTCGCGTGGGCCTGACCGCACGTGTCCTCGCCGTAGACGCGGGCAACAGCAAGACCGACGTGGCAGTGGTGGCCACCGACGGAACCGTGCTGGCAACGGCCCGCGGCGGCGGCTTCCGCCCACCCACGGTCGGCGTGGAGCCGGCGATGGACACCCTGACCGCAGCAGTCGAACGGGCCTTCGCCGCGGCGGGCGTCACGTCCGTCGACCACGTCTCGGCCTGCCTGGCCAACGCCGACCTCCCGGTGGAGGAGGAACAACTGACGGCGGCACTGCACGCACGCGCGTGGGGGACGACTGTCGAGGTCCGCAACGACACCTTCGCGATCCTCCGGGCGGGCGTGCCGGAACCGCGCGGCGTGGCCGTCGTCTGCGGCGCCGGCATCAACTGCGTGGGCATGCGCCCCGACGGCCGTACAGCCCGCTTCCCCGCGCTGGGCCGCATCTCCGGCGACTGGGGAGGCGGCTGGGGCCTGGCGGAGGAAGCCCTGTGGCACGCGGCACGGGCGGAGGACGGCCGAGGAGCGCCCACGACGTTGACGCACACGCTCCCCGCCCACTTCGGCCTGCCCACCATGTACGCCCTGATCGAGGCCCTGCACCTCGAACACATCGCCCCCGCCCGCCGCCACGAGCTGACCCCGGTCCTCTTCACGACCGCGGCGGCCGGTGACCCGATCGCCCGCGATCTCGTGGACCGCCTCGCCGACGAAGTGGTCACCATGGCGACGGTCGCCCTGACCCGACTGGAGCTACTGGAGGAGTCGACCCCGGTGCTCCTGGGCGGCGGCGTACTGGCTGCCCGCCACCCCCAACTGATCGACACCATCCACGACTTGCTCACCACCCGCGCCCCCAAGGCCGTGCCGACCGTGGTCACGGCAAGCCCGGTCCTGGGCGCGGCCCTGCTCGGCCTGGACGCGGTGGGGGCACTCCCGGAGGTGCACGTACGGCTCCGCCGGCACTTCGAGCCGTAACCCCGCCCCCGCCAGGGGGCTCCGCCCCCTGGACCCCCATCTGCCCGAACGGCCTCGCCCCACCCCGACACTCGAACCTGGAACCGAACAGATTCCCCCGGCGTATTCATGGGCAGGGGGCTCGTGCACAGCGGTTTCGGTGTGCCGGAATTCCGGGATCCGCACTGCGATCCGATCAAGATCCAGCGAAGGCCGGTGCGGATGTCAGTCCCGGCAGCGATACTTGCGGCACGGATGGCCACGGGGGAGGTCAACAGTGACACAGACGCCGAAGAGCAGCACGGCACCACCACCGGGCAACGACCCGGCACAGGGCGCACCCACCATGCCGTCCGTGCCACCCCAGCCCGCGCCCCCGGCACCTCCGGCACCCCCCACAGCCAACGGCCGCCCCACCGCCCCGGCAACACCACCCCGCCGCACCGCCTTCGCCGAGGGTCTGGACCGACTCCGCGCGGCCGCCACCACCGAACCGGGCCGCCTCCGCATCATCGGCGCCCTCCTCGCCGCCCTGGTCCTCGCCTTCGGCGCCGTGGCCGCCTGGCAGATGACCGACCGCGGGGCGGCCGCCGACGACGTCCTCAACCGCAGCCAGCCCCTCAGCTCGGACGCGGCCGACATCTACCGCTCCCTGGCGGACGCCAACACCGCAGCGGCCAGCGGCTACCTCGCGGGCCTGCAGGAGAAGCCCGCCATGCGCGAGGGCTACGAGAAGGACATCCGCACGGCCGCGGCCAAACTCGTCACGGCCGCAGCCAACTCCGAACCGGGCTCCCCGTCAGCAAAGACGATCGCGGAACTCAGCAGACTCCTCCCGGAGTACAAGGGCCTCGTGGAAACGGCCAGGGCCAACAACCGCCAGGGCTACCCCGTCGGCGGCGCGTACCTGCGCGCCGCGAACGAGATGATGCAGCAGAACATGCTGCCCAGGGCCGAAAAGCTGTACAAGACGGAGAACCAGCGCCTGAGCGAGGACTACGCGGACGCGAAGTCCTTCCCCTGGGCCGCCGCAGGCCTCGGCATCGTCGCCCTCGCCGCCCTCGCCTGGGCCCAGCGCCGCAACTACCAGCGCACGAACAGGATCCTGAACCACGGCCTCGTCACGGCCACGGCCGCCGCCACGGTGGTTCTGCTGTGGCTCGCCGTCAGCCACACGGTCGCCCGGGCGGGTCTGAACGACTCCTACGACCACGGCGTCCGCTCCCTGACCGTGCTGCACGAGGCCCGCATCGCTTCACTCACGGCCCGCAGCGACGAGAATCTGACCCTGGTCCGCCGCGGCGCGGACACGAAGACACTCGACGACGACACGGTCGTGGACGCGTACGAGTGGGGGTACGACCAGCAGATCGATCAACTGGGCAAGGCTCTCAACCGTGCCGAGGATCTCGCGGACGACTCGACCGGCAAGAAGCCCGTCCAGGACGCGAACGGCTTCATGAAGGTCTGGAAGGACCGCCATGACGTCGCCCGCGACGACAACAACAACGGCAACTACCAGGCCGCCCGCGACCGCGTCATCGGCGCGGCGAAGGAGCCGACGAGCGTGTGCTTCGACAACGTCGACAAGGCCCTCGCGGCAGCGCTCGCGCACGAACAGACCGAGTTCAAACAGGCCGCGAGCGACGGCCGTGACTCGCTGACCGGCCTCCCGACCGGCGCCGCGGTCCTCGCGGTCCTGGGCGCGGCCGGCGCGGTCCTCGGCATCGGCCGCAGGCTGTCGGAGTACAGGTGAGAGGGGGCACGACGATGAACGCACGCGATGACTCGGGTCACCTCCGGGGCACGGACATCCGCACAGGCACCCCCAAGAGGCCCCGCACAGGCAGCCTCTGGCGGAGCCTGCGCACCGGCCTGCGCGGCTGGGGCGGCGTAGGCGCGATGGCGCTGGTCGTCGCCCTGACGGTGACCTTCGCCCTGCTGCTGCCCCTTTCCCAGCACCGCGACGACGACGCGGCAACCGCGGGCCATGGTCTCGCCCGGGTCAGCCAGGCGAAGGCGGAGGACTGCGAGAACCCGCAGGACCAGAGCCTCTCCCCGGCCGGCGGGGACGACGGCACCCCGGCCGTCGACGCCATCAAGGCCCGTAAGGACCGCCGTCTGATCGTCGGCGTCGACACCAACAGCTACCGCTGGGGCTACCTCGACCCGAACAACCCCTCCGGTGAGCTGGAGGGCTTCGACATCGACCTGGTCCACCGGATCGCCGAGGACATCCTCGGCGACCGCGACGCGGTGCAGTTCAAGGCCATCCCGACCAGCCGCCGTGTCGAGGCGATCCAGAAGGGCGAGGTCGACATGGTGGTCCGCACCATGACGATCAACTGCGACCGCATCGAGCAAGTCGCCTTCTCCGCGCCGTACTTCGTCACCGGCCAGCAGGTCCTGGCCCCCAAGACGTCGAAGATCACCGGCTTCGGCAAGACCCTGGCCGACAAGAAGGTGTGTTCGGCGCAGGGCTCCACGGCGTACGACAACCTGGAGGCGGGCCGGAAGTCCGGCGACCTCCCCGACTCCACCGACATCACGACCACCGTCCCCAACCAGCTCGACTGCCTGGTGAAGTTGCAGCTCGGCGAGGTCGACGCGGTCGTCACGGACGGCGCGCTCGCGGCCAGCCAGGCGGCGCAGGACCCGACGGTGGAACTCAAGGGCGGCCTGTTCACGGACGAGTACTACGGCGTGGCGATGAAACTGGGCTCCGACGATCTGGTACGCCAGGTCAACCGGACTCTGGAGAACTACGTCGAGGACGGCGGCTGGAAGGCGTCGTACGACAAGTGGCTGCATCCGACCATGGACCAGGGCGACAAGAAGTCGGCGTCGGCTACCCCTCCCGACGCGAAGTACAAGTGACCGGGTGACCGGCCATCAACTGACGGACGATTGACGGGAACAGACGGAACAGACACAACAGAACGAACAGACTGAACCGACGGAACACGACAGCAGCGAGAGGTGATCGATGGGCGTCACGGACCCCGCCGGGCCGGTGATGGACCGGGACGAGGTGGACCGTGCGCTGGCGCGGCTCGGCGCGGAGCACGAGGCGATCGAGACCTCGCTCCTCGCGCTGCAGGACCACGCGGGCCGCAGACTTCTCGAGGGCGCCGAGCTCACGGGCGTCACCAAGGAGCGATGGACGACCGCGGAGGCGTCGATAACGCTGCTGTGGGCGTACTTCGACGCGTACACGGACGCGTTGCGCTCCGCCCGCGAGATCCGTTCCCGGCGCCGCTGGTCGAGCCGCGACGACCTGGTGGAGCTGACGGAACTGCTTCGCGGTGAGTCGGTGACCCTGGCGGGCTCGGCGACCGCCACGGCCAACGCCCCGACGCTGCACGGCGGTTCGGGCAAGCTCAGCGAACAGTTCACGCTCGTCACGCTCGTGGACCGGATGAACGAGCTGTACGCGACGTCGCTGGACATGGTCGTCGCCGCCGACGCGGTGTGGTCGGCGCTGCCCGCCCGCATCGATTTACTGGCCGCGGAGCTCCAGCGAACCCGCCGGCTCGCGCACTCCGTCGGCGTACGCCCCGGCGAGCACCCGGCGGGCGACGACCTGGAGCGCATCACACGCACGCTCACCAAGCTGCGCTCGGAGGTGGTGTCCGACCCGCTCGCGTACTGGATCCCCACGCAGGGGAGTTCGGCGCCGGGCGGCGGCAAACCGGACACCAGGGTCTACGACCGCGAGGCGCGCGCCCTGGAGGACGTACGCCGTGAGATCGACGCGGTGTTGACGGTCCGGCAGGACGCCGAGCAGCGGCTGGTCCGCCTGCGGGACGTGCTGTCGCGCGCGGACCGTACGCTCGCAGAGGCCCGCACCGCGCGCGGCGAGGTGCTGGCGAAGATCGCCGCCACGGAGGTGCCGGTCGTCAGCGGCCCGCCGACGGTGCTGCAGGAGCAGCTGGCGACGGCCGCCGAGTACCGCAGACACGCCCAGTGGCACCGCCTGTCACCGCTTCTGGAGTCCCTGGAGCAGAAGGCGGAGGACGAACTGCTGCGCGCCCGCGAGTCGTTGACCGCGGTCACCGCTCCGCTGGCGGTCCGCGCCGAGCTGCGCGGTCGCCTCGACGCGTACAAGGCGAAGGTGGCCCGGCACGGCCTGGCGGAGGACCCGTTCCTCATCGAGCGGTACGACGCGGCCCGCCGCATGCTGTGGAGCGCGCCCTGCGACCTGCGTGTCGCCGAGCAGGCCGTGCTGCGTTACCAGCAGGCGGCCGCCGAACTGCTGGGCAGCGGGCGGGTGCCGGGGCCACGCGCGCCGGAGGACCGGAGGGGGCCGGGATCATGAGGGTCAGGGGGGTGTCGTCGTCATGAGTCAGCCACAGCAGAGCTGTCAGCGACCGGACTGCGGCGGGACGTACGAGGACGTGGGCGGCGGCGAGCTGTACTGCGACACCTGCGGTCTCGCCCCGGTCGTCTCGGCGACCGGCACGGTCGGCTCGCCACCCACCGGGGTGACGGCCGGCGGCAAGGCGTCGCGCGGGTCGGCGGGCAGCGGAAGCTCCCGCTCCAGCAGCCGCGGCAGCTCCCGTTCGTCGTCCCGTACGTCGTCCCAGTCGTCGAAGTCCCGGCGCTCGGTGTCGGGCCGGCTGTCGCGTTCGCTGTCGGGCCGTTCCACGGGCCGCTCGGTGTCGGTGCGCAGCTCCGGCTCCACGGCCGGCTCCAGCGGCCGCGGGCGGCTCGGCGTCGGCCTGGTCCAGGTCCCGGACGTGCCGCGCCCCGACCCGCGCGCGATGGTGCTGGAGAACCCGGAGGTGCCCGAGCGCAAGCGGTTCTGCTCCCGCTCGGACTGCGGCGCACCCGTCGGCCGGGCCCGCGGCGACCGGCCGGGCCGTACGGAGGGCTTCTGCACGAAGTGCGGCCACCCGTACTCCTTCGTCCCGAAGCTGAAGTCCGGCGACATCGTGCACGGCCAGTACGAGGTCGCGGGCTGTCTGGCGCACGGCGGCCTCGGCTGGGTCTACCTCGCCGTGGACCGCGCGGTCTCCGACCGCTGGGTGGTGCTCAAGGGCCTGCTCGACACCGGCGACCAGGACGCGATGGCCGCGGCGATCTCCGAGCGGCGCTTCCTCGCGGAGATCGAGCACGCCAACATCGTGCGGATCTACAACTTCGTCGAGCACCTCGACCAGCGCACCGGCTCGCTCGACGGCTACATCGTGATGGAGTACGTCGGCGGCAAGTCGCTGAAGGAGATCGCCAATTCACGCCGTACCGGCACCGGCAAGCGGGACCCGCTGCCGGTGGAGCAGGCGTGCGCGTACGGCATCGAGGCGCTGGAGGCCCTCGGCCACCTGCACAGCCGCAACCTCCTGTACTGCGACTTCAAGGTCGACAACGCCATCCAGACCGAGGACCAGCTCAAGCTGATCGACATGGGCGCGGTGCGCAGGATGGACGACGACGAGTCGGCCATCTACGGCACGGTGGGCTACCAGGCGCCCGAAGTCGCGGACGTCGGCCCGTCGGTGGCCTCGGACCTGTACACGGTCGCCCGCACGCTCGCCGTCCTCACCTTCGACTTCCAGGGCTACACGAACGTCTACGCCGACTCGCTGCCCGACCCCGACAACATCGAGGTCTTCCACCGGTACGAGTCCTTCTACCGCCTCCTGGTCCGCGCCACCGACCCGGACCCGGCCCGCCGCTTCGCCTCCGCCCAGGAGATGACGGAGCAGCTCACGGGCGTACTGCGCGAGGTCGTCTCCCTGCAGACGGGCCGCGCGAGGCCGTCCCTGTCGACGCTGTTCGGCCCGGAAGTACGGGTCACGGACACGGAGTTGTTCCCCAAGCTGGACGGGGAGGTCTCGCGGTTGGGTGCGCGGATGGCACCTGCCGGGAAGGGGACCGTCGCATCCTTCACCCACGCCCCGGCGAACGCCCTGGCCGCCGGTGCCGCCGCGGGCGCCGGCATCGTCAGGGTCGTCGACGCCCCCGTCGCCGCCCTCGCGCTGCCGGTCCCCCACGTGGACCCCGCCGACCCCAACGCCGGTTTCCTCGCCGGTCTGATGACCACCGCGCCGGCCGAGCTGCTCGGCGCCCTCGGCGCCGCGCCGGCGCCGTCGACCGAGACCCGGCTGAGGCAGGTGCGGGCCTGGCTGGAGAACGGCGACACCCGCACCGCGCACGAACAGCTGCTGGAGCTGGAGGACGAGCGGCCCGACGACTGGCGGGTCGTCTGGTACCGCGGCGTGGCGGCGCTCGGCACCGGCGACCACGAGGGCGCCGCGCTCGCCTTCGACGCGATCTACGACGCCTTCCCCGGCGAACCGGCGCCCAAGCTGGCCCTGGGCCTGTGCGCGGAGGTGCTGGGCCAGCTGGACAACGCCGCCGAGTACTACCGCCTGGTGTGGTCCACCGACCCCAGCTATGTGAGCGCGGCCTTCGGTCTCGCCCGCGTCCAGCTCGCGACCGGCGACCGCCGCGGCGCGGTGGGGACCCTGGAGTCGGTCCCGGAGAGCTCCATTCACTACACGGCCGCACGCGTGGCGGCTGTCCGCGCCCGGCTGCGTCAACGCACGGCGGCCGCCTCCGACGTGCCGTTCCTGGACGACGTGACCGCAGCCGCGGGCCAGGTCGAGGCGCTGGACGCGTATGGTCTGGACCCGGCGCGCCGGGAGCAGTTGTCGGCGGAAGTCCTCGGTTGCGCGCTGGACTGGATACTCTCCGGTGGCCAGGGTTCCGCCCCGCCGGCCGCCGGAGGACGGACGCTGCTCGGCAGCGGCCTGGACGAGCGGGGACTGCGTTTCGGCCTGGAGCGTTCGTACCGCACGCTGGCCCGGCTCGCGCGGGGCGGCGAGGAGAGGATCGACCTGGTGGAACGTGCCAACCGTTACCGCCCCCGGACGTGGGTGTAGTTGATGTCGCAGATGCCCCAGCTGTCCGCCTGCCCGAGCTGCGAATGGCCGCTCGAGTCGGGTGACCGTTTCTGCGGTGCGTGCGGATATGACCTGTCCGCCGTGCCCGTACGGCCGGACGACCATCCGACCATCGCCATGAACGGCTCGGTGCCGCCGCCTGCCACGGGCGCGCCCGGCGCGGACTGGCCCGTCGCCGCACCGGACGGCGCCGCCCCCGAGGCCGCCCATCTGCCGACGGACCTCCCCGGCACGGACTCCGGCGGCCGCGACCTGCCCCCGGCCGCGCCCCCGCCCCCGCAGTCACCTCCGCCCGCTCCGCAGGTGCCTCCGGCGGCCACCGCTCCCGACGCGGCGCACGGCACACCGGGCGCCCCGGCGCACGGCAGCCACGGCGTCCCGGGCGCGTCCCCGGCTCCCGGCCACCACGCACAGCCCGGCCACCACGCGCCACCCGCCTACCCGACCGTCCCGGCCCCGGGAGGCCCCGCCGTGCCCAGCGGCCCGCAGACGCCCCACGCCCCCGCCGGTCCCCCGGCCCCGACCGGCTCCCCCGACTCCCCGGTCTCCCCGGCCTCCGGCGTCCGTTTCGACCGTCCGCCGGAGCCCGACGAGTACGCCCGTCCTGAGCCCGACGAGTACGCCCGTCCTGAGCCCGACGAGTACGCGCTGCAGGCACCCGACCCTCGCGTGTCCTCCGCCGCGCCGACCCCGGCCGAGGGCACCAAGGTGTGCGTGGCGTGCCGCGCGGGCCGAGTCGACCACGACGGGTACTGCGAGAACTGCGGGCACGCCCAGCCGCGCGAGCGCGACCACATGGAGCAGGACGCCGGCCCCGTCGCCGCCGTCAGCGACCGCGGCCTGCGCCACCACCGCAACGAGGACGCGTTCGCCATCGGCTGCACCACACTGCCCGACGGCCGGCCCGCGGTCCTGGCGGTCGTGTGCGACGGCGTGTCCTCGGCGACCCGCCCCGACGACGCCTCGATGGCCGCCTCCCGGGCCGCGAGCGAGTCGCTGCTGGCCGCACTGCCGCGCGGCGCACACCCGCAGCAGGCCATGCACGACGCGATCATCGCCGCCTCCAACTCGGTCAACGCCCTCGCCAACGAGCCGGCCACGGCCCGCGAGCAAGCCCCGCACCAGAACGCCCCGGCCTGCACCTTCGTCGGCGCCGTGGTCACCGCGGGCCTGCTGGTGGTCGGCTGGGTCGGCGACAGCCGCGCCTACTGGGTCCCGGTGGACCGCAGCACTCCCCCGGCCCGGCTCACCGAGGACGACTCCTGGGCCGCGCAGATGGTCGCCGCGGGCCTGATGAACGAGGCCGAGGCGTACGCCGACGAGCGCGCCCACGCCATCACGGGCTGGCTCGGCGCGGACGCCTATGAACTGGAGCCGCACACCGCTTCCTTCAAGCCGGACCGGCCGGGTGTAGTGGTGGTGTGCACGGACGGGCTGTGGAACTACGCGGAGGCGGCCGACGACATGGCCGACGTCGTGCCCCTCGACGCCGCCGCGCGCCCCCTGCACAGCGCCCAGGTCCTGGTCGGACACGCGCTCGACGGCGGGGGCCACGACAACGTAACAGTGGCCGTCCTGCCGTTCCCGGCGCCGCCGATGGGGGCAGGATCGGCCTGAGGCCAACTGCGGGGACGGCCTCATCGGACCGGAGGGGACCGGTCCGTCGACAGCCATAGCCCCACTACGGGGTTTTTAGGGGGATTTGAGAACGTATGGCCAACTTCTCGAAATCAAATGTGCCGCAGTTCTCGGTGGACGTGTACCAGAACGAGTACCTCCCGGAGGGCGGTCGCGAGGTCAACGCGATCGTCACGGTGACCGCGACCGGCGGCGGCACGGTCGGCAGCGCGGTCGCCGCGCCGCACCTCTACTCGCCGGGCCAGGGCCCGTCCGCCGGTGTCGCGATCATGGTCGACTGCTCGGGCTCGATGGACTACCCGCCGACCAAGATGCGCAACGCCCGCGACGCCACGGCCGCCGCGATCGACACCCTGCGCGACGGCGTGCACTTCGCGGTGATCGACGGCACGCACGTGGCCAAGGAGGTCTACCCCGGCGGCGGCCGTCTGGCGATCGCCGACGCCACCACCCGCGACCAGGCCAAACAGGCGCTGCGCAGGCTCAGCGCGGGCGGCGGTACGGCCATCGGCACCTGGCTGCGGCTCGCCGACCGTCTGCTGTCCTCGGCGGACGTCGCCATCCGGCACGGCATCCTGCTCACCGACGGCCGTAACGAGCACGAGTCGCCTCAGGACCTCAAAGCCGCCCTCGACACCTGTGCCGGACACTTCACCTGTGACGCCCGGGGCGTGGGCACCGACTGGGAAGTGAAAGAAGTCACAGCCATCGCCTCGGCGCTGCTCGGCAGCTCCGACATCGTCGCCGATCCCGCCGGTCTCGCCGCCGACTTCACGCAGATGATGGAGACCGCGATGGGCAAGGAGGTCGCGGACGTCGCCCTGCGGGTGTGGACGCCGGTGGGCACGACCATCAAGTTCGTCAAGCAAGTCGCTCCGACGGTCGAGGACTTGACCGACCGCCGCACCGAGGCCGGTCCGCGCGCCGGCGACTACCCCACGGGCTCCTGGGGCGACGAGTCCCGTGACTACCACGTATGCGTCGAGGTGCCCGTCGCCGGCCTGGGCCAGGAGATGCTCGCCGCCCGGGCCTCCCTGGTCATCCCGCAGTCCGACGGCACCGCACAGAACTTGGGCGCGCAGGGTCTGGTACGGGCCGTTTGGACCGACGACATGGTCGCCTCGACCTCGATCAACCCCCAGGTCGCCCACTACACCGGCCAGGCCGAACTGGCGCAAGTCATCCAACAAGGCCTCGATCTTCGCAAGTCGGGCGATATCGATGGAGCAACGGCCAAACTGGGCCGCGCCGTTCAGCTCGCCGGCGCCTCCGGAAATGCCGATACGGCGAAACTCCTTGCGAAGGTGGTGGACGTGGTCGATGCCGCGGCGGGTACTGTGCGACTGAAGGCGAAGGTCGCGGAGGCCGACGAGATGACTCTCGAGACACGGTCCACAAAGACTGTTCGTGTAAAGAAGTGACCTAGCAGGACCCAGCAGGACCCTGAAAAGGATCGAGCCTGACCCCTTGGGGTTGGAGAAATCCGGTCGTGAGCGGCCGGAAAGGAGAGGGGGAAGCGCCGACATGCCGACCTGCCCGAACGGACACCAGTCGGGTTCCGACGACTGGTGCGAGGTCTGCGGTCACCGCATGGCCGGTGCCGTACCTCCGCCCCCTCCGCCGCCGCCCCCGCCCGGTGGCGGCTACGGCTTCCCGCCGCCCGGCGGCCCCGGTCCCGGTGGCCCCGGTGGCCCTACTCCCGGTGGCCCGTTCGGCGGCCCGAACGCCGGTCAGCCGGGCGGCCCCCCGCACCCCTCCGCCGTACCGGAGCCGGAGCTCTGCCCGCAGTGCCGTACGCCCCGCGAGGGCGGTGCGCCGTTCTGCGAGGAGTGCCGGTGGAACTTCCTGACCAACACGGCGACCTCGTACACCCCCGCAGCCCCGCGCCCCTCGGGGCCCGGCGGCCCGGGCCTGCCCTCGCACTTCCAGCAGCAGTCGGGGCCCCCGCCGTCGTTCGGCGGCGGTGACTCGTACGACTACCAGGGCTCGCGCCCGTCCCAGATGAACCGCCCCGCGGAGCCGATCCCGCCGTTCGGCGCGGAGCCTGCGGGACCGGGCGGACCTGGCGCTCCGGGTGGCCCGGGTGGTCACGGTGGTCCTGGTCCCGGCGGCCAGGGCGGTCCTGGGGGCCCCGGCGGTCCCGGCGGCATGGGTGGCCCCGGCCCTGGTCAGGGCTTCGGCGGCCCCGGCGGCGCCCCGGGCGGCTTCGGTCCGGGCCCCGGCGGCCCGGGTGCCACCAACCCCAGCGGTCCCGGCGGCCAGGGCGGCCAGGGCGGCCAGGGCGGTCACGGTGGTCCCGGCGGTCACGGTGGTCCCGGCGGCCCGGGAGGCAACGGCCCCTCCGTCTTCGGCGACCCCTCGCGGCAGGCTCCTCCGCCGCCCGGGCCCACGCACCCCGGCGGTCCGGGCGCGACCAGCGGTGGTCCGCAGGCCTTCCAGCAGGCAAACCCGTCCGCTCCGCCGGCCCCGCCCGGGTTCCCGCAGGAGACGAACCGCCCGCCGCAGGGCGGCCCGTCCTTCGGCGGCGGTGACGACGACTGGGTGATCTCACCGCCCTCGTCGGGTCCCGGCGGTCCGGGCGCTCCCGGTGGCCCCGCCCAGGGCGGCTACGGCTACCCGCAGCCCGGCGCCACCCAGGCCCCGCCCCCCGGTCAGGGCTACCCCCAGCAGCCGACGACCTGGATGGCGACGATCGGCCCGGACCGTGAGTACTTCATGGCGATGATGCAGCGCTCCGGCCCCGAGGCCGCGGGCCTGAACCTGCCCGCGTACTCGCCCGAGCAGCAGCGCACGCTCACCGGCAACCAGGTCACCATCGGCCGCCGCCGCCACTCCACCGGCGAATCCCCCGACATCGACCTGTCGGTGCCGCCGGAGGACCCGGGCGTCTCCCACCAGCACGCGGTCCTGGTCCAGCAGCCCGACGGCACCTGGGCGGTCGTCGACCAGAACTCGACGAACGGCACCACGGTGAACGGTTCCGAGGAGCCGATCCAGCCCTTCGTGCCGGTTCCGCTGCAGGACGGCGACCGGGTGCACGTAGGGGCGTGGACGACGATCACGGTCCGGCGCGGCTAGCCGGACCACGACCGGCCGGCTCCGGGCGCGGCTCGAACGCAAGACCGGGAGGGGGCGGTCGTACGGCGGGAAAGTGCCGTACGACCGCCCCCTCCCGGTGTTTCAGCCGGGCAGCGACCAGGCGTACGGCCCCTCCGGGTCGTCCAGCCAGGCCCACTCGTGCTCACCGCGCACCGTGATCCCGAACCGCTCCCGCTGCGGCTGCCCCTCGCGCTCCCACAGCGCGTACGCCTCCTGCGGATCGAGGCTGCCGCGGGTCAGCGCCAGCAGAAAGCGGAACAGCTCGTCCTCCCGGGCCCGGCGCGGCAGCCCGGCCACGGGCGAGGACTCCAGCTCGGTCCGGATCCCGCCACGCAGCGGCACGAAGTAGGCGGGCGTGTGCAGGAAGCGCCCTTCGGCGTGCCCGGCGTCCTGGACGGTGAGGGCGAGCAGGCCGGTGGCGAGCGGTGTCAGGATGCGGGCACCGGGGCGGCACTGGGCGAGCCAGGCACGCGGGATCGACGGCAGGGCGCAGGTCGCGATGATGCGGTCGAAGGGGGCGCGCTCGGGCACGCCGCGCGCCCCGTCGCCCGTGACGACGACGGGGTGGTACCCGGCCGCCGTCAGATGCCGCCGGGCCGACTCGGTGATCTCCGGTTCCAGGTCGATGCTCGTGACGAGGTCGTCGTCGCCGAGCCGGCGGGCGAGCAGGGCGGCGTTGTAGCCCGTGCCCGCGCCGATCTCCAGGACGCTGTCGCCGTCCGTCACCTCCAGCGCGACCAGCATCATCGCCATCAGGGACGGCTGGCTGCTGGAGGAGAGCAGCTCGCCGTCGCGCAGCCGGGTGGCGAGAGGGGTGTCGGCGTACGCGCCGCGCATCCACCGCTCACGCGCGGCCGGGTCGGGACTCTGACCCCAGCGGCGCTCGTAGCCGCCCGCGACGCCGACGTAGTAGTAAGGCACGAACAGGTGCCGTGGCACGGCGGCGAAGACGTCCCGCCACCGCGGGTCCGCGCTCCACGCCCCGTCGGCCTCGATCTCGCGCACCAGCGCGGCCCGCGCCGAGGCGGCGAGGTCGTCCAGGTCGTTGTCGAGAGCGTGCGCGCTCATAGGTCCACTGTCCTGCGCGAGAGGGCGCGAGGCGAGCACTCCGCCGGACGATCCGGAACGCGTCACTCGGGGAGGCCTGCCCCTTGGCGACCGCTGGTCCTAAGCCTCAGGTCCTCCGTCTTCGCGTCTGAGACCATGGACGGGTGAATGAGATTCGGCGCGGCACGCTTCAGGAGCAGACCTTCTACGAGCAGGTCGGCGGGGAGGAGACCTTCCGCCGCCTCGTCCACCGCTTCTACCAGGGCGTGGCCGAGGACCCGCTGCTGAAGCCCATGTACCCCGAGGAGGACCTGGGCCCGGCCGAGGAACGCCTCACGCTGTTCCTGATCCAGTACTGGGGCGGCCCGACGACGTACAGCGAGAACCGCGGCCACCCCCGCCTGCGCATGCGCCACGCCCCGTTCACCGTCGACCGCGCGGCCCACGACGCCTGGCTGAAGCACATGCGGGACGCCGTCGACGAGCTCGGCCTCTCCGAGGAGCACGAGCGGATCCTGTGGAACTACCTGACGTACGCGGCGGCGTCGATGGTGAACACCGCGGGCTGAGCCGGCTGTCAGCGAACGCTGACATCCAGAGTGCCGAGTCCCGCACGCCGTACGGCGATCGACCCGTACGGCGTGCGCAGCCGCAGCCACGCACCGGACGAGAGCAGTGCCAGCTCCCTGGTGGCGCGCAGGAATCCCAGCGACTGGGCCGCGTGCACGGCACGCACCGGCAGATGAGTGTCCCCGACGGTCCGGGACCAGATCTCCCGACCGACCCGGTCGAGTTCGGCCCGGGTGCGCTGCTCTTCCGCCAACCCCTGGGTACGCGCCCGGAACTCCGCGACACCCGCACCGATCATCGCCCGCAGGGCATCGGGCGCGGGCAGCCCCGGCACCGCCCGCCATCCGCCGCGCGGCGGGAGCACCCCGGCCCACGGCGGCCCGGTCACGGCCCCCGGCACGGCCGCGGTGGCCGCCGACTCGTCGACGGACTCCAGGAGTTCCCCCGCGGAGACGGTCACGTCCAGGGTGACGTCGAGCCCGTCCTCGTACGGCTTCGCGAGGCGTGCCGCGCGGATCGCCAGCACCTCGAAGGACGGTGGCCGTCCGAAGACGGCGAGTGCGGTGCCGGCCGCCTGCAGGCGCACCGCGGCTCCACGGTCGTAGTGGAGCAGCCGGGAGAGGAAGGCCGCGAGATCCGCTGCCTCCCCCTCGTCGGCGAGGTGGAGCACCGTCATGCGGCGACGGCCTCCTCCTGGGCGCCCGCATCGTCCGCGTCGTCCGTGTACTCGCGGAGGAACTCCTTCTCCTCCGCGGTGAGCCGGCGCGGCCGCTCCGCCTCGAAGTCGAACGGCACGACCACCGTCGAGGCCCGGACATAGACCAGGTCGTCGTCCTTCACCTCGTAGGTGATGGTGAAGGACGCGGCCCTGATCTCACTGACCCACAGCTCGATGTCCACCGGGTGGTGCCGGTGGACGAGCTGCCGCTTGTAGTCGATCTCGTGGCGCGCCACCACCGACCCCTGCTTGAAGTCCTTCTCGGGACGGAACAGGAAGTCGATACGGGCTTCCTCCAGGTAGCGGACGAAGACCGCGTTGTTGACGTGTCCGTACGCGTCCATGTCGGACCAGCGCAGGGGGCAACGGTAGATGTGGCGCAAGATCGATCAGCCCCGGGTCAGCTTCTTGTAGGTGGCACGGTGCGGACGGGTGGCGTCCGCACCGAGCCGCTCGACCTTGTTCTTCTCGTACGACTCGAAGTTGCCCTCGAACCAGAACCACTTGGACTCGCCCTCGTAGGCGAGGATGTGCGTGGCGACCCGGTCGAGGAACCAACGGTCGTGGGAGACGACCACGGCCGCACCCGGGAACTCCAGCAGCGCGTTCTCAAGGCTCGACAGCGTCTCGACGTCCAGGTCGTTCGTCGGTTCGTCGAGGAGCAGCAGGTTGCCGCCCTGCTTGAGGGTGAGCGCGAGGTTGAGGCGGTTGCGCTCACCACCGGAGAGGATGCCGGCCGCCTTCTGCTGGTCGGGGCCCTTGAAGCCGAAGGCGGAGACGTACGCCCGCGAGGGCATCTCGACCTGGCCGACGTTGATGTAGTCGAGCTCGTCGGAGACCACGGCCCACAGGCTCTTCTTCGGGTCGATGTTCTCGCGGCTCTGGTCGACGTACGAGATCTTGACGGTGTCGCCGACCTTGATGCTGCCGGAGTCGGGCGTCTCCAGACCCTGGATCATCTTGAAGAGGGTGGTCTTGCCGGCGCCGTTGGGGCCGATGACACCGACGATCCCGTTACGCGGAAGCGTGAACGAAAGATCATCGATGAGAACCTTCTCGCCGAAGGCCTTGCTGAGGTTGTTGACCTCCACGACGATGCTGCCCAGACGCGGGCCCGGCGGGATCTGGATCTCCTCGAAGTCCAGCTTCCGCATCTTGTCGGCCTCGGCGGCCATCTCCTCGTAGCGGGCGAGGCGCGCCTTGGACTTGGCCTGACGCCCCTTGGCGTTGGACCGCACCCACTCCAGCTCTTCCTTGAGCCGCTTGGCGCGCTTGGCGTCCTTCTGGCCCTCGACCTTGAGACGGGTCTGCTTGGTCTCCAGGTACTTGGAGTAGTTGCCCTCGTAGCCGTGGAGCCGGCCGCGGTCGACCTCGCAGATCCAGCCGGCCACGTTGTCGAGGAAGTACCTGTCGTGGGTCACGGCCACGATGGTGCCCTCGTACTTGGCGAGGTGCTGCTCCAGCCAGTTCACGGACTCGGCGTCGAGGTGGTTGGTGGGCTCGTCGAGCAGCAGCAGGTCAGGAGCTTCCAGCAGCAGCTTGCACAGCGCGACGCGGCGCTTCTCACCACCGGAGAGGTTGACGACGGGCCAGTCACCGGGCGGGCAGCCCAGGGCGTCCATGGCCTGCTCCAGCTGCGCGTCGAGGTCCCACGCGTTGGCGTGGTCGAGGTCCTCCTGGAGCTTGCCCATCTCTTCGAGCAGCGCGTCGGAGTAGTCAGTGGCCATCAGCTCGGCGATCTCGTTGAACCGGTCGAGCTTGCCCTTGACCTCAGCGACACCCTCCTGGACGTTCTCCAGGACGGTCTTCTCCTCGTTCAGCTTGGGCTCCTGCATCAGGATGCCCACGGTGTACCCGGGCGACAGGAACGCCTCACCGTTCGACGGCTGCTCCAGCCCCGCCATGATCTTCAGAATCGTCGACTTACCGGCGCCGTTCGGGCCGACGACGCCGATCTTCGCTCCGGGGAGGAAGTTCAGGGTGACGTCGTCGAGGATCACCTTGTCGCCGTGCGCCTTGCGCGCCTTGCGCATGGTGTAAATGAACTCAGCCAAGAGAAACCGTCCGGCAGCTTGAAATCAGGCAGTGGGCAGATACACCCCATCTTGCCGGATCGCCACCCCTGGGGGGAAACCCGTATTGCCGATGGACCCTGACCTGGGGTTTCGCCGCGGAAGGCCGCAGGCCTGGCGGCGGTCCGCCCTGCCGGGCTGCCGACAGCTCAGTGGGAGGTGCCAACGGCGCAGTCGCCGAGCCGCGGGGAGGTCGGGCGTCCGGCCGGGCGCATCCGGGTGTTGATTCCGGCGCGCCGTCGGGACATATAGGAATTTTTCACATTAACCTCCCGTAACTGTACGAAGTCGATCTCTCGCGGATCGCACCCACCTCACTCCATCGGAGATGACATGCACAACCTTCGCAAGGCTGCCGTCATGGCCGTTGCCATCGGCACCGTCGGACTCCTTGGCGCCGGCACCGCCACCGCCGACGGCCACGGCCACGGCGGCAAGGGCGGGGACAAGGTCAGCGTCCTGCAGAGCTCGAACTGCAAGTCCCACGACCTGAACGTCGACGTCCTCGGCAACGTCGGCATCCTCAACGGCGCGCTGGGCAACGCGCTCAACGGCGAGGGCGACACGGCCGCGCAGGCCACCCACCTCGGCTCGAGCATGGGCTGCGACAACAGCGCCTGGTAGACCCTGTTCCGAGACGGGGCTTCTCGCCACGTCTCACGCCGTGACTCTGGCGGGTGCGCATCGGTAACCCATGGCGAGACCTACCGGTGGAGTACGGGCCGCGACAGACGGCTCATGGGTTGTTCCGCCTTCGGCAGTGCACCCCCCAGGCACCCCGTGAACCAGTCAGGGGCTTGATCCAGCAAAGTGGATCAAGCCCCTGATCTGGTGTTCTGCCGGGGCACACACAGGCGCCGGCCGGCCTGTCTCAGTCCTGTGTCGGCAGCTGCTTCTTCCGTACGACGATCAGTGCCGCGCCGCCGATCACGACCAGGCCGATGGCGATGCCCGTGATCAGGGGGGTCATCGCGGAGCCACCGGTCGCGGCGAGGTTGGTGTCGTCGGTCGCCGTGCCGACCGTGGCGGGACTCGGCTCGGCGAGGGTCTGGGTCAGGGTGCCCGCCGCCTCGGCCTCGCCCATCTGCGTCATGCAGTCCAGCACTCCGGTGAACCGCTTCTCGAAGCCCCCCGGCCCCTGGATGGTGAAGTCGTACGCCTGGTCCTCCTGCAGCGGGACCGTGACCGTCCGTGACTCGCCCGCCGGAATGCTGTGCTCGACCCCGAGCAGCTCGAAGGTGAACGCCTCGGTGCCCTCGTTGGCGGCCGTGATGTCGACGCCGCCCTTGTCGCAGTTCTCCGCGGCGGACAGTGCGGGTATCGCTCCGGTCTTCGCCCAGCTCGCGCTCGCCGTCGCCGAGACGGTCGACTCGCTGGAGCCGGCCAGGATCTGCGTCTGGCTGCGGCTCTCGGCGGCGAAGGCGCGCCCCACCGGCACGGTGGTCGAGGCCTGCACGGTCAGCTCGGCCTGACCGGCCGCCGCGTTCTCGGGAACCTCGAAGAACACCTGACCGCCGTCGACCGCGGACGTGACGGCCCTGCCGTCCTTGTCCACGATCCGCACGCCACTGGTGGCGGCGTCCGCCGGGGGCGTCAGCGTCACGCCGTCCGCGTCGGTGTGCACCGTCACCGGACCGAGCCGCTCACCGGGGTGGCCTGAGACCGCGGGCGGGTCGAGGCGCAGGGACGCATCGGGCTCCGCCGCGCCCCGCGCAGTCTTCTCCAGGTAGTCCGCGAGCTGCTCGGCCTGCGGGTCGACGGCGTCGACGTCCGCACCGTCCGAGTAGCGCCAGATGGCCACCTGCGTACCGGCCGCCGCGTCCTGCTCGGTGAGGCCGCCCTTGACGCCCGCCTTGCCCGCGAGGGCGGCGAGATCGTTCACCTGCGGGTAGGAGTTCTGCAGGATCCAGCGGATCTTGCCCGCGTCCTTGTTGGCGCCCAGCGAGGTGCCGCTCCAGGGCGTCTCGTGATACTTGGCGTCGCGCTGCGTGGGGTTGTGGATGTCGACGCAGTACGTCTGCAGCATGCCGCCGCCGTCGACGGACATCTCGAACAGGCCGGCCGAGATCTCCTGGTCGCCGGCGTCGGCGTGGACGACAGCGGTGCCGTAGGTCTTGAGGCCACCTATGGTCGCGGTCGCCCCGCCCTGGCTCCAGGCTGCCCCGTCGGCCGCGGCCGTGCCGGCACCGGCCACCACCGAGGCGGCAACGAGCCCGGACACCAGGGTCGAGGCGGCCAGTCGAGCCGCCCCTCGCCCACGCACCGACAGCGCAGAGAACGCAGCAAACACAGAATTCCCCTTCGAGCAGGACCCGTTGACGTGGGGGGCACGGTCCCACCAGCAGAAGCTTCAAGCCCCGAGAGCTATGTCCGGCATCCTAGGTACGCGGCGCACCACGCTTCCCTGCGATCCCGTCGGAGGGCCGATCCGACTCGGAATCGTTATCGCCAAGATCCCTTGCGAGCAGGGCTTATCGACAAATCCACCGGGGTCGTTCGGAACGCATTCGCCGATAAGCCGCACTTCGGTCAGCCACTTCAGGTGACTGACGTCACGTCACTGCCACTGGCTCCTGGGCGTGTTGGGAGTCTGCGTCGGCGGGTGGTGTCTCCCACTCGGGCTCGGGCAGCGCGGATGCTGGTGCTGATGCGGAAGCAGCGGCTGAGGCTGTGGCCCCGGCCTCCGGCCTGAGGGTGCGCCGGAAGGCCGACGTACCGCGAGCGAGGTCGTGTCCGATGGCCGTCGCGTCGATGTCGGCCGAGGTCCAGCTCTGCCCCTCGCGTACGTCCGAGCGCACCTTCAGCCGTCCCTGCACCACGACGGGGTCGCCCACGTTCAACGACCCGGCGGCGTTCGTCGCGAGCTGGCGATTGGCCCACACAGTGAAGAAGTTGGTGTGCCCGTCGGTCCACTCGTTCTTCCCGCGGTCCAGGTAGCGCGAGGTCACGGCCAGCCGGAAGCGCGCGGACGGTCCCGTCGTCAGCTCCCGGTACACCGGCTGTGTCGCCACGTTGCCCACCGCGCAGATGATCGTCTCGTTCATCTCGATCCCTCCCCTTGCCCGGCCTCTCCCGCCGGGCGGATACGCGTACGGGCCCGTCCCGTACGGCTGCGTCCGACCGACCTTCGCGATCGCCGCGAAGCCAGACTGCCTCCGTCGGGCCGAGCCCGCTGAGCCCTGTGGATCACCGCGCGCCTGTGGACAACTCCGCCACCCGAACGGGTGACCGCCGGGCCACGCGGAGGCCCGCGGGGCTCGCGGCACCCGTCCGAGTACGCCTCCCCCCCCCGGCCCGACCGCAGTCGTCGCCGCTCAGGTCATTTCCCTGCGGACCCCACCCCCATCACCCGCCCGTACTGCTCCCGGACCTCCCGGTAGCGCAGCAGCTCCGAGGCCACCGGATCCAGTACCCGGGCCCGCCCGCACCCGGCCGCCGCCTCCCGCAACCGCCGTTCCGCCTCCAGGCCGTACCGCCGTGCTGGCCCCCGGGCCGCCATCCGGCAGCCCCACTCGACGAACGGGCCGCCGACGATTCCGGCCGTCATCAGCAGCACCGGCACGCCCAGGTTGGGCGCCATCACCCCGACGATCTGCCCCACCAGCCAGAGTCCGCCGATGACCTGAAGGATCGTCATGGACGCCTGCACCAGTACGGCCGCAGGCCACCACCCCGGCCGCGGCGGCCGCCCGGGCGGCAGTCCGGCCCGTGCGGCCAGCTCGTCCAGCGCCTCGGGCAGCCCCTGAGCGCCCCGTACGGCCGACTCGCGCACCGCCTGCGCCCACGGCGTGGGCAGCCCGGCCGACGCCCGGTCGGCGACCGTACGCACCGCCTGTTCGACGCGCTGCCGCGCGGTGGCCTCCTCGTCCGTCTGGATCCGCACGGACAGGCGTCCCGTCGAGGGCTCGCCCCGGTCCTGGTACCAGCGCCACAGCCGCAGCCAGGGCGTTCCGCACGCGCGGTTGGCGTTGCGCAGCCACGCCCGCTCGGCGGCCTCGCCGGCGGCCGTGGCGCCGATCGCGTCCGCGAGCCGGGCGGAGAACTCGTCCCGCGCCTCCTCGCTGAGCCCCGTCCGCCGCCGCGCGGCGTAGACAGGCCGCAGCCGCCACCCGGCGGCGTCCACGTCGGCCGAGATCCGTCGCGCCGCCGACCCGCGTTCCGCCACGAACTGGCCGAGCGCCTCACGCAGTTCGCCCACGCCCTCCCCGGTGAGCGCGGACAGCGCGAGCACGATGGCACCCGGTTCGCCGTGCTCGCCCAGCGCGATGCCGTCCTCGTCGAGCAGCCTCCGCAGGTCGTCGAGGACCTGGTCGGTGGCCTCCCCGGGCAGCCGGTCGATCTGGTTGAGGACGACGAACATGATCTCGGCGTGACCCGCCATGGGCCGCAGATAGCGCTCGTGCAGGACCGCGTCGGCGTACTTCTCGGGGTCGACCACCCAGATGACCGCGTCGACGAGTGCCAGTACTCGGTCGACCTGCTCGCGGTGCTGCACCGCGGCCGAGTCGTGGTCGGGCAGGTCGACCAGGACGAGCCCGCGCAGCTGCCCGTCCGCGGCCGCGTTCTGCGCGGGACGCCGCCGCAGCCGCGGCGGGATGCCGAGCCGCTCGATGAGGCCGACCGCGCCGTCGCTCCAACTGCAGGCGAGGGGCGAGGCGGTCGTCGGCCGTCGCACGCCCGTCTCCGAGATGGTCACCCCGGCGAGCGCGTTGAACAGTTGCGACTTGCCGCTGCCGGTGGCGCCCGCGATGGCGACGACGGTGTGCTGCCCGGAGAGCCTGCGCCGCGCCGCCGCCTCGTCGAGCACCCGGCCCGCCTCGGAGAGCGTCTTGTTGTCGAGCCGGGTGCGCGAGAGCCCGACGAGTTCACGCAGCGCGTCGAGCCGGGACCGCAACGCCCCGTCGTACGCCAGCGGCGTCACGACCTGCGCCCCGGACGCGCGAGGTTCCACGACGGCGGGTTGTTCCGGACCGGCGCTCTCATTCACCCGCCTTGCGATCAGCCCGTCGTCCCAGGGGGTCGCGGATTCCGTACCGGAGGAGGAGTCGGTGCGTGCGGAGTCCGTACGCGAGGAGTCCACCCGAGAGGCGGAATCCGTACGAGGGGCGGGATCCGTGCGTGCGGAGGACTCCGTACGGGACGAGGACTCCGTACGGGACGCTGGTTCTGTGCGTGTGGAGGAATCCGTGCGTCGGGAGGTTCCACCGCCCTTACGGCTGCCCGGGTCCGAAGCACCGTTATGCGCGGGTGTGTCACCGTCTCCCCTGCGGCCCCCGGTGTCACGGCTCCCCTCACGCGCGGGCGCGACACCGCCCTCACGGCCGCCGGAGTCGGAGGCCTCCTCACGCGCGGGCGTAACGCTTTCCTTACGGCCGCTCTCCTTACGGCCGCCGGAATCGGGAGCGCCTCCACGCGCGTGCGCGTCAACGTCCTTACGCCCACCGGGCTCGGGGACACTCACCCGCATCTGTGCCTCACCATCCTCACGGCCGCCGGAGTCGAGGCCCCCCTCGCGCGCGGGCGTGTCACTGTCCGTCAGGTCCTCCACGCGCGCGTGGCCGTCGTCCGCCCGGCCATCCCACTTAGCGAGCTTCCTCCAGAGCATGCTTCGGTTCTCCGGCTCCTCGACGGCTGCGGAACCCTCACCCTCGCCGGGCGTTTCCGCCGCGTGATCGCCCTCCACGGGGAGGCGGTTCCCGGCAGCGCCCTCCGACGGGCCCTTCACCGGGGTGTTGTTCTCGCGCACGGCGTTCCTCGCGGCGCCGTCCTCCTGCTGATCGGCGTGTTCCGTGTGGTCCTGGTCAGTGACGGCAGTCACCGGTCACCTCTCCTTCTGCAGTACGGACAGCGCGGCGATGAGTTCGGCCTGGGGTTCCGGATGGACCTCCAGGGCGTCGAGCGGGGCGAGCCGCCGCTCGCGTTCGTTGTGCATGACCCGGTCCAGGTGCTCGGTGAGCAGCCGCCCGGCCCGATCGCGCAGCCTCAGCGCGCCGTGCGCACCGATCCGCTCGGCCAGCCCCTCCCCCGCCGACCGTGCCCGGCGTCCGCCCAGCAGGGCGGTGGCCACGAGGGCGGTGACGACCTCGGAATCGGGGGCGACGCTGCGGTCGAGGACGCTCACCTCGTCCTCCGCGTACTCCTCGAGCTCTCTGCGCCAGCGCCGTACGGCCATCCCGATGCGGTGTTCGACGCTCGCCGACCGTGGGTCGCGGCCCGTCAGTTCGGGGGCCGCGGCGGCCGGTTCACGCTGCCAGGCGTCGTCGACGCGCTCGTCGGCCGCGGTGACGGCACACAGCAGAAGGGTGCTCAGGCTCTCCACCAGCGACTCGAGCAGCTCGCTGGCGGAGCAGTCGAGCGGGAAGGCGCGCCAGCGCTTCAGCGCGTCACCGGCGAGCACGGCACCGGCCTGCAGCCGGCTCCGCACGCGCGCGTACTCACTGTCGTACGCGCTGTCCACGGCGCTGGTGAGCCGTAGTGCTGCCGCGTACTGGGCGGCGGCGGCGTTCGCCAGCTCGGGCATGCGGACCTTGAGCGAGTCGAGCAGGCCGTTGGCCGTCCGGATGATGGCGTGTTCCCGTGCCCCCGGGTCCTGGGCCTGCTGGCTGAGCCAGGTGCGCAGCGGCGCCACCGCCGTGGCCGGCAGCAGCCCGCCGCCCCAGGCCGACTCGGGCAGCTCGGGCACGGTGAAGCGGGGGACGTGGCCGAGGCCGGCCTTGGTGAGGAGCGCCCCGTACTGCCGGGACACTTCGGAGACGACCTGATGCGGAACCCTGTCCAGAACGGTCACCAGGGTGGCGTCGTACTCCTTGGCGGTGCGCAGCAGGTGCCAGGGGACGGCGTCGGCGTACCGGGCGGCCGTCGTGACCATCACCCAGATGTCGGCCGCGCAGATCAGTTGGGCCGCCAGGACACGGTTGTCCGCGATCAGGGAGTCGATGTCGGGCGCGTCGAGGAGGGCGAGCCCGGGCGGCAGCGTGTCGGCGGTCTCGAGCCGCAGCACGCGCGCGGAGTCCTCACTCGGCGCCATCAGCTCCTCCGCCGGATCCTGCTCGGGCATCCACACGCGCGCTAGGTCGGGCAGCACCCTCACCCCGCTGAACCAGTGATGGTCGTCCGGATGACAGACCAGCACGGGATTGCGCGTGGTTGGCCGCAGCACTCCCGCCTCGGTCACGCGCCGGCCCACGATCGAGTTGACGAGCGTCGACTTGCCGGCCCCGGTGGATCCGCCCACCACGGCAAGCAACGGCGCTTCGGGCTCTCTCAGGCGGGGCACCAAATAGTCGTCGAGCTGTGCGAGCAGTTCGTCGCGGTTGGCACGCGCGCGTGGCGCCCCCGCCAGGGGCAGCGGAAAGCGTGCGGCCGCGACACGGTCGCGCAGGGCGGAAAGTGCGTCGAGCAGCTGAGGCCGTACGTCCAAGGTCACCACATGCGAAGAATGCCCAATTTTAGGGGAATTCTGAAGCATATGCGCACGTCTGCGCGCCGACGGGACACAAGGGATGGAAGGGACGACTGGGACACAGGCATAGTCCAGGCATAACGAGTGCACAACACCCGGGGCGCGAGAGGCCAAAAGCGGTGCACGATTCGTACCTGCCTGCGATTATCAGGACCGCTTCACCGAACCTCCACATCGAGCCACGGAGGCGAAGCAACAGGGACACGGACGCGGGAGCCCTATCCTTGTCCCCGGCAACGTCACGGATCAGCCCACACCCGGGCGCACCACGACCGAGGCCACCACAACCGGCCCCCGTAGCTCAGTGGATAGAGCAGGCGCCTTCTAAGCGCTTGGCCGCAGGTTCGAGTCCTGCCGGGGGCGCCCAGTCTCCGCCCTCCTTCGGGAGGGCGTTTTTGCTGGTCAGGGTGCCTTCCTGCCGACGCGACGAGCCGCGGGCGCCCTCTTGATGATCAAGGGCAGGATCCGGGGCCGTCCGGCTGTGCGGCTGTGCGGCTGTGCGGCTGTCACCGGGTTTTCGCGGGTGGCTGTGTCTAACGTGTCGAAGCTCCCAGCCGAAGATCAATCAGCGTCGGGCAGCTCGGGGAGGCCTCCGGCTGCTTCGAGGCGCTTCTTCAAATCAGAAAGTTGCCCCTCGACACAGCGGGCGTACGTGGCGCGGAGTACCGGCACGCTGTTCCGGCCCACTCGGCCACCTGAGCGGGCGCTATCCCCACGTTGAGCCGTTGGCGCCGGAAGCTTACGGGGCCGTGATCACTCGCGCCAAAGCAGCGCCACCCCAAAGTCGCTACGCCGACCACGCGCCCGATTCAGAGCCGGAGCACGAGCCATCGTCGAGAGGGAAACGGGGCTGACTGCCTACGACCCCCAGACAGGATGCTCGCTGGCGGAGATGCAACCACAAGGCGCGACAGGGCTGATGTCGAGGATCACCGACGATCTGCGCAGTCGCTACGGTGGTTGATCAACCTCCGACGGTGGCGTGGCGGAGGCCGGTGAGGGTGCAGCGAGGCACACGCGCGCCTGCTCGGTCGACCAACCCGCCGTCATGGCCGACTGTCGTCGGCTGAGGTACAGACCCCATCGAATTTTCAGCTCTGTTCAGTGCGAAGGCGTGAAGCCGGCGGACTGGTCGAGGTGGATGCAGAGTCTGGAGTTGTCGGAGTCCAGCCCTCACGCAGAGCAAACCGAACGGCCGCGGCAACACCGGACGCCAGTGCAGGATCAGCCTCGCGTCGTCCGGCACCAGCCGCTCCACGATCGAGACCACGGCCCGACGGCCACCGATCCAAACATGAGATGGCATGGAAGCGCCGGGCCGCAGATTCGAGTCCAGGCCTCCACAGCACCGAGCCTGCTCGGTCCGCCTCGAACGGTGGGAGCGAGCAGGCTCGGTGGTTGCTGAGGTGCGACCGGGCTACGCCAACCAGTCCTCGGGGAGAGTGCCATCGCTCCCGCTCGTCGGCAGTACGCCTTGGTCCGGTGTGATCGTGCGCCAATGGCCCTTTGAATCCTCTTGCGTGAGGAAGAGGATGACCCGCTTTTTCTCACTGAGCGGGTCGCCGTCCGGGTAAGGGTCGCCGCCTGAACACCGCTGAGGAGTGGATATGACCTTGAGGTCGGTGTGCCCCACGTCGTCGCCCTTCAGGACAGGAAGCCCGTCTGTGCTGACCGAATAGACGTGTGCTTCGGTGCCGAAGACCGTCTCGTTTCCGACCCTTTTGACAACGTCTGCAGTGACGACGTAGTCCGCTTGCTCAAGTGCATCTTTCGGAGTGGCAAAGCTGGGCCAGTCACGGCACTCCTTGCCGTTCTCGGCGCTTGATGCGGACGAACACGCCACCAGGCACGCCATGGCTAGGGGGGCCAGCAAGAATCGTACTTTCACAGTCAGCATCCTGTTCCGTGTGGAGCCTTGTTGCCCGTCGACGGACAGGTCGCCGTCGGACGGACAACAAGGCAGGCACTCCGAGGCCTCGGCGTACTATCCGGTGGCGAGCTTGCCCATGTTGTACGTGGACGTATACCCGATGTCACTGTAGTGCTTCTTACCGCCGTACGCTCCGGCGTGCACGCCTCGTGCGACGTCACCCTTGGTGCTGCTGGCGACGGCACCGCCGCTGTCGCCGGCGGCGCTTGAGTAGGACGCCGCGGACTGCCCATAGACAACGCAGTTGCACGTGCTGCTCGTGTGACTTGCGTTGGTGGAGGAGATCGTCCCGCAGCGCGGGTTCTCGGAGTTGCGGCCGAACAGGCAGGCCGCGGATCCGATGGAGCCCAGAGAGGACTTCTTGACGACCCGGGCCTTGTTCGAGGCTTTCTGGTACAGCCACGTCTTGGAATTGCTGGGAATGGAGATGAAGCGCATGTCGGCATGCGTGCCGGCCTTGAGGGCGTTGATGCCCGTCAGGGACCCATAGGTCCCGCTGCCCGACTTGACCGCGCCGCTGTTGGTGCCGCGCCAGCAGTGCCCGGCGGTCACCGCCCCACGCTTACCGTTACGGTTGACCACCCAGCCGACGGTGCACGCCCCGCCCGTCCTGCTGATGCCCACGCCGCCACGCCGCGGCGAGTCACACTTGTTGCGGGAGGAGCACGCCTCGTCGCCCCCGTCCCCTTCTGCAATGTTCGCGGGAATGTCCAGCCGGTCCAGGACCGACCGGACGCCGTCCGGTGCAGTGCCCGGACGGAGGACCACCTTGAGCCGGTTGGTCGCGACGTCCTCCTCGACGGCCACTACAGGCAACTCGGCGTTGTCAGCCGCCGTGGCCCACGCCCACACGGCCTCCATGGCGTCGGTGAGTTCCGCCGACGAGTGCTGGACGACGCGGAACTCGACGTCTTCGCTTGAGCTGCCCGACGCGACGGTCTCCGCCGCCAGCGTGTCCTGAGTCTCCTTCGGTGGCAAAGCGCCGGCGAACTGCACGACCAGGCGCCCGCCGTTCTTGTTGTCGAGGAAGTGGCCGCCGTAGTTGTCCTGCTGAGCGAACTTCTGAACTGTCGGCTCGACTGCGGATATCAGCGCGTCGCGGCGCTCCATCTCCGCTGCCTCGGCGGCTGTTCCGATGAAGCCCCATTCGTTGACGAGTGCCTGCGTTCCCCCGTCCGCGGAACCTGTGGAGGCCGCTTTGGTGTTCAAGATGGCAGCCAGCTTGCTCTCAGTGGCCTCGAACCCGAGTTCGCGGCGCATCCGCAGAGAGTCGGCGATGACGTCTTCGTCGACCTGTTCCAGAGTCAGGTCGACTGTGTCAGGTGAGGCGGGCGCCTGCGTGGCTACCGCAGGAACCGCCGCTGGGACGAGCATTGCGGCGGCTGCCAGGGCAGGCAGTATGACAGATCTGAAACTCATTGAATCCCCCATGAAGTGAGCGCCCACAGCGGTTGCACGGAGCCCCCGACAACTGCTGTGGATGCGTACGCGCACACGTGGTCATCGTGTGCGCTGAGGCGTTGGTGATCGCCGGGGCAAACCATAGAAGGCTCGAACACATGAATCAATGAAGTTTCTTGCCGCCACGTAACTTGACTCCTGACACTGACTCAATTCTTGCCATACGCCTGTCCGACAGTCGCGCCTGATCAGTCCGCCAATGCAGGCACCAACAAAAGGTCGCGAGGTGGGTCCGGGACCGTTCGGCCGTACCGGAACCCACCGGTCCGGAGCGTTATCCGGCCACTTCCCCTTTGCCCGTCGGCTCAAATCGGGACCTCATGCGAAACGAGAGGCACGACGAGCGGTTGTCGGACGACGAGTTGGAACTGTTCATCCAATACCCGTCTCAGTCGGCCGCCCTCAAGTTGCCCAACGCCTCCCCAAGGCCGAGCTCCGTGGGGCCCCGGGACTGGAGGCCCTGCTCGAAGAGCTCAGCCGTACGCTGTGTTGCTTTCTCGCCTCGGACGAGTTGCTGGAACAGCGCGGCGTCCGCGCGCACTTCGGCGGGAGTGGGCAGGCTGATGGCGTTGATGGCCGACTTGGCGGCGATCAGGGCGTCGCGGGGGAAGCCGCCGATCCGCGTGGCGATGCCTGCCACGAACTCGTCGAGTTCGGCGTCGGGGACTGCACGGTTGACCCATCCGTAGCGTTCGGCGAGGTCGGCGTCGAAGTCCGATGAGGTCAGGACGGCTTCGAGTGCTCGGCCCCGGCCCAGCAAACGGGTGAGGTGCTGGATCGCGCCCGCGCCCGGGGGCGTTCCGATTCCCACCTCGGGCTGGCTGAGGATGGCGTTCTCCCGTGCGGCGAAGCACATGTCGCAAGCCAGGAGGAACTCACTGCCCGCTCCCCGCGCCCGGCCGCGCAGCTTGCCGATGGTGACGGCCGGGAGCCGGCTCAGCCTGCGGAACAGCATTCCGAGGGACGCGTCGCCGGGGCCTCCGGCCTTCGCGGCCTCAGCGGTGTACTCGGCGACTTTCGTCAGGTCGACGTGCGGGAAGAAGAAGTCGGCGTCCGCGCTGTCGAAGACCACCACGCGGGGCGCGCTGGGGTGGGACAGCTCGTCGAGGAGTGCGACCAGGTCCCGCACGACCTCGGGACCGATGAGGTTCAGCGGCGGTGCGTGGAACGTGGCGGACAGGACGTTGCCGTCCAGCCTGGTGTTGATGGTCTCGTAGGACGCCGTCATCCCGATCTCCTCGTCCGGTCCTCGCTCACCCTGCCCTGGTGACCCACAGCGGATCACAACATATCGGGCTATTACGGTCTACGCCGTCACAGATCCGTGCCGCCGCTGACGTCGAGGTACTGGCCGGTGATCCAGCGAGCGGCGTCGGAGGCGAGGAACGCCACCACGTCCGCCACGTCGGCAGGCCGGCCGATCCGGCCGAAGACGGACCGTGCGGCCAGGGTGGCCCGTGCCTCGGGCGTCGTCCTGCGGCGGGCGTTCATGTCCGTCTCGACGAACCCGGGCCCGACCGTGTTGACGGTGATCCCGCGGCCCCCGAGTTCCTTGGCCAGACCCAGCGTCATCGTGTCCAGCGCGCCCTTGGACATCGCGTACGCGAGGGACTCGGGGAAGGCACGCTGTGAGGCGAGCGAGGAGACGTTGATGATGCGCCCGCCCGCACGCATCCGCGGCAGCGCGTTCTGCACGAGGAAGAACGGCGCCTTGGCGTTGACGGCGATCATGCGGTCGAAGATCTCGGGAGTGGCCTGACTCACCGGCCCCGAACCGCTCGTGCCGGCGTTGTTCACCAGGATGTCGAGCGAGCCTTCGGCGGCCGGCGCCGATGCGCCCCCCTTCCACTCCGCCCCCTTCCACTCCGCCTCCTCCCGGCCCGCCTCCTCCCGGCCCGCCTCCACCCCGCCCGCTTCCACGCGGTCCGCCTCCTCCCACTCGCCGTACCCCCCGTACTCCTCCCACTCCTTGCGCAACCCCGCGTCGAAGGCCTCGAAGACCGCCCCGGCGTCACCCGGCACCCCCAGCTCGGCCCCGAGCGCGAAGGCGCGCCCGCCGTTCTGCCGTATCTCCTCGACGAGTTCCAGGGCGGCGCCCTCACTGCGCCCGTAATGGACGCCGACCAGCGCCCCGTCATGGGCGAGCCGCCCGGCGATGGCTCTGCCGATGCCCCGGCCGGCCCCGGTGACCAGTGCGATCTTGCCCGTCAATGTGCTTCTGCTGTCCACGAAGACCTGCCCTGCCCCTCAGCGGTCCAGGAACCGCCGGTACCACGACGTGTGTTCCGCCATGCCCTGCGCGAAACCCACCCCCGGGTCCACCCCTGCGCCCGCCCAGAAACCGTCGTCCGCGAACCAGTGGTCCACCGCGAGCATGTCGAGGTGGTGCAGCGCGCGCGGCTGCCCGCCGAGCCGAACCCGCGCCTCGTCGATGCCGACGGGTGCGCCGGGCAGGTGCGGAGCGAGGAGGTCGGCCACCGTGCCGAGCAGTTCCGAACAGGCCACCGGCTCCGGGTGGTTGACGTGGTGAATGCCGGCCAGGTCCCGGTCCGACAGGCCGGCGGCGGCCACCGCGCGCCCCAACGCCCGTACGTCGACGACCGAGTGCCGTGCGGCGCCCCCCTTCAGGCCTGCCGACAGCAGCCCCATCAGACCGACCAGGCCGGGCACCACCCATCGGTCGCCGGCGCCGAGCACAAGGTGCGGGCGCAGTACGACGCCGCCCGCGTCCAGCACATACCGTTCGGCGGCGGCACGGGCACGGCTGGTCGGCGAGGCCGGTGCCGGCGGCAACCCGCCCGCCGGCGCGTCGGTGAAGGGCCCCCGGCCGTACACGGCGGCCGTACTGACGTAGACGACTCGGGCGACACCGGCGCGCGTGGCCTCCTCGACGAGGGCGCGGGTGCCGTGGTCGTTGACGGCCTCGGTGAGTCGTACGTCGTCGCCTATGTGGGACGCGCAGTGCAGTACGACGTCGACGCCGTCGCAGACACCACGCAGCGACGGCGGATCGGCCAGGTCGGCCCCTACGACGTCCGTCGCGGGGGCACCGTCGGCGAGATCACCGCCCGGTGGCAGGCTCCTCGGATCGCGCAGCATGAGCCGGACCGGGGCCGGCGTGTGGCGCTGCGACTCCCGGAGGGCAGTGACGACATGACCTCCGATGAAGCCGCTGCCTCCGGTGACGAGGATGCGTGGTGACAAGGTGGGCCCCTCCCTGACGGACTACGGACGAACGAACGAAGAATGACGGATCGCACGCGTGATCAACGGTCGGGGACGGACCCGCGGCTGGTCAATCCGCCCTCGCGCCACGCGTCGTAGAGTCGATCCAGTCGGTGCCCGGGTCATGGAGAGGAACCACCGTGCGGCTGCGCTGTGCTGTGCTCGACGACTTCCAGAACGTCGCGACCGAAGTCGCCGACTGGTCGCCGCTCGCGGACGACGTGGAGGTCGTCCAGTTCACGACTCACTTCCCCGGCGAGGACGCCCTGGCCGAGGCCCTCGCCGACTTCGACATCGTGGTCACCCTGCGCGAACGCGTCCCCTTCCCCGCGTCCCTGATCGCCCGGCTCCCCCGGCTGAAGCTGCTGATCGCCTCCGGCATGCGCAACACGGTCATCGACTACGCCGCCGCCGAGGCGCACGGTGTCACCGTGTGCGGTACGGCGAGCTCCTCCACGCCCCCGGTCGAACTCACCTGGGCCCTGCTGCTGGGCCTCGCCCGCGGCCTCGTCCAGGAGAGCAACACCCTGCGCTCGGGCGGCCCCTGGCAGCACACCGTCGGCGCCGACCTGCACGGCAGCCGGCTCGGCGTGCTCGGTCTGGGGAAGATCGGCAGCCGGGTGGCCCAGGTCGGCCTCGCCTTCGGGATGCACGTCAGCGCGTGGAGCCAGAACCTCACCAAGGAGTACGCGGACGAGGTCGGCGTCCACCTGGCCCCCTCCAAGGAGGCCCTGCTCGCCGACAGTGACTTCGTCTCCGTCCACCTCGCCCTGAGCGACCGCACCCGCGGTCTGCTCGGCCCCGCCGAGATCGCCCTGCTCAAGCCCACGGCGTACCTGATCAACACCTCACGCGCGGCGATCGTCGACCAGGACGCCCTGCTCGGCGCCCTGCACGAGGGCCGCATCGCCGGCGCCGGCGTCGACGTCTTCGACACCGAGCCCCTCCCCGCCGGCCACCCGATGCGCACCGCGCCCCGCCTGCTCGCCACACCCCACCTGGGCTATGTCTCGCAGGCCAACTACGCGACGTACTACGGCCATGCGGTCGAGGACATCCAGGCGTACCTGGCGGGGTCACCGGTACGACGGCTGCCCTGACGGCCGCGGTCGGTCAGGCGATGCCGGCCGCCGGGGGCTGCTCGGCCGGGCGCCGGTAGACACCCTCGCTCCGGTGCAGATGATGCAGGTCGACCAGGTAGCGCCGGAGCGTCACATGGTCGATGTCGTCGCTGTCCTCGCACCAGGCGCGCAGCTTCTCGTTCACGGTCCGCTCCGGGTACTCGACGCCCGGCTCGAAGGTCTGCTCGGCGATGTGCCGCAGCACCAGCTTCTTGCGGGTCCACCGCGCCGGCAGCCGTAGCAGCCGCCCGTCCCGGACGAAGGTCCGCAGGACCATGTCCGTGCGCCCGTCGCCGGAGGCGGGGCCCGGGGCGTCCCCGTGGCTGTTCTCCCGCTGCGCCGCCGCCCGCGTGTACTCCTTGAACAGGCCGTACGCCACGACCAGTTCCCCGTCGTCGCCGGCCGTCACCACGCCCTGCTCCCGCAGCCGCCGCAGCGACCCGGCCGTCTCTTTCGCGGACAGCCCTGCCGCCAGGGCGACCTGCTCGGTGCTCCGTGCGCCCAGCGCCACGGCGGCGAAGGCGCGTACCCGGGTCTCCTCGGCGAACAGCCGGACCAGTTGTTCCGTCGGATCGGTTCCCATGTCCGGAGGCTAGCGGCCACCGGCCGCGGGGCCGAGCGATTATCCGGCGGGCCGGGGCGTCAGGCGTACCGGTAGATCTTGGACACGTCCTCCAGCTCGTCCGGAGTCACGTCCCAGGGTGGCAGCCGTTCGTCCCGGGCGACGATCCGGCGGTACTGCCCGCTGCCCCGGCCGGGCGGCTTCGCCGGCAGATAGCGGTGTTTGCGGTGGCGCCGCTGCCAGCGCTGCCACTGCATGTCCACGAAGGCGTGGTGCAGCCAGAAGACGGGATCGTTGACGGACGCGCCGCCGAGCATCGCGCCCCCGACCCAGCGATGCACCCGGTTGTGGTTGCGCCAGGAGTCCCTGCCGCTGCCCCACCCCTCCAGCTTGTTGCGAAAGCCCTTGGTGACCGTGGAGTCCCATGGCGGGACGTCGTAGACGGGGTCGTCGAGAGCCTGCTTAAGGTCGGCCCTGGTGGGCAGGGCCATCGGGTTGCGGGAGCGGCCCAGGTCCCGGGTGAGGAAGTCGCCGTCGGTGACGCTCGCCCGGATGGTCCAGTTACCCGTCCGGTAGGCGAACGGCCCGGTCATCACCTGCCGGTCCCCTGGCCGCCCGTTGCCGCCGAGCAGTTCGTCGGTCCACGGCAGCGAGGTGGTCTTCCGGTCCCGGGTCCAGTCCCAGTACGGCACGGTCACCGAGGAGTCGACACGCCGCAGCGCGTTCTCCAGGTCCAGCACGAACCTGCGGTGCCAGGGCAGGAAGGAGGGCGCCATGTGAGCGGCGCGCAGACCCCGGTGGCCGTCCCCGACGAAGTGCGCGATGTGCAGCCGTACGAACTCGTCGTACTCGCCGCGCCGTTTGATCTCCAGCAACGCCTCGACGAACCGCCGCCGCTCGGTCCGCGTCAGCTTGGTCACGTTCTTACGCACGTACGCCATGCTGCGCCTCCCTGTGCGGATGCCCACCACCGAACGGCCCGGGAGCGAGGTCACGCAGTCGCCCGCCGGACCCGAGTTCGTCGACGGCCGCGCGGGTTGCCTCCAGCGGGGTCCGGTACCAGCCGTAGTGGTCGACCATGCTCAGCCAGGTGCCGTCGGCACGGCGCATCAGGTGCAGCGGCCGGCCGTCCACGGTGACGTGCCAGGCGACGTCCAGGGCGGTGAGGCCGCCGAGCGACATGGGGACGCCCTTGATACGGCGGCCGCGGTAGGTCTCGTCGAAGGCGGTGCCGGTGTCCGGAGGTCGCTCCGCGGACCGGGAGGGCCGGGAGGCGGTGACGACCGGGGCGAGTGCCACAGCGGCGGAGGCGAACAGCAGCCGCCCCAACTCCCGCCGTGTCCGCCGCTCCGGCCCGCTGCCCACCGCGGTGCCCGCCCCCTGCACCGCACCCACCGAGACCCCGTCTGCACTGACGGCCATCGCTCACTCCTCGTACGGTTCGGCTGTTCGTACGAGTAACCGCGCAGGTCGCTCCGCGGTCACCGCCGAAGCGCCCGTACGGTGCAATGGTCAGCTCGTCCAGAAGTCCCACCAGCGGGTCAGGATCAGCATTCCGACGATGCCGATGTGCAGCACCGGAAGCACCCAGGTGAACTCGGCGAAGAAGGTCCTCACCGGCCCCGGCGCGGGCAGGAAGCCGTTGCGCACGGTGAAGGACGTCACGTACCAGAACAGCGGGATCGTCGCGAGCCAGGCCAGACAGCACCACAGGCACAGGGCGTTGATCCGGTACAGGGACTCGAACTGCAGCCAGGAGACGAACCCGACCCCGAAGAGACAGCCGGCCCCGAAGGTCAGCCAGTACCAGCGCGGGAAGGCCGCCCCGGCCAGCAGGCTGACGCCGACGCAGATCACGACGGCGTAGGCCGCCAGGCCCAGCATCGGGTTGGGGAACCCGAAGGCCTCGGCCTGGTCGCTCTCCATCACGCTGCCGCAGGAGAGGACGGGGTTCAGGCTGCAGCCGGGGACGAAGTCCGGGTCCTCCAGCAGCTTGAACTTGTCGAGGGTGATGACCCACGACGCCAGCAGCCCGGCCGCCCCGCAGAGCACCAGCAGCAGGGCGAACGCCCGGCTGCCGCCGGCGGTCCGGCGCATCGGCCGCGCAGAGGCGCTTGAGTCAGGGGCCACCGCGCGACCTTATCGACGGCTCGCGCAGCGTTCCGGCGCCCGCTCACCCGACCGGCCGACAGCTCCGGGGACCGTCCGCCCGAACGAGGGACGCGGGCCGCCTGTGGATGTGGTCAGCGGTAGACGCGGAGGTAGTCGGCGTCGAAGGTGATCGGGGCCGGGTCGCACGGGGCCGCGTGGTACTGGCCGGCGCACAGCGACAGGTTGAGGATCGGATAGGCCGACCAGCCGGGGCCGACGCCGGTGCCGTCGCAGAAGACGCGGTCGCCGTTGACGTACCACTCGACGCAGTGCGCGCCGAAGGCGGTGCCCACGGTCACCCATCTGCCCGGGCCGATCGCGTCCACGTCGGTGAAGTACATCGAGGCGTGGTTGACGTGATTGGACAGCTCCAGAAGATGCGGGTTGTCCGAGTGGTACTCGAAGCAGTCGACCTCGTTCCCGCCGTCCCGCCAGGTCCACAGCGCCGGCCAGGCTCCGGTCCCGCAGGGCAGTCTGACGCGGGTCTCCATGTAGTCCCCGGCCCGCACCCGGAACCCCTCGGCGGAGTACTCGGTGGTGAGCAGGCCGGTGTGCCAGGCCTGTCGGCCGTTCTCCAGGGTGCGGTCGGCCGGCGTGGCGGTGAACGTGGCCACGCCGTTCGAGACGGTCACGGCACCGGGGGTGAGCCAGTCCAGCTTGTTGTCGTCGGGGTTGTGATCGCAGTAGCGGTAGGCGCTCGATCTGTCGCCGGTCCATCTGGCGCCCCAGGCGACCGGAGAGGTGAATTCCTCCGCCCAGATGAGCGACCTGCCAAGGGCCGCGGCCGGCGTGAAAACGTCGCTGTCGGTGGTCATGGCGGCGAGGGTAGGCCGCGCGGTGTCCCGGACCGGACCGGCTCGACGAAGGTTCCGCTCGACAATTCCGAAATTCATCTTTTTGATCGCGCAGGCGGCTCAACCGGGCCGTGCTCACCATACGATGAATTGATTCGCCGACCAGATGGCAATCCATCCGAAACCCGTTGCACATTCCATTCTTCACTCCACCGACTTTCATGCGTATGGAGTAACGCGTCGCTTTTG
The DNA here is from genome assembly GCF_042900345.1 of Streptomyces sp. NPDC012935. Lineage (NCBI taxonomy): Bacteria > Bacillati > Actinomycetota > Actinomycetes > Kitasatosporales > Streptomycetaceae > Streptomyces > Streptomyces sp. NPDC012935. The sequence continues at coordinate 505,756 of NZ_JBIBBC010000004.1, forward strand.
CAGGGCTGTTGGACTGCTATGTTCTCCAACCGTCGGATCAGAGGTACTTTCAAGCGAGGTGAATGATGAAGAAGGCAGTTTTCACCACTGCGGCTTTGGCCATCGGTGCGGGTCTTGTGGGTGGCTCGGCCGCCGCGGCGGTGGCCGCCGGAGGATCGGGAAGCCCTGCCGGGCCGCTCGGTCTCATGTCCCCGACCAAGGTGACGCCGGCGGTGGTGCCGGCGGCCGACACCGTGGCGCGACTGGCCAGGGACGGCGGGATCGCCAAGGGCACCGCATTCGACAAGAAGAACTCGGGTGGCATGTCCGGCGTATACCTGGACGGTATGGACCCGGACGCCGCCAAGCGGCCCACTATTCCAGTGAAGAACCCGGCCGGAAGCGGCACCGTCCAGGTCCGCCCGCTGCAGGCCCCGACCGCCTCCGGTCTCGGCACCTTGCTCCCCAAAAAGTGACGACCCGGCAACCGTACGAGTCGGCCGTACCGGCGAAAGCCGGCCCCGGAATTCTGAGACTCTGATCCGGTTCTCGACAGCCGGAGGCCTTCGGCAGCCCGGACACTCAGTCCGGACCGCAGCTCCATCTCCGCACCCGGCGGGCCCGCAAGCCCCCTGGCACACGCGAACCAAGCGTCCCGGCCCACCGGCCCACACCCTGCCGGTGGGCCGGACGCATGCCGGTGCTCCTTCCGGCGGCGCCATTCGGAAAACGGGAATACAGCTAAAGCCGGGGCCACCGGCGGGCACCCGGCATTGCGCCATCCGATGGAATCTAGCCGCGTTTGAATGTTCCCACCGTGACTTATGCGTGCATATACGGGTTTCCTTTTCGTAAGCGTGCGCAACCGTGAATTCAGGAAGGAACCAAGTTGCCCAAGAAGTTCGCGGTCATCACGGCCCTCGCCCTCAGCACCGTCGTCGGCAGCGCCGGCATTGCCTCTGCCGGCGGCTACCCGAGCAGCGGCGGCGACACCACCACCGTCAAGGGCGGTAGCGGTTTCTCGTCGTCCCCGGTCGTCGTGAACGAGCCCCAGCAAGGCGTTCTCATCGCCAACGGCACCGTCGTCGACCTTCGCTGCGCTGTGCCGTGGTCCAACGGAGCCGTCCTCGCCGCCACGATCGCGCCGAACTCGAAGTACGTCGGCTGCAACACCGGCGAGATCGAGCAGGCCCGCAACTCCGTCCACAAGGGCGGCCTGCTGTTCTGACCCCTGCTCCGAGCAATTCGCAGCAGGTAAACACCAAGCGCAGCCCGGAAAGGCTCAGCTCATGCTTAACAAGGTTACGGCCATTTCCGCCCTCGCCGCGGGCATCGCTCTCGCGACCGGCGGCACCGCCGCGGCCGACAGCAACACCACCACGGTCAAGGGCGGCAGCGGCTTCTCGTCGTCCCCGGTCGTCGTCAACGCGCCCCAGCAGGGCGTGCTCATCGTCAATGGCACCCTCGTCGACGCTCGCTGCGCCGTGCCGTGGTCCAACGGAGCCGTCCTCGCCGCAACCCTCGCGCCGAACTCGAAGTACGTCGGCTGCAACACCGGCGACATCAAGCAGGGCCGCAACGAGATCCACAACGGCGGCCTGCTGTTCTGACCCCTGCCGCGAACCATTCGCAGCAGGTAATCCTCAACGCAGCCCGGAAAGGCTCAATCATGCGTAACAAGGTTACGGCCATTTCCGCCATCGCCGCGGGCATCGTCCTCGCGACCGGCGGCACTGCGGCGGCCGACACTGACACCACCACCGTCAAGGGCGGTAGCGGCTTCTCGTCGTCCCCGGTCGTCGTCAACGACCCGCAGCAGGGTCTTGCCATCGTCAACGGCACCCTGATCGACGGTCGCTGCATCGCCCCGTGGTCGAACGGCGCCGTCCTCGCCGCCACGATCGCGCCGAACTCGAAGTACGTCGGCTGCAACACCGGCAAGGTCGAGCAGGCCCGCAACTCCGCGCACGTCGGCGGCTTCCTGTTCTGATCAGCGCTTCACCCATGGCGGCCCGCCGGTATGCCGGCGGGCCGCCATCGGCTTGCCCGCACCCTTTCCGGTCCAGAAAACCCTGGTCCAACACCGTGGGCCCTGCCTGCGTCAGCGTGCAGACAGGGCCCACAGTCAAGGAGCGCCGGCAAGGAGGAAAGCGCGCCCATTCAATTGGTCCAACGGAGTTGCGCCGCCCCCGGTCACCCTGAATCGTCCGTTTGGCCCAACAACTGCATTCCCGCGTACATGCCGAAGGGCCGGCTCCGAGTTCGGAGCCGGCCCTTCGGCATAAGGAACGAATGGTCTACCTGATGCCTACCGGAGCGGAAGTCCACCGAGCAGCTGGCCGTCGACGGGGTTCGGCAGGGCACCGCCGATGACGGGGGTCTTCACGACACCCTGCGACTTCATGCCCTTCTTCACGTTGTCCGCCGTGCGCTTCACGTTGTTCCCCACGTAGCCCGTCGGCACCTTGGCGGCCGAGGGGAGGCTGCGGGCGACCGTCTTCCCGTTGTCGACGAGGCCCGACGCCGGCATGTTCACCGCGGAGGCTGCGGGCACGGTGGCCCCGGCGATGGCGAGGGAGCCGACGACGACGGCAGCAGCCTTCAGGTTCTTCATCATGTTCCTTTCCCGGAAAATCATCTTCGGTAACTCGCGTTCTCCTGGGCTAACGACCGCTACGCCGCTCTGGAAACTCTGCCGCCGCCAACTTCCGGGAACTCATACGAGAAGACCGATCGGCGGCCGCTGCGCAACCACAGCGGGTCCGAATGGGTGATCCCCCGCGAGAAACAACTCCGAAAACGTCATCATTCCAACACACTTGACCACTTCTCAGATAAGTATGGATAAGTGGCTGGTGTTGCTCGTCCCTTTGGTCCAGTAAGCCACACGTCGTGTCGCTGGTTCGGACTCTTTTCCTCGGAAGGGCAGCCTCGGTCATGCGCATTACGCCGCACATCCTGCATGTGGCCCAGCCCGTCGAGGGCGGTGTCGCGCGGGTCGTGACGGACCTGGTGGCGGCTCAACTGACCACGGGACTTCGGGTGACCGTGGTCTGTCCGCGGGGCGGCACCCTGACCGACACCCTGCGCGCGCTGGGCTGCACGGTGCTCCGCTGGGACGCGACCCGCTCGCCGGGGTACCGACTCCCGGCCGAGGTACGGCAGTTGGCGCGGCTGTGCCGCGAGGTGCGGCCCGACCTGGTGCACGCGCACAGCGCGAAGGCAGGGCTCGCGGCCCGGCTCGCGGTACGCGGTGCCCTGCCGACCGTATTCCAGCCGCACGCCTGGTCGTTCGAGGCCGCGGAGGGACTCGTCGCGCGCGTGGCGCTGGACTGGGAGCGGTTCGGGGCGCGTTGGGCGGCACGCGTGCTGTGTGTGAGCGAGGCCGAGCGGCGCACCGGGGTGCGGGCCGGCATCACCGCACCGTGGCGGGTGGTCCCCAACGGTGTCGACACCGACAGGTTCCGGCCGGAGGGAGACAGCGCACGGTCCGGGGCCGGCCCGCTGGTCGTGTGCGTGGGCCGGCTGTGCCGCCAGAAGGGTCAGGACGTGCTCCTGGCCGCCTGGCCCGAGGTGGTGCGGCGGGTGAGGGGCGCGCGGCTGGTGCTGGTGGGCGACGGACCGGACGCGGACCGGCTGCGTGCCGGTGCGCCCGCGTCGGTGGAGTTCGCCGGCACGACGACCGACACCGCGCTGTGGTACCGGGCCGCCGACGTCGTGGTCCTGCCGTCGCGCTGGGAGGGCATGGCGCTCGCCCCGCTGGAGGCCATGGCGTGTGCCCGGCCGGTCGTCGTCACGGACGTGGACGGAGCCGGCGAGAGCCTTCCGCCCGGCCATCTGCCGTCCTGCCTGGTGCCGCCGGACGACCCGGCCGCACTGGCACGGGCGCTCACCGCGCTGCTGCTCGACGAGCCGCTGCGTGCGGAGCTGGGCGCCCAGGGCCGCGCGCATGTGCTCGCCGGCCACGATCTGCGGCACGCCACGGACGCCGTGAGCGACGTCTACCGCGAGCTGCTCGACCTCGTCACCGCGCAGGTCGCCGGACCCAACGAGGGCAGGAAGTGCATCACCACATGACCGCGGACAGCACCGTTGCCTCACCGGGGCAGCAGCGGGCGCCCGAGGGCGCCGTCACCGTCCTTGCCCCGCGCGGCTTTTCCGCCGGACGCCGAAACCCCGCCGGACGGGAGGCCCGTCGTCCGCGCCGGACATCCCTGGTGTCCCTGTGCCTGGTCGACAGCGGCGGCGTCCTGCTGGGGGCCATGGTTCTGCCCGCATCCCACAGGTACCCGCTGGTCATCGCCCTGCTCGCCCTCGGTGTGGTCGTGCTGAACCGGCGGGCCGCGCTGTACGACACCCTCGTCGTCCCCGGCGCGCTCGACGAACTGCCCGCCGTCTGTGGCCGGATCGCCGTCGGCTGGGCGGCCGTCGTCGCGCTCTCCCCGCTGCGCTCGCTCGCGCCGGCCGTGCTGGTCACCGCCGTCGTCGTGCACTGCGCGGCGGCCTGCGCGGGCCGGGCGGCGGTGCACGGGCTCCGGCGCCGGGCGTTGCTGCGCCGGCCCCGCCCCGCCCTGGTGGTCGGCCCCGTCGCGACGGCCCGCCGGGTCTCGGCCGCGCTGCTGCGCCAACCCGACTGCGGAGTACGGCCGGTGGGCCTCGTCGCCGACGACCTGGAGTTCCTCGGCGCGGCCGAGGGCGAGCCCGGACTGCCGGTGCTCACCACGGCGCTGGAGGCGCGCCGGGCGGCGATCCAGAACGGGGTGGAGGAGGTGCTCGTGGTGGGCGGCGGCACCCGGGAGGAGAAGGCCGCCGTGCTGCGGGCGCTGGCCGCGTACGGCTGCGTGCTGTGGGAGCTCGACGCGGACCCGGCGTCGTACGGACTCGGCGGACACCGCCAAGGGGCGGGGCAGTTGGCCGGGTTCTCGCGCAGGTTGCTGGGTCCGGGGGGCGGGCCGCGGCGCGGGAGCGTGGGCAAGCGGGTGCTCGACGTGGTGCTGTCGGGGGCGCTGCTCGTGCTGGCCGGTCCGGTCCTGCTGGTCTGCGCTCTGGTGCTGCGGGTGATGGACGGACCCGGCGTGGTGTTCCGGCAGGAGCGGATCGGCAAGGACGGGCGGCCCTTCACGATGCTGAAACTGCGCACCCACCGGCCCGCGAGTGACCACGAGGCGGCGACGCGCTGGAGCGTGGCGAACGAGCAGGACATGAGCGCGTTCTGTCACTTCCTGCGCCGCACCTCGCTGGACGAGCTGCTGCAGCTGTGGAACGTCTTCCGCGGGGACATGAGCCTGGTCGGACCGAGACCCGAACGGCCCTTCTTCGTCGCCAAGTTCAGCCAGGCCCATCCGGGCTATCCGGCCCGCCACCGGATGCGGACCGGCATCACCGGGCTCGCGCAGATCCACGGGCTGCGCGGGGACACCTCGATCGAGGACCGGTGCCGCTACGACAACGCCTACATCGACAACTGGTCGCTGTGGCAGGACGTCTGCATCCTGCTGCGCACGGCGGCCCAGTTCGTCCGGCCGACGGGGAGCTGAGCACCGGTGACCACTTCCGCGGCACCTTCGTCCCCGTTCGCGCTGCCATGGCCGGCGATGCGCCGGGTCCGGTCCGTCCTGCCCGCACTGCCGGTCGTGGCGGTCGTCGTCCTGCTGGGACTTCCCGTCACGCCGGGCAGGGCCGCGACGCCCGCCGACGCCGCCTCCGCACTGGCCGTGCTGTGCGCCCTCGTCCACGCCGTGTGGCAGCGGGCACCGCTGACGCGGACGGCCGCGGTTGTGTTCGGACTGCCCGTGGTGGGCATCGCGGTCGCCGCGGCGGGGGCGTTGACCACGGGCGACGCGGTCGCAGGACTGGCGCGCTATCTGCAGGTGTTCGTGCTGGTCCCGATCGCCGTGGTGCTGCTGGTGCGCGACCGGCAGGGCGCCCGGCTGGTGCTGTGGTCGCTGGTCGGCCTCGCGCTGTGGCAGGGCGGCATCGGCGTGCGCCAGTACCTCACCGAGACCGGCGCGTCGTATCAAGGAGCCGATATCCGGGCGGTGGGCACGTTCGGGCCGTCCGACGTGATGGGGATGGCGACCGTCGTGTCGCTGGGGGTGGTGGCCGCGGTCGGGCTCGCCCTCGGGACGAAGGCCCGGCGGCAGCGGATCCTGGCGACCGTGTGCGCGCCGGTGCTGCTCCTGCCGCTCGCGCTGTCCTTCAGCCGGGGGGCCTGGATCGCGACGGCGCTCACCTGCGGGGCGCTGCTGCTGCTGGCCGGGGTGCGGCGGGCGGCGAAGGTGTTCGCGGCGGTGGCCGCGGTCTGCGTGGTGCTGGTGGGCGGGCTCGGTCTGGGAGCGTCGGCGCTGCAGGAGCGGCTGACCAGCATCACCCAGGTCACCGACGCGCCCGACCAGTCGGTCGTCGACCGCTACACCATGTGGGCTGCGGCGGGCGACATGTGGAGCGGGCACCCGGTGACGGGCGTGGGGCTGAAGGCCTTTCCCGCACACCGGGACGGGCACGCTTCGCTCGCGCTGTCGTCCGGCAGCGAGACGGGGGGCGCGGGCCAGGCCTACCGGCGCCAGCCGCTGCTCTCCCCGCACAACATGTACCTGCTGATCCTCAGCGAACAGGGCCTGCTGGGCCTGCTCACGGTCGCGGGCAGCTGGCTGGCCCTGCTGCTGTACGCGCTGCGCCGCCTGCGCCGCACCGTTCGCGCCCGCGACTGCGCACTCCCGGCCTGCGGCCTGCTGCTCTGGCAGCTCGTCAACTTCCTGTACGCCGACATCGGCGGCCCCGCCACCATCCTGACGGGCATCTGCCTCGGCCTCGCGGCATGGTGGGCCCTGGCCGCCCGGGACGGGGCGCCGGCCGCCGAAGCAGGCCCGCGATGACCGCCCACCCGGCGACGACGGGGGGCGCCCCCGACCGCGCGCCCGACGCCGGGGACGCACTTGTGCCGGACGGCGGCGTAACCGGCTCCACCGGCATCAGCGCCCCACGACCGGTCGGGGACCTCCCCCACAATACGTCGGCCCCAAAAGCCCCGTACCCACCGGACCACGGCCCCGCCACTGCTCCCCCACCCGGAACGACCGGGAACGCCACCGACCCCGGCCCCGGCATCGACAGCCCACTCCAGCCGGGCGACCGCCCCGTCACCGCGGTCGGCACCGATGCTCCTGTCCTGCCCGAGGGCCGCCGTGAAGCCACGCCGGCCCGCCGGGTCAGTGCTCCCTCGGGGCGGTTTCTCGCCAGGGCGACCTTGTTGTCGGCCGCGTTGTCGATGGCCGCGGCCGTTCTGGGGCTCGGGCGGGATCAGGCGCTTGCGCATCTGTTCGGGGCCGGGGCGGAGACCGATGCGTTTCTGGTGGCCTGGACGTTGCCGGAGATGGCGTCGACGCTGCTGATCGAGGACGGCATGGCGTTCGTGCTGGTGCCGGCGTTCAGCGTGGCCTTGGCGCGGCGGGCGCGCGGGATCGGCGGGACCGACCCCGTGCAGGCCCTGATCGCCGCCTCGTTGCCGCGGCTGTGCCTCGTCCTCGCCGGTACGGCCGCCGCGCTCGCGGCCGGGGCGCCGCTGCTGGTCTCCGTCCTCGCGCCCGGCCTGCCCGACCCGTCCCTGGCCGTGTCCTGCACCCGGCTCACCGCGACCTGCGTCCTGAGCTTCGGGCTCGCCGGATACTGCAGTGCGGCGCTGCGGGCCCACCGCAACTACCTCGCGCCGGGCGCGATCTACATCGCGTACAACCTTGCGATCATCAGCACGATGCTCGTCATCGGCGAGAGCTGGGGCGTACGGTCCGCCGCGCTCGGTGTCGCGATCGGCGGGTGCCTCATGGCCGTCGTACAGGCGCCGTCCCTGTGGCGGCGGGTCGTCGGGCGGGACGAGGGGTCCGCGACCGCGGCCGGGGCCGAGTACGACGGGGACCGTGACCGGTCGATCGTGCCGGCCCTCGTCTGTGCCGTCCTGCTCTTCGCGCTGTGCCGGCAGTCGCAGGTGCTCGTCGAGCGGTACTTCGCCTCCGGGCTGCCCGCCGGTGCCATCTCGCACCTCAACTACGCCCAGAAGATCGCCCAGTTGCCGATGTCGCTGTCGATGATGGTGTGCGTCGTCACCTTCCCGGTGGTGGCGCGGGCCATCGCCGAGGGCGACACGCGGCGGGCCGGGGACCGGGTCGAGCGGGACCTGGCGCTGATGGCCTGCATCGTGCTGCTCGGCGCCGCCGTGGTCGTGGCCTGCGCGCCGCAGATCGTTCAACTGCTCTTCCAGCGCGGCGCTTTCACGGCGCAGGACACCGCCGCGACCGCCGCCGTCATGCGGGTGTACGCGGCCGGACTGCTCGGGCACACGCTGGTGGGGGCGCTGGTGCGGTCGTACTTCTCGACCGGCCGGATCACCTGGTTCCCGCTGGGCGCGATGGGCGCGGGCGCGCTCGTCACCGTCGTCCTCAGCGCCTGGACCGTGGACCCGTGGGGTGCCCGCGGCATCGCCGCGGCCAACGCCGCCGGCATCACCCTCACGGCGCTGCTCCTGCTGCACGGGCTGGGGCCCCGCGCCGTGCCCGTGCGGGTCCGACGGGTCGTCGCCGAGCTGGCCCGGCTGGTGTACGCGGCCGGGTGCGCAGGCGGGGCGGGACTGCTCTGCGCGGAGCTGTTCGACTCGCCCGCGGCGGCCGTCGCCGCCTGCTGCATGTGCGTGACCGGCGTGTTCCTGCTGCTGGCCCGGCTCCTCGACGCGGCCGGCGTCCGGTCCCTCCTGCTTCCCGTCACGCATTTCGTCCGTAGCTCCGTCACACGAAAGCCTCGCCATGGTCGCTGACATCTCCGCCGCGCCCCGCGCGGACGCACCCGATCCGGAAACAGCCGTGGGGGGACGCCCGAGACGGCGTGCCGCCGCCTGGGTGGCCATGTACCACTCGGTCTCGGACTGCCCGGACGACCCGTACAACATCACCGTCACACCGGAGCGACTGGACAGACAGCTCGCCTGGCTGGCCGGCCGCGGCCTGCGCGGAGTCAGCGTGCGCGAGTTGCTCGCGGCGCGCGCCCGGGGCACGGAGCGCGGCCTGGTGGGGCTCACCTTCGACGACGGGTACACCGACTTCGTCACCACGGCCATGCCGTTGCTGCGCCGCCGGGGCTTCACCGCCACCGTGTTCGTGCTGCCCGGACTGCTCGGTGGCGAGAACAGCTGGGAGCGGACCGGCCCGCGCAAGCCGCTGCTCGACGTGGACGACGTCCAGCGCGCCGCTGCCGCGGGCATGGAGATCGCCTCGCACGGGCTGACCCACGTCGATCTGACCCTGGCGACCGACCAGGTGCTGCACACCGAGGTCAACGACAGCCGGCACCGGCTCGCCGCCATCACCGGCGCCGACGTGGAGGGCTTCTGCTACCCGTACGGCTACCTCGACCAGCGTGCCGCCGACGCCGTGCGCCGGGCCGGCTACCGCTACGCCTGCGCCATCGCCCCCGGCCCGGCCGGCTCCGGCGACTTCGCGCTGCCCCGTATCCACATGGGGCAGGCGGACACCTCGGTGCGGCTGGAGCTGAAGCGGCGACTGGCCCGGGTCCACGGCCGTGCCCTGGAGGCCGTGTGAGGGCCCTGCACGTCATCACCGGCCTCGGCGTGGGCGGGGCGGAGCAGCAGCTGCGCCTGCTGCTGCGGCATCTCCCCGCGCAGTGCGACGTGGTGGCACTGACCAATCCCGGCCCGGTCGCCGCGGGTCTGGCCGCCGACGGGGTCCGTGTCACCCACCTCGGGATGGACGGCAACCGCGACCTCGGCGCGCTGCCACGCCTCGCCCGGCTGATCCGCGCCGGGCGCTACGACCTGGTGCACACCCACCTGTACCGGGCCTGTCTCTACGGCCGGATCGCGGCGCGGCTCGCGGGAGTCGGGACCGTCGTGGCCACGGAGCACTCGATCGGCGACACCCGCCTGGAGGGCCGCCCGCTGACCTCGGGCGTCCGCGCGCTGTACCTGGCCGGCGAGCGCCTCGGCCACACCACCGTGGCCGTGTCGCCGACGGTGGCAGAACGGCTGCGGCACTGGGGCGTGCCCGGGCCACGCATCCGGGTCATCCCGAACGGCATCGACGCGCCCCGGTTCCGCTTCGACGAGGTGCGCCGCAAGGAGGCCCGGGCGTTTCACGGGCTGCCGCCGGACGCGTACGTCGTCGGCGGGGTGGGGCGGCTGACGCCGGGCAAGCGCTTCGACCTGCTGGTGCAGGCGCTGCCCCACCTGCCCGCGGACGTACGGCTGTTGCTGGTCGGGGGCGGCCCCGAGGAGGCGGCGCTGCTGCGTACCGCGCGGGCGCTGGGCGTCGTGGACCGGCTGGTGCTGGCGGGCGAGCGGCCGTATCTGCCCGGCCCCGGCGACGAAGCGCCCGGACTGGTCGCCCTGCTGTCCGCCATGGACGTGCTCGCCTCGCCGTCGCCACAGGAGTCCTTCGGCCTGGCCGTGGTGGAGGCGCTGGCGGCGGGACTGCCCGTGCTGTACGCGAGCTGCCCCGCCGTCGAGGACCTGCCGCCGGACGCGGCACCCGCTGCCCGGCGTGTCCGGGGCGGCGCGCAGGCGTACGCGCGGGAACTGCTGCGGCTGCGGGCGGCGGGACCGGCCGAGCGGACCGTCCCTGAGGTGGTCCACCGCTACGACATCGAGCGCAGCGCACGCCAACTGATGGATCTGTACACGGACGCTCTGTCCGGCTCGAACCTGGAAGTGAGTTCCTCATGACTGACAACCCCGAAGAGGCTGCCCGGCCGTTCGACCGTACGCGCGCACGCGTGACGCGGCTGTCCTCGTGGTGGTGGCTGCCGACCGCTGCGCTGCTCGGCGCCGCGGCCGGTGGCGCGTACGGCCAGCTCAGGCCGCCGCAGTACACGGCCACGAGCTCCGTCGTCGCCGTGCCGAACGGCACCACCGAGGCCGACTGCACCGACGCGCTCGGCTTCGCGCAGGCGTACGGCCGCGTGGCCACCCAGCTCGCCGTGCTCTCGGACGCGCAGATGTGGGCGGGCGTGCCCGTCTCGACGCTGCGCGAGAACGTCGAGGTGGCGACCTCGCCGGACGCGCCGATGGTGGCGATCTCGGCGACCTCGTCGAAGCCCGGCCAGGCCGTCGACATCGCCAACGCCGTGTCCCGCGCGCTGATCACCGAGGCGGACCACACCAAGTCCCGCACCGGTATCCGGCTCGAGCGCCTCTCCCGTGCGCTGAAGCCCACCGATCCGTCGTCCGCGTCACCGGCGCTGACCTCGCTGGTGGGCGCGAGCGCCGGAGGCCTGCTGGGCGGCCTCGCGCTGCTGGCCCGGCCGCGGCGGACGCCCGACGGGGACGACGACGATCACAGCCGCGCCTCCGTACCCGGCCCGGCCGGTGCCGCCGACGCGCGCGGGACCCTTGGGTGACCGGGCACGGGCGCGCGCTGTCGGTCGACGTCTGCACCGACGAGCGCGCCTTCGGAGAGCTGGCGAAGGACTGGGAACGACTGCGCGGGGCGTGCCCGTCCGCGACGGCGTTCCAGAGCCACGCCTGGCTGCACTCGTGGTGGCTGTCGTACGGCAGACCGGGGCGGCTGCGGGTCGTCCTGGTCCGCCGGGACGGTGAACTGGTGGCGGCGGCCCCGCTGATGCGAGTGCACCATCCGCTGCCGGCGCTGGTGCCGATCGGCGGCACCATCACCGACTTCTGCGATGTGCTCATCGACGAGGAGCAGGCCGCACCGGCCGCCGGGGCGCTGGCCGACGCCCTGGCCGGCCTGGCGCGGACCGCCCTGATCGACTTCGGCGAGGTGCGGCCGGGCGGTGCGATGGAGCGGGTCTACCTGTGCTGGCGCGGCCCGCGGCACCGGATGAGCGACTCCGTGTGCCTGGACCTGCCCGCGCTCCCCATGACCGAGCTGATCGCACGGCTGCCGACGGGGCGCGCCCGGCGGATCCGCAGCAAGGTGAACCAGTTCACCCGGCTCGGCATCGAATGGCGCGTCGCGCGCCACGACGAGACCGAGGCCGCGCTGCGCCGGCTCCTCGAACTGCACCGCAAGCAATGGCAGGGCAGACAGGTGACGTCGGAGCACCTGCGGCCGAGGTTTCTGGAGCACCTGGTCCGGGCGGCGGTCCCGATGGCCCGGTCCGGTGCGGCGGTGGCGACGGAGTTCCTGCTCGAAGGCACGGTCGTGGCGGTCAATCTGACGCTTCTCTCCGGCCGCTTGACGGGTATGTACATGTACGGCTTCGACCCGCTGCTGCGGGAGCGCAGGGTGGACGTGGCGACGATGCTGCTGCACGCGGCCACCCGGGATCTGGAGTCGGGCGGGCAGGTAGCGCCCGACTCCGTGCGGACCCTGAGCCTGCTGCGCGGGGAGGAGTCGTACAAGTACCGCTGGTGTCCTGAGACGGTCGCCAACCAGCGGTTTCTGCTGGCCCGGCGCCGCACCGCCCCACTGCTGGCGGCGGCTGTGGCCGAGGCGGCGACGCGGCGCCGGGCCAAGAGGCTCCTGCGGCGCGACGCCGCTCCGGCGGAGGCGGGTGGCGCCGCGGCCACTTGAGACGGGGGCGGCTCGTGGCGGTCAGTTTCCGTACAGCGCCTCGATCTCGGCCGCGTACGCCGTCGTCACCGCGTGCCGTTTGACCTTCAGGGACGGGGTGAGCATGCCGTTGTCCTCGTTGAACTCGCCCTCGACCAGGGCGAAGGCGCGGATCGACTCGGCGCGGGACACGGCCTCGTTGGCGTAGTCGACGGCCTTCTGGACGTCCGCGCGCATCCGGGGGTCCTGGATCACCTCGGACATCGGGGTGCCGGCGGGCATCTTCCGTACGGCGAGCCAGTGGCTCACCGCGTCCGGGTCGAGGGTGATCAGGGCGCCGATGAAGGGGCGGTTGTCGCCGACGACGAGGCACTGGCCGATCGGGGCGCGGCTGCGCAAGCGGTCCTCCAGGACGGCCGGGGAGACGTTCTTGCCGCCGGAGGTGACGAGGATGTCCTTCTTGCGGCCGGTGATCGTGAGGTAGCCGTCCTCGTCGAGGGTGCCGAGGTCGCCGGTGGCGAACCAGTCGTCCTGGAGTACGGCGTCGGTGGCGGCCGGGTTGTTCCAGTACGAGCCGAAGACGATGCCGCCCTTGATGAGCACCTCGCCGTCGTCGGCGATGCGGACGGCGGTGCCGGGGACGGGTTGGCCGACCGTGCCGGGGCGGGGCCTCAGGGGCGGGACGATGGTGGCGGCGGCGGTCGTCTCCGTGAGGCCGTAGCCCTCGTAGACGAGGATTCCGGCGGCGTAGAAGAACAGGTTGAGGTTGCGGTCGAGGGGGGAGCCGCCGCTGATGGCGTAGCGCATGCGGCCGCCGAGTTCCTTGCGGACCCGGCGGTAGACCAGGAGGTCGTACAGGGCCCAGGCGGCGTAGAGGGCGGGGCCGGGGCCCTTGCCCGTGCCGAGGAACTTGTGCAGGTATGCCTCGCCGAAGCGGACGGCGATGCGGTCGGCGCGGTCGAAGGAGGCGGCGCGGCCCATCTTCTCCGCCGTCGCGCGGCCGGTGTCGTGGATCTTCTCGAAGAGGTACGGGACGCCTACGAGGAACGTGGGGCGGAACTGCCTGAGTGCCGGGCGGAGTTCGTCGGGCTTGATGCTCGGGCAGTGGCCGATCTCGATGCGGGCCATCAGGCAGGCGATCTGGAGGGTGCGGCCGAGGATGTGGGCGAGGGGGAGGAAGAGGAGGGTCGAGGCGGTCTGTCGGGTGACCTCCTTGAAGATGGGGTGCAGCAGCTCGACCGTGTTGGCGGCTTCCGCGTGCAGGTTGGCGTGGGTGAGGACGCAGCCCTTCGGTTGGCCTGTGGTGCCGGACGTGTAGCAGACGGTGGCGATGGTGTCCGGGGTCAGGGCCGTGCGGCGTTTGGTGACCTCCTCGTCGGGGACGTCGCGGCCGAGGACGATGAGGTCGGCGAGCGCGTCCGCGTCCAACTCCCAGGTGCGCGGGGGGTGGGGGTGGGCGGCCGTGGCTGTTGTCACCGTGGTGGTGTTCTCGGCGGTCTCCGTGACGATGTGGCGGGCGCCGGAGTCGCGGACGATCCATTCCACCTGGTCGGCGGAGGAGGTGGCGTAGATGGGGACGGTCTGCGCGCCGGCGGCCCAGATGGCGAAGTCCAGCACGGTCCACTCGTAGCGGGTGCGGGACATTACGGCTACGCGGTCGGCCTGTTCCACGCCTGCGGCTATCAGTCCCTTGGCTACGGCGGTGACTTCGCGGGCGAAGGCGGTGGCGGTGATGGGGTGGTAGGTGCCGTCGGCCTGGGCTCGGCGCAGGACGATCGCCTCGGGGGCCTCGGCCGCGTTGGTGAAGGGGAGGTCGGCGATGCTGCCGGATTGCGTGTGCGGTGCGAGGGGAGGCGTGCTCGCCTCGCGGACCACGCCCTCGGCGTCCTTGACGATCTCGACCCTGGTGCGGTCCATCAGGTCGGTGCGACGCTGCTTCGCTCGCTTCAGGTCCTTGCGTACGCCCATGTCGGCTCCCGGTGCCAGGTGGACTTACTGGGGGGTCAACTTACTCGTGCGTAACGGAAGGTCAATGCCTGTGGCCTCCGGCGGTTGGGCGGGGATGCCTGCGGCGGCCTGTGGGGGTTGGGTGGGGGTGCGCGTAGCGCCTGCGGTTCGGTGGGTGGGTCGGGGCCGTGCCGGGGGGTGTCCGTCCTCGGACCGGCGGTGGGAGTTGGGCAGGGTGGTGCCGTTTCTTGACGCCGGCCACTGCGGGCGGACACC
>NZ_JBIBBC010000005.1:0-151305 GCF_042900345.1 Streptomyces sp. NPDC012935
CGCTTCCTTTGTACTCACCCTCTCGGGCTTTCCTCCGGGCGCTTCCCTTCGGTCTTGCGTTTCCGACTCTATCAGATCCTTTTCTCGATCCGATTCCCTGTCGGCGGGATGTCTTGAAGCTCCGGGCTTTCGCCCGTCGGCCTTTCGACATTCACTACGTTAGCCGATTCCCCCGCCCGGTTCATAATCGGGCTCTGCGTAATCGAATTCGGGCATGCGGACACGCCGAAATCGACCCCGCTGAGGGTTTCTTTTAGGTAGTGGGTTGGCCGCTCCGGCTGCTGACTTCGCAGTACCCGGTTCAGCGGCTCGGGCTACGTTACGCGCCTCGTCAGGACGCGTCAACTTCGGCGACGCCTCGGGACGTGGGCCCGATAGGGGCTCACCGTGGGGTCGTTGGCGATCCAGTACCGCCAGGGGTGCACGTCACCGTTTCCGCCGTCGCCGGCCACGCCGGTGCGGGGGCCGTTGCGTACCTGGTCGGAGGGGGTCGGGGTGCCGGCCAGGATCCTCAGCGGGGTCTCGCCGGAGGCGCACGCGTCGGTACCGTCCAGGGCGCGGTCCACGTCCAGGGCGGTGGCCAGGCGGGCCGGGCCTTTGGCCAGTTCCTTGTCGTTGCGGGCCGAGAGTCGCCGTGTGCGGGCGAGCTCGGCGCCCTCGACGATCTCGCCGGCGCGCAGCAGGACCGCGCTCGCCCGGCCGTCGGGGCCGCACACGAGGTTCATGCAGTGCCACATGCCGTAGGTGAAGTAGACGTACACGTATCCGGGGGGACCGAACATCACGTCATTGCGGGGCGTGCGGCCGCGGTAGGCGTGGGAGCCGGGGTCGTTCGGGCCGTCGTAGGCCTCGACCTCTGTGAGGCGGAGGGTGATCGGACCGTCCGGGGTGCTGCGTACGAGGATGCGGCCCAGGAGGTCGGGGGCGACTTCAAGGACGGGCCGGTCGAAGAAGTCCCGGGGCAACGGCGTACGGTCGGGGGTCGCGATCATGCCGTCCGAGGGTAGTGCAGACGGGTGGTGGCGACGGGGTGGTCAGGGGGCGTGCGGCTTGCCAGGGTGGGAGCGCGGAACCGGCCACGGCCGAATCGCGTTTGTAGGGATCAAGGGATCCGCTCTGAAAAGAGGAGAGTCATGGCGTTCAAGAAGCTGCTCGCGAGCCTGGGGGCCGGCGGGGCTTCGGTCGAGACGGTGCTGACGGAGGTCAACGTCGTCCCGGGCGGTGTCGTCCAGGGTGAGGTGCGGATTCAGGGCGGGTCCGTGAACCAGAACATCGAGGGCCTGTCCGTGGGCCTGCAGGCGCGTGTCGAGGTCGAGGGCCAGGACTCGGAGTACAAGCAGGACATCGAGTTCACGAAGATGCAGCTCGGTGGTGCCTTCGAGCTGGTGGCCGGCGGCGTGCACGCGGTGCCGTTCGGACTGGAGATCCCGTGGGAGACACCGGTCACGACGATCGACGGTCAGCCCCTGCGCGGCATGAACATCGGTGTGACGACGGAGCTGGCGATCGCGCGGGCCGTGGACTCCACCGACCTGGACCCGATCAACGTGCACCCGCTGCCCGCGCAGAAGGCGATCCTCGACGCCTTCATCCAGCTGGGCTTCCGGTTCAAGAACGCGGACATGGAGCGCGGTCACATCCGCGGTACGCGGCAGAAGCTGCCGTTCTACCAGGAGATCGAGTTCTTCCCGCCGCAGCAGTACCGCGGGATCAACCAGGTCGAGCTGAGCTTCGTGGCGGACGAGCGCACGATGGACGTCGTCCTCGAAATGGACAAGAAGCCTGGGCTGTTCAGCGAGGGCAGCGACACGTTCCGGTCCTTCCAGGTGGGTCTGAACGACTTCCAGGGGACCGACTGGGCGGCGTATCTCAACCAGTGGCTGTCCGAGGTCGGCAGCAAGCGCAACTGGTTCTAGGCTCGGAACTGCTGATTCCACCGGTTCATCAGGAGGTATCGAAGTGACCGAGCTCAAGCGGCGGCCGCTGCCCCACGACTTCCATCCGCCTGTGCCGTCCTTCACGGTCACGAGTGAGGACGTCGAGCAGGGCGGGACCCTCAAGGACGCTCAGGTCCAGGCGGCGGGCAACACCTCGCCGCAGCTGCGCTGGGAGGGCTTCCCGGCCGAGACCAAGGGCTTCGCCGTGACCTGCTACGACCCCGACGCCCCTACGGGCAGCGGGTTCTGGCACTGGGTCGTCTTCGACATCCCGGCCTCGGTGACCGAGCTGCCGGCCGGTGCGGGCAGCGGCAAGTTCGAGGGGCTGCCGGAGGGTGCCGTACAGGCGCGGAACGACTATGGGTCGAAGGAGTTCGGCGGTGCCGCGCCGCCGCCCGGGGACGGGCCGCATCGCTACGTGTTCACGGTGTACGCCGTCGACCAGGAGAAGCTCGGTCCGGACTCGGACGCGAGTCCGGCCGTCGTCGGCTTCAACCTGCGGTTCCACACGCTCGCGCGTGCGCATGTGATCGCTGAGTACGAGGTGCCCGCCGAAGCCTGACGTTCATGGAACGTTTGCCCGCCCCTGGTCATGGAAGTGATCGGGGGCGGGCATTTTTTATTTCGTTGTCCATCTCGGCGTGCCCGGCCAGAGTTGATCCCAGCCCGCCACGGGGTGGGCGGCTGCACACGGGAGGTGGGCTGGTCATGCGGGACACGCTGGTACTGAACGCGAGCTTCGAGCCGCTGTCGACGGTGACGTTGAACCGAGCCGTCGTTCTGGTGCTTCAGGACAAGGCCGTCGTTGAGCAGTCCCACCCCGAACTGCGCATGCGCGGAGCCGCGGTCGACATACCCGCGCCCCGGGTGATCAGGCTCTGCAGGTACGTACGGGTGCCGTTCCGAAGACAAGCGCCGTGGTCGAGGCGGGGTGTGCTGGTGCGGGACCGGCACCGGTGCGCGTACTGCGGGCGTAGGGCCACGACGGTGGACCACGTGGTGCCGCGGTCGCACGGTGGCCAGGACACGTGGCTGAATACGGTCGCCTCGTGTGCCGAGGACAATCATCGGAAGGCCGACCGGACGCCTGAGCAGGCGGGGATGCCGTTGCTTCGGGAGCCGTTCGAGCCGACGCCTGCCGATGCGATGTTGCTGACGCTGGGGGCCGACGAGTTTGCTGCGCTGCCGGACTGGTTGGCGACGGACGCGGCCTGACCAGTCGCCGTGGGGCGTTGAATTGTGCGTCGGCTGCGGGTTGTCGGGGGCTGGTCGCGCAGTTCCCCGCGCCCCCAAAGGCGATTGGGGCCCCGCCTTCCTTGAAGGCGGGGCCCCTTTGTCGTACGACGAACGCCGTGTCAGTCGATCGACGGCTTCTCCCGGCGTTCCGTGCCGGAACCCGAGGATCCGTTGCCACCCGAACCGCCGCCGCCGAAGCCGCCCAGGTTGCCCATCGCGCCCGACAGGCCCTTGAGGGCGTCGCCGATTTCGCTGGGGACGATCCAGAGCTTGTTGGCGTCGCCTTCGGCGATCTTGGGGAGCATCTGGAGGTACTGGTAGCTGAGGAGCTTCTGGTCGGGGTCGCCGGCGTGGATGGCTTCGAAGACCGTGCGGACGGCCTGGGCTTCGCCCTCGGCGCGCAACGCGGCGGCCTTGGCCTCACCTTCGGCGCGCAGGATCTGGGACTGCTTCTCACCTTCGGCGGTGAGGATCGCGGCCTGGCGCGTACCTTCGGCGGTGAGGATCGCGGCGCGCTTGTCACGGTCGGCGCGCATCTGCTTCTCCATCGAGTCCTGGATGGAGGTCGGGGGCTCAATCGCCTTGAGCTCGACGCGGTTTACGCGGATGCCCCACTTGCCCGTCGCCTCGTCGAGGACGCCGCGCAGGGCCGCGTTGATCTCCTCGCGGGAGGTCAGGGTGCGCTCCAGGTCCATGCCGCCGATGATGTTGCGGAGCGTGGTGACGGTGAGCTGCTCGATCGCCTGGATGTAGCTGGCGACTTCGTAGGTGGCGGCGCGGGCGTCGGTCACCTGGTAGTAGATGACGGTGTCGATGTTCACGACCAGGTTGTCCTGGGTGATCACCGGCTGGGGCGGGAACGGTACGACCTGTTCGCGCAGGTCGATGCGGTTGCGGATGGTGTCGATGAACGGGACCACGATGTTGAGGCCCGCGTTGAGTGTCCGCGTGTAGCGGCCGAAGCGCTCGACGATGGCCGCGCTGGCCTGCGGGATGACCTGGATCGTCTTGATCAGGGCGATGAAGACCAACACCACCAGAATGATCAAGACGATGATGACCGGTTCCATCGTCTTTCCCCGTACCCCTTCTCCACCGCGGCGTTTCCCGCAGATCTTATGGTTGTTGAAGATCTTGCTGGTCGAGTCTGACAGACCGTCGCGGAACTCGCGGCGGGTTCACGCCAGTTACGTCGTGCGAGGTCACATGACGATCGCCGTGGCGCCCTCGATGTCCACGACGTCCACTTCCTGGCCTACTTCGTAGGCGCGGTCGGTGTCGAGGGCGCGTGCCGACCAGACCTCGCCGGCGAGCTTGATCCGGCCGCCGGAGGCGTCGACGCGTTCCAGAACGACGGCCTGCCTCCCCTTCAAGGCCTCGATGCCGGTGGCGAGTTGGGGCCGCTGTGCGCGATGTCTGTTCGCGATGGGCCTTACGACGGCGATGAGTGCGGTCGAGACGACGACGAAGGACACGACCTGGACGACGGCGTCACCGCCGAAGATGCCGGCGACCACCGCTGCAGCCACGGCGCCCACCGCCAGCATGGCGAGTTCGGGCATCGCGGTGACCACGAGCCCGATGCCGAGCGCTGCCGCGCCGATCAACCACCAAACCCACGCGTCGATTTCCACATGGTCATGGTAGGACCGCGGGCCCGTTCGCGGACAGGGCGCCGATCGTTTGAAAAGCCGTTCTTACCGGGGTTTCGCGGGGTGAAGGACCAAGTCAGGAGAGCGGGAGACCCTGTGCCGTCCAGCGGTCGCCAACCTGTTCGACGACGAGCGGGAGGCCGAAGCAGAGGGAGAGGTTGCGGGAGGTGAGTTCGAGCTCCAGCGGGCCCGCGGCGAGGACCTTGCCCTGACGGATCATCAGGACGTGGGTGAAACCGGGGGCGATCTCCTCCACGTGATGCGTGACCATGATCATGGAGGGTGCGATCGGGTCGCGGGCGAGGCGGCCGAGGCGGCGGACGAGGTCCTCGCGGCCGCCGAGGTCGAGGCCGGCGGCGGGCTCGTCGAGGAGCAGCAGCTCGGGGTCGGTCATCAGGGCGCGGGCGATGAGGGTGCGCTTGCGCTCGCCCTCGGAGAGGGTGCCGAACTTGCGGTCCACGTAGTCGCTCATGCCAAGACGGTCGAGGAAGGCTCGGGCGCGCTGCTCGTCGATCTCGTCGTAGTCCTCGT
Organism: Streptomyces sp. NPDC012935; assembly: GCF_042900345.1. Lineage (NCBI taxonomy): Bacteria > Bacillati > Actinomycetota > Actinomycetes > Kitasatosporales > Streptomycetaceae > Streptomyces > Streptomyces sp. NPDC012935. The sequence goes on from NZ_JBIBBC010000005.1 coordinate 5,357, forward strand.
GCCAGCCGGCGGTCATGCCGTACGCCGCGGTCAGCACGGTCTGCAGGACCGTCTGCTGCTTGGGCAGCTTGTCGATCATGGCGACGCCGGCGGTGCCGATGCGCGGACGCAGTTCGAAGACGTCGGTGCCGGGCTTGCCGAGGGTCTCGTCGAGGATGGAGACGGTGCCCTTGCTGGGGAAGAGGTAGCTGGAGGCGAGGTTCAGGAGGGTGGTCTTGCCGGCGCCGTTCGGGCCGAGGATGACCCAGCGCTCGCCCTCCTTGACCGACCAGGAGACCTGGTCCACCAGAGCCCGGCCCTCGCGGACCACGGATACGTCCTGAAGCTCCAGAACATCGCTCATGAGCGCGTTGTCTCCCCTTGCAGTGTGACCGGTCTCGGCGTCTCGGCGTCTCGGTGGTCGCGTGCGCCTGTGGGCGCAGCCCTCAACGAAATCTACGCCACCGGTCGGGCGCTTCATTCCATCGGTCCGGTCCTTAGGGTGGGGGCATGCTCTCGGAACCGCGTTCAGGACGCCTTGCGGCTTGGGGAAATGCCCTTTTGGCCGGACTTATCTCGCCGGATGACGCTGTGCTGGAGATCGTCGGGGACGATGCCGTGCACAGGGTGGAGGGGTTGCCGGGTGAGTCGGCGCCCGTCGGGCTCACGCTGGCGCTGGGCCGGTTGCGGACGCTCGGGGTCGGCGGGCTGCGGGTCGCGCTGCCCGCGCCGGGGCATCCGCTGGGGCTGAGTGGTCCGCCGGAGTTCAACGCGCGGGCGATGGATGCCGAGGAGGCGGTGATCTGTCACGGCGCCGCGTTCGGGCTGGTGCCGGAGGTGTACGAGGCCGGGCCCGATGGTGATGTGCATGTCGAGGTGGTCTGGCATGTGCTGCCGGTGCGGGAGGCGCCTCCTGCGGATGTGCCGTCGCTGGGCGAGGCCGAGCGGGAGCTGGCGGAGGCCCTGCGGGAGGCGACCGAGGTGTTGTCGCGGCTGGATGTGGCCGGGTCGGGGCCGGTGGCCGAGGCGGCGATCGATGCCTATCGGGCTCGGGCCGAGCGGGGCCGGGAGGTTTTGGCGCCTGGGTATCCGCCGCGGGCGGTGCGGGTGCTGGAGCTGGCGCAGCGGGTGGGAATGTTGATCTCGCTCGCCTATGCGAACGGGCACGGGGGTGCGGTGAGCTCCGCTGAGATGAGGGCTCGGGCTGAGGCATTGCGGCCGGTGGAGCGGGTGGCACGGCGGGCGCAGGTCGCTTCGTACAACGCGTATGTGGAGGAGCGGGAGCGGGGCGTGCGGTGAGCGTCCCTTGGTCGTGGCCGGCGTTGGTGTGACCGTCCCTGGGGGCTCCGCCCCCAGACCCCCGTATCGGCCTGGACGGCCTCGTCCTCAAACGCCGGACGGGCTGGATTGCGCCGGCCTGCGCTGGAGGGTCCCGGATCCTGCGCCGACCAAGGGTTCCGAAGCCCGTGCCGACAAACAGACCGGCCTCCCGGGGTGGGGCCGGGAGGCCGGAGGTCACTGCTTGCTTCGGGTGGGCGTCACTTGTTGACAGCCAGGTTGCCGAAGGCCGGGTTCAGGATGCCGACGACGTTCACGCTGTTGCCCGCGACGTTGACCGGGATGTGAACCGGGGCCTGGACGAGGTTGCCCGAGGCGACGCCCGGGGAGCCCACGGCCTTGCCGTCGGCGTGCGCGCCGTCGGTGGCGGAGGCCATTCCGGCACCGGCGGCGAGCAGGCCACCCGCCACCATCGTCACGGCCGCTGCCTTCTTCAGGTTCTTCACTTTCATGCCCTCCTTGCGATTGCCGCGGCAGTCGCCGCAGCACGCACTGGAGAACGGTGGAGATCCACGAAGGATGCGCCATCCGGGGGACATTCCCACGACGGTATGAATCTCAGTCCGGAGGGGAACCCTCCGTATTGCCGTCCGTCACGTCCTGCGGAGAGCGTTTCAGCCGGTCACGCCATGGCGTACGGCCCACAGGGCGGCCTGTGTGCGGTCCGCCAGGTCGAGCTTCATCAAGATGTTCGAGACGTGCGTCTTGACGGTCTTCTCGGAGAGGACCAGGGCCCGTGCGATCTCGCGGTTGGAGCGGCCGTCCGCGATCAGGCCGAGGACCTCGCGCTCGCGGTCGGTCAGCGAACCGGCTCTTCCCTGCCCCGAGTTGGCCTCCTCCTGGGACAGCAGGGCGCCCGCGACCTCGGGTTGGAGCAGGATGTGCCCGGCGTGCACGGAGCGGATGGCGCCGGCGAGGGCGTCCGGGTCCACGTCCTTGTAGACGTAACCGGCGGCGCCCGCGCGCAGGGCGGGGATCACCGTGCGCTGTTCGGTGAAGCTGGTGACGATCAGCACGCGCGCGGGGTTGTCGAGTTCGCGGAGCTTGCGCAGGGCGTCGACCCCGTCCATGCCCGGCATCTTGACGTCCATCAGCACGACGTCGGGCTTGAGTTCCTCGGCGCGGGCCACTCCCTCGGCACCGTCGGCGGCCTCGCCCACGACCTCGATGTCGTCCTGTACTTCGAGGAAGGTGCGCAGGCCCCGGCGGACGACCTGGTGGTCGTCGACGAGCAGCACCTTGATTGCGTCAGCCACCGGGGACCTCCATCTCGATCACGGTGCCCTTGCCGGGCGCCGATTCCACGGTCAGCGTGCCGCCGACCCCGCTCGCCCGGTCGCGCATGGAGACGAGGCCCAGGTGGCGCCCGGCGCGGCGTATCGCCTTCGGTTCAAAGCCGCCGCCGTCGTCCGTGATGCGCAGTACGGCTCCGCTGCCGCGCCGGTCCAGCGTCACGTCGACGTGCTCGCCTCCGGAGTGCCGCAGGGCGTTGTGCAGGGCTTCCTGGGCGACGCGCAGCACGGCCTCCTCCTGGGCTGAGGGCAGGGCCTTCACGCCACGGCCGGCGAAGGTCACGCGCGCGGAGTGGGCGCGGTCCAGGACCTGGATCTGGGTGCGCAGGGTGGCGACGAGGCCGTCCTCGTCGAGGGCGGCGGGGCGCAACTCGACGACCGCGGCGCGCAGTTCGTCGGCGGCCTCGGCGGCGAGCGCGGCCACCTGGTGCAACTCGCCCTTGGCGCGGGACGGGTCACGGTCGATCAGGGCGGCTGCCGCCTGGGCTGTCAGGCGCAGGGAGAACAGCTTCTGGCTGACCGCATCGTGCAGTTCGTGCGCGAGGCGCGAGCGTTCCTCCGCGATCGTCAGCTCGCGGCTGCGTTCGTACAGGCGGGCGTTGGTCAGGGCGATCGCGGCGTGCTGGGCGAGGATGCCGAGGAGATCCTCGTCCTCTTCGGTGAAGCCGCAACTGCCTTCCGGCTTCGGGCAGTTCTTGTTCGCCAGGAACAGCGCGCCGATGACCTCGTCGCCGTCGCGGATCGGCAGGCCCAGGAAGTCGGACATGTCGGGGTGCGCCGATGGCCAGCCCTCGAAGCGGGGGTCCTTGCGGACATCGGCCAGGCGCTCGATCTCGGCCTCCTGGAGCATCGCGGCGAGGATGCCGTGCTGGCGCGGGAGCGGGCCGATGGCCTTCCACTGTTCGTCGCTGACTCCGTCGACCACGAACTGGGCGAAGCCGCCGTGGTCGTCCGGAACACCGAGCGCCGCATACTGCGCGTCGAGCAGCTCGCGGGCCGAGGCGACGATCGTCTTGAGGACGTCACGCACCTCGAGATGCCTGCTCATGGCCAGCAGCGCGGAGCTCACCGCGGCGAGGCCGGACCTGGGGCCTTGACTCATGCCCTCACGGTACCGGCGGGGTGTGACAGCCGGATCGGACCTGTGGCGGCGGCCGGCTAGGGCGCCGGTCCTAGTCCTCTGGTCCCCCGGTCAGCGGCGTAGGGCGGACGGCCCCCTGTGCGACTTAGGACGAAGGGCCCCGCGGCTTTGCGGCCCGCGTCCGACGCGGTGCGGGCGGACCCGTTCCTACGTTGGGGGCACCGCCGATCGGAGGCGGCTCGGTACGAGGGGACGGTTGTCATGTCGGTAGCAATCATCACGGGGGCCTCGAAGGGGCTGGGGCGGGCGCTCGCCGAGGCGCTGGCCTCGCGTGGCTGGGATCTGGTGCTCGACGCCAGGACGGCGGAGGTGCTGCAGGAGACGGCGGCCGGGCTGCGGTCGTACGGCACGCGCGTGAAGGCGGTGCCCGGAGACGTCACGGACGCCGGGCACCGCTCCGAGCTGGTGGCCGCCGCCTGGCAGCTGGGCGGCGTCGATCTGCTGGTGAGCAACGCCAGCGCGCTGGGCTCCGAGCCGCTCGTACGGCTGGACGAGCTGCCCCTGGAGGGGCTGCGGCGGGCGCTGGAGGTGAATGTCGTCGCCGCGCTGGGCCTGGTCCAGGAGGCGCTGCCGCTGCTGCGGGCGTCAGGGACGGGCGCGGTGATCACGGTCAGCTCGGACGCTGCCGCCGAGGCGTACGAGACCTGGGGCGGGTACGGCGCCTCGAAGGCCGCGCTGGACCATCTCGCGGCCGTGCTCGGCGAGGAGCAGCCGGACCTGCGGATCTGGGCGGTCGACCCCGGGGACATGGCCACGGACCTGTATGCGGCGGCCGTACCGGACGACGACGGTCCACGGCCGACGCCGGCCGGCGTGGTGCCGGCCTTCCTGCGGCTGCTGGACGAGCGGCCGGCAAGCGGCCGTTACGGGGCGCCGTCTCTGCTGGAGGGACGGCGATGACTCTGGCGGTGGGGGTCCCCCCGCGCGAGCCTGCTCGAGCGTGGGGGAGGGTGCCCGAGGAGCTGTCGGCCCGGGTGCCGGCCGAGCAGCGGGGGCCGGGCCTGGACCGGGATGCCGTACGCCTGCTGGTGTCGCGGGGCACCGAGGTGTCGCACCACACGTTCGGTGAGCTGCCGCGGCTGTTGCGGGCCGGGGATCTGCTCGTCGTGAACACGTCGGAGACGCTGGCCGCCGCCGTGGACGGGCGGATCGGGCACACGCGCGTGGTGGTGCACTTCTCGACGCGCGGGGACGACGGGCGGTGGGCGGTCGAGCTGCGGGATCCCGAGGGGGGCGCCACGCGCGCGCGTGCGGGCGGGCCCGCGGGAACTGAGGTGCGGCTGCCGGGCGGGATGCGGCTGGTGCTGGAGGAGCCGCTCAGCCCGGGCAGTGAGCGGCTGTGGTGGGCGCGGGTCACCGGGGCCCGGGAGAGCTCCCAGAGCGCGGCGGTCCTCGGGCTCATGCGTGAGCACGGGCGGCCGATCCGTTACTCCTATACGGAGCGCGACCAGCCGCTCTCCGTGTACCAGACGGTGTTCGCGCTGCCGTCCGCCGACGGGACGGGCAGCGCGGAGATGCCGAGTGCGGCGCGGCCCTTCACGCTGCGGATGGTGACGGAGCTGGTCAGCCGGGGTGTGCAGTTCGCGCCGATCACCCTGCACACCGGGGTGGCCTCGGCGGAGGCGCACGAGCCGCCGTACCCGGAGCGATTCGCGGTCCCGGAGGCCTCGGCTCGGCTGATCAACGCGGCGAAGGCAGGGGACGGCAGGGTCGTCGCCGTGGGGACGACGGCCGTGCGGGCGGTGGAGTCGGCGGCGGGCGCCGAGGGGGTCGTACGCGCGCGTGAGGGGTGGACGGACCTCGTCGTCACGCCGGAGCGCGGGGTGCGGGTGGTGGACGGGCTGCTGACCGGGCTGCACGAGCCCGAGGCCTCGCATCTTTTGATGCTGGAGGCGGTCGCCGGGCGGGCCGCGATCGACCGCAGCTACGAGGCGGCGCTGCAAGGGCTCTACCTGTGGCACGAGTTCGGCGACGTGCATCTCATCCTGTCGGAGGAGGGCCCTCACGCAGAGCGTTGCGCCAGCAACTGCCGGTGAGACTGTTACGCGGCTGATGTGAGCCCGCACATAGGGCGCAGGTCACGTACGAAAGTCCGTAGTAGGTAGCGACGTCCCTTTTGAGCGGGACAGACGGTCCTGTCTGTCCCGTTTTGCCCTTCCTGGGTCCACTACCGAGGATCGTACGTCACACCTTTGCCTCGCCATTTTGCGGCCGCTAAGAATTGCTCTCGTCGCTCAGCGCCGTGGGTTCAGCCCGCGGCGTTTGTGCAGGAAGCACCCGTGTCCCCTGACGGACAGCGAGCGACCTCCGCGCTATTCGAAGAGGTCCCACTGCCATGCTCAAGAACACCAAGAACCGTCTCAGTCGCACGCTCACCAAGCGCAACAAGATCGCGATAGCCGGCGTCGGTACGCTCGGCGCCGCCGCCCTCGCCCTGTCCGCCGTCCCGGGCAACGCCCAGACGACCACGGCCGACGCCCCCACGGGCAAGGTGGCGTACAGCAGCGAGCAGATCAAGGACGTCAAGCCGAGCGTCACCAACCAGCTCGCCGCTGCCGGCGTGAAGGCCCAGGAGATGTCGGCCACGCACAAGGCCGCCCTGGCCGCCGCCAAGCACCGCGCCGCCGTGGCCCACGACAAGCACGTGGCCGCCCAGGCCGCCGCCAAGCAGCGGGCCGCCAAGGCCGCCGCCGCGAAGAAGGCCGAAGCCGCGCGCAAGGCGGAGGCCGCCGCGAGCCGGGACGCCAAGCGCGTCCAGGTCAAGCCGGTCGCCGCCAAGACCTACGCGAACAACCTCGACGGTTGGATCCGCGAGGCGCTGGACATCATGAAGAAGCACGACATCCCGGGCACCTACAACGGCCTGCACAAGAACATCATGCGGGAGTCCTCGGGTAACCCGAACGCGATCAACAACTGGGACATCAACGCCCAGAACGGCGTCCCGTCGATCGGTCTGCTCCAGGTCATCAAGCCGACCTTCGACGCGTACCACGTCCCGGGCACGGCCAAGAGCCAGTACGACCCGGTCGCCAACCTCACCGCCGCCGCCAACTACGCGGCGGACCGGTACGGCTCGATCGACAACGTCAACAGCGCGTACTGAGCGAGGTAGGCGCGGGCCTCTGATCCGTACGCCGAAGGGCGGCACCCTCCTGATGGGGTGCCGCCCTTCGGGCGTGGTACGACAAGCTCTGCTCGCGGTCGTACAGGAGCCAACTACTTGCGCATGACCTCGGGCTCGTGGCGGCGCAGGAAGCGGGCCACGAAGATGCCGCAGATCACGCCGAGGACGATCAGGGCGAGCATGTCCATGGTCCAGGCGCCGACCGTGTGCTCCCACAGGGGGTCGTTGCTGTCGCCCTTGGCGGGCGGGCTGATCTGGTTGAAGTCGAGCGTGGCACCCGCGGCGGCCACCGCCCAGCGCGACGGCATCAGGTACGAGAGCTCGTTGACACCGATGGAGTTGGCCAGGGGGAACAGGCAGCCGGTGAAGACGACCTGGACGATCGCGAACATGACCAGCAGCGGCATGGTCTTCTCGGCGGTCTTCACCAGGGCCGAGATGATCAGGCCGAACATCATCGCGGTGAAGCCCAGCGCCATGATCGGAATGCACAGCTCCAGCAGAATCTGGCTGCCGAGGATCAGGCCCTCGTCCGGGATGGTGCGGCTGGAGAAGCCGATGACACCGACCATCAGGCCCTGGAGCATGGTGATCAGGCCGAGCACGAACACCTTGGACATCAGGTACGCGGACCGGGACAGGCCGGTCGCGCGTTCCCGCTCGTAGATGACCCGTTCCTTGATCAGCTCACGGACGGAGTTGGCGGCCCCGGCGAAGCAGGCGCCCACCGCGAGGATCAGCAGGACGGTGAGGGCCGTGCCGTTGGCGACAGGCTTGCCGGTGTTCGGGTTGATCTCCGTGTTGACCAGGAGGTCCTTGCCGGAGTCGATGAGCAGGCTCACCGAGCCGAGGACGAGCGGCAGGATCACCGTCAGGGCCAGGAAGCCCTTGTCGGAGGCGATGACCGAGACATAGCGGCGCACCAGGGTCAGGAACTGCGACAGCCAGCCCTGCGGCTTCGGCGGCTTCAACGCCTGCATGGGGGGCATCTGTACGGACTGCGGAGCAATCGCGTCGATGTCCGCGGCGTACATCTGGTAGTGCTGCGAGCCCTTCCAGCGGCCCGCCCAGTCGTAGTCGCGGTAGTTCTCGAAGGCGGAGAAGACATCGGCCCAGGTGTCGTAGCCGAAGAAGTTCAGCGCCTCCTCGGGCGGGCCGAAGTAGGCGACCGCACCACCGGGCGCCATCACCAGCAGCTTGTCGCACAGCGCCAGCTCGGCCACCGAGTGCGTGACGACGAGCACCGTACGGCCGTCGTCGGCGAGGCCGCGCAGCAGCTGCATGACGTCGCGGTCCATGCCCGGGTCGAGGCCCGAAGTGGGCTCGTCCAGGAAGATCAGCGACGGCTTGGTGAGCAGCTCCAGGGCCACCGAGACGCGCTTGCGCTGGCCGCCGGAGAGGGAGGTGACCTTCTTCTCCTTGTGGATGTCCAGCTTCAGCTCGCGCAGCACCTCGTCGATACGGGCCTCGCGCTCGGCGGCCGTGGTGTCGGCCGGGAAGCGGAGCTTGGCCGCGTACTTGAGGGCCTTCTTGACGGTCAGCTCCTTGTGCAGGATGTCGTCCTGCGGGACCAGACCGATGCGCTGACGCAGCTCGGCGAACTGCTTGTAGAGGTTCCGGTTGTCGTAGAGGACGTCGCCCTGGTTGGCGGGCCGGTAGCCGGTGAGCGCCTTGAGCAGGGTGGACTTGCCGGAGCCGGACGGGCCGATGACCGCGACGAGGGACTTCTCCGGGACACCGAAGGAGACGTCCTTGAGGATCTGCTTGCCGCCGTCGACCGTGACGGTCAAGTGGCGTGCGGAGAAGGAGACCTCACCGGTGTCGACGAACTCCTCGAGGCGGTCGCCGACGATCCTGAACGTCGAGTGTCCGACACCCACGATGTCCGCCGGGCCCAGCAGCTGCGAGCCGCCCTTGGCGATCGGCTGGCCGTTGACGTAGGTGCCGTTGTGGGAGCCGAGGTCACGGATCTCCATGCGGCCGTCGGGCGTCGAGTGGAACTCGGCGTGGTACCGGGAGACCTGGAGGTCGGAGACGACCAGCTCGTTCTCCAGGGCGCGGCCGATGCGCATGACGCGGCCGACGGAGAACTGGTGGAACGTGGTGGGGCTGCGGTCGCCGTAGACCGGCGGCGCCCCCGCGCCACCACCGGGACCCTGCTGCGGCGGGATGTGGGCGGCGGCCTGCTGCGGCTGCTGCCAGCCGGCCTGCGGGGCGTGCTGCTGCGGGACCTGTTGGGACCCCTGCTGCTGCGGGACCTGCTGCGGCGGGGCCTGTTGGGCCCAGCCGGGGTTCGCGCCCTGCGCGGCGTACGGCTGCTGCTGTGGCTGAGCCTGCGGCGAGGCGACGGAGGCCGCTGTTCCGGAGAGGTTCAGGCACGGTCCGTCGGTCGCGTTGCCCAGGAACACGGCCGAGCCCGGGCCGATCTCCAGGTGATGGATCCGCTGGCCCTGCACGAACGTGCCGTTGGTGCTGCCGTGGTCCTCGATGACCCAACTGCGGCCGCTCCAGCTGACCGTGGCGTGCCGCCAGGACACTCTGGCGTCGTCGAGCACGATGTCACCCTGCGGATCACGTCCGAGGGTGTAGGGCCTGGACGGGTCGAGCGTCCAGGTCCTTCCATTCAATTCCAGTACGAGTTCCGGCACTCCAGCCCCACTGAGTAGTCCCCCGAGTTACCCCCAACACAGGGAGTCTAGGGATGTCGAACATCGTCGGGAACTATTTCAGGCTCCGCCCCCTGACCGAAAGTCGGGCCTTGTGAGGTCCACGCTCCCGCGACTCGAATGGTTCCGTTGACGGGGTTGAAATCAGTCCGGAGAGTGGTAATCCACGCGAGGGGGACATGCGCGGCGAACACCTCGCCGCGCAGCGGATCGGGGGGTCTGCCATGAGCGCATCCACGAACGTCGAGAGCGCGAGGCACGGCACAAGGCTGCCGTGGGGAGACATTCTGTTGTCCGCGATCGCCTCCGTGAGCTGGGCATTGATCGGGATGGCGGGCACGGCGGCACTCGGACTGCATCTGCTGGAGGCCGACACCGCGGGCTCCCTCTGGCCCATGACAGCGGCGGTGGTGGCCCTTGGGGCGGGTGGTTCTGTCACACCGTCCGGCGATGTGTCCGCTTTCGGGCTGACAGGCGCGGAGGCGTCGACCGCCATCGAGATCACGCCACTCGGGGTGAGCCTGGTCGGAGCGCTGCTCCTGTCGTGGTTCTTCCTACGGTCCTTGCGCGGCGCGGGAGTTGTGATCGCACCGTCCGAACTCCTCGCGCGCGCGGGCGCCGTGGTCGTGCTGTTCGTGGCGACGCTGGGCGGGCTGGCCTGGGCCGGGCACGACGTCATCACGATGGACGGGAGTTCGCTGGGGCTCGACGACCTGCCGGGCGGTGGCGGAGGCGGAGGCGGGGGCGGGGGCGGTCTCGAGATCCCCGGAGTGGGGGACATCGGGGACATCGGCGGGCTGCTGCCCGACCAGATCGGCGACCTCATCGACGCGAAGGCGGCGGTCGGCTTCACGGTGGACACGGCGCCGACGCTGCTCGGGGGCATGGCCTGGTCGGCGGGCATCCTGCTGATCGCCCTGCTGGCCTCGCGCCGCACCCCGCTGCCGCGCGGCTGGGAGGCCGTGCACCGCGTGGTACGTCCCGCCGTGTCCGCCCTCGTGACGGTGCTGCTGGTGGCGGTGGCAGCCGGGCTCGCGGCGGCGGCGTACGCGGCGATCGGCGACGCCCACCCCAAGCGGATCGCCGGCGCGGCCCTGCTCGGCGCCCCCAACGGCGTGTGGCTCGGCATCCCGATCGGCCTGCTCGTGCCGTTCGACGGCCGGGCGACGGGGGCGCTGGTGGGCCTGCTCCCGGACCCCCTGGACGACCTTCTGAACAGCGGCGCCGACCAGTCCGTGACGCTGGGCAGGCTGGCGGAGCTGGACGGGCGGGTGTGGCTGCTGGGAGTCGCGGCGGCGGTGATGATGATGCTGGCGGGGGTGCTGACGGCCGTGCGGACGCCGGTCGTGGCGGGCGCCTTGGAGAGTCCGGGCTCCGGGGACGTACGGGATCCGGGCGCCCTCCGCTTCGCGGGGCGGTGTGCGCTGCGGCTCGGTGTCGCCACGGCACTGACGCTGCCGTTGCTCGCTTGGCTGACGGAGCTGTCCGTGGACGCCTCGCTGTCGGTGCTCGGCTTCGACGCGTTCGGCGCCGGGGTGCGGTTGCAGGGCAACCTCGGTGTGGCGCTGCTGCTGGGGGCGGCCTGGGGCGCGGGGGCGGGCGCCTCGGGGGCCCTCATGGCCCGGGCGACCGGGGCGGCGGGGCAGCGGGCGGCACCGCTTGCTCGAGGCACGGCGTTGGGTGCGGTGCCGGGTGGGGTCGCAGCGGCGGTACCCGGCAGTACGGCGAGTTCGGTGAGTTCGGTGAGTTCGGTGAGTTCGGCGGCCGAGGGTGCCGGGGTTTCGTCGGATGCGAGCCTGTCCGGGCCCTACACGCCCGGCACGCCGTACCGGCCACCCAACCCTGGGACGAACCCGTATCTGCGGGTGCCGGACCAGCTGCGCGAGCCGGAGGACGCACGGCCGCCGGACGCGGCGCCGCCTTCCGGGGGCGCGCGGGCAGCCGGTGACGCGCCGGGGCGTGATGTGCGGTGGGGGCGCGGCGGTGTGCGGAGCCCTGGTGGACCGCCGACCGGGGAGCCGCCGACTGGTGAGCCGCCGTCCGCCGGTGACGACGACGTGTACGGGGCGCCCACGGTCGTACGGCCGATTGCGCCGCCGCCTCGGTCGCCCCGGCCTCCGCGGCGGCGTGGGGACGGGGCGTCGTCCGGAGGGGCCGACGGGCCGCCCCCTCCGCCCCCTCCGCCTCCGCCACCTCCTCCCCCGCCGCCGCGGAAGCCGAAGGGGCGCTCGTGAGCCGTGCGCTGGGGCGTGTCTCGGGATGATCCGAGTGCTCGGGGGCGGCTGCCTGATCCCGACCGGGGTCCGGGGTCCGCTGTGGCTGGTCGCGCAGTTCCCCGCGCCCTTTTGGGACGCGGCCCGCCCACAGGTGACACCGCTGTGATGCACAGGCAAGCGTGCGCCCGTGGCCGTAACGTAAGGCTCGCGCCACCCCGTCGCCACCCAGTGTTCCGTGTCCGCTAGACGGACCTCAGGGGCGGCAGGCACTGGGTGCCGGATACGGTGGAAGCACCATGAGCGCTTCGCAGACCTCTGACATCCCCACCCTTCTCGTCAAGATCTTCGGGAAGGACAGGCCGGGAATCACGGCCGGACTCTTCGACACGCTGGCCGCCTACTCCGTCGACGTGGTCGACATCGAGCAGGTCGTCACCCGTGGCCGGATCACGCTGTGCGCGCTCGTGACGCAGCCGCCGGCCGGGATGGAGGGGGATCTGAGGGCGACCGTCCACAGCTGGGCCGATTCGATGAAGATGCAGGCGGAGATCATCTCCGGCCTGGGCGACAACCGGCCGCGTGGCCTCGGGCGCTCCCTGGTGACCGTGCTCGGCCACCCGCTGACCGCGGAGGCGGCGGCCTCGATCGCCTCCCGGATCACCAAGTCGGGCGGCAACATCGACCGTATCTTCCGGCTGGCCAAGTACCCCGTGACGGCGGTGGAGTTCGCGGTGTCCGGCGTGGAGACCGAGCCGCTGCGGACCGCCCTGGTGACCCACGCGGCGGCACTGGGTGTCGACATCGCGGTCGTCGCGGCGGGTCTGCACCGGCGTGCACAGCGTCTGGTCGTCATGGACGTGGATTCGACCCTCATCCAGGACGAGGTGATCGAGCTCTTCGCGGCGCACGCCGGCTGCGAGGACAAGGTGGCCGAGGTGACGGCGGCCGCGATGCGCGGGGAGCTGGACTTCGAGCAGTCGCTGCACGCGCGCGTGGCTCTGCTGGAGGGGCTGGACGCCTCGGTGGTGGAGAAGGTGCGCAGCGAGGTGCGCCTGACGCCGGGCGCGCGCACGCTGATCCGTACGCTGAAGCGGCTCGGCTATCAAGTAGGGGTCGTCTCGGGTGGGTTCACGCAGGTCACAGATGATCTGAAGGAGCGGCTCGGACTGGACTTCGCCCAAGCGAACACGCTGGAGATCGTCGACGGGCAGCTGACCGGCCGGGTCACCGGCGAGATCGTGGACCGGGCGGGCAAGGCGCGGCTGCTGCGCCGGTTCGCCGCCGAGGCGGGGGTGCCGCTGTCCCAGACGGTGGCGATCGGTGACGGTGCCAATGACCTGGACATGCTGAACGCGGCCGGCCTGGGCGTCGCCTTCAATGCCAAGCCGGTGGTGCGGGAGGCCGCGCACACGGCGGTGAACGTGCCGTTCCTGGACACGGTCCTGTATCTGCTGGGCGTCACCCGCGAAGAGGTCGAGGCCGCGGACATGCACGACGACGAGGTCTGACCGCCCGCGCGCGATGCCCGAGGGCGACACCGGCATGATGTGTACGACAGGCCCTAAGTGCGCGGGGGCCCGGCGCCGCGACGGTGCCGGGCCCCCGCGCGAGGTCGGTCACTCGGAGGGTGCCCAATAGTCCAGCAGCGTGGCCACTCCGGGTTCCAGCGTTTTCCAGCTGCCGCTGAAGGACAGGACGGCGAAGGCGGCGGTCGGGAAGCCCCGGCGGCTCATCCGGTCGCGCGGTTCGGCCTCGGCCGAACCGGAGAGGATCTCGGCGAGGCCCTGTACGCCCGGGTTGTGGCCGATCAGCAGCACGTTCTGCGCGTCGTCGGGCGTTTCGTTGAGCACGGCAATCAGTTCGCCGGGCGAAGCCTCGTACACCCGCTCTTCGTAGACGGTTTTCGGCCGGTGCGGGAACTCATGGACGGCGAGCTTCCAGGTCTCCCGGGTCCGGGTCGCGGTGGAGCACAGGGCCAGGTCGAAGGGGATGTCGGTGTCGGCCAGCCTGCGGCCGGCCTCAGCCGCGTCCATTCGGCCCCGGTCGGCGAGCGGCCGCTCGTGGTCGTTCACCTGTGGCCAGTCGGCTTTCGCATGCCGGAAGAGGACAATCCTGCGGGATTCTGCGACGCTCATGAGATCCAGCTTCGCATGAAACAGGCCACGGGGCGCAGGGAGTTGACGGGCGGCTTCGGCGGTGCTCAGCGCGTGATCAGCTGCATTATGCGCTCGAAGAGCTGGGTGATCGCGGGCTCGGCGGTCGCGGCATGCGCGTCGGCCGGGTCGAGTATCAGCATCAGCAGCGTGATGAAGGCGAGCGTCGGCAGGGCGAGGGCCCACCAGGGCAGCCGGATGTCGGCACGGCCCGTGGACGCCGGGTGGGGCGGGGTGTGCGTGCGGGCCGACATGTCGCCTCCGTGAGTCTTCGAGTGGTCCGTGTCCGCCTCACGCGGTCACACTTCGAAGGTACGGACTCGGCGACTCTCAACCCATCCGGTGATCCACCCAGTTGACCCTGACACTCACCCCCTAGGGGATGGTGGTGCTAGCCCCACCATCGCCGGGCCGCGGTGCGTCGAGGGATGTCTCTGAGGGTGCGTGTGTCAGGGCGAGGCGATCGTCGCGATGACGGCGATGATCACGAAGATGGCGAAGAACGTGCCGAAGACGAGCAGCAGCTTCTTCTGGCCGTTCCGGGGGTTCGGGTCGAGCACTGGCATACGGCAAGTCTCGCACCCTTGGGCCGCGGCGGGTCCTTTGGGGTGGCGCTCAGCGCGCCGCCTCGTCCTCGACCGTGCGGTTGCGTCCCGCCAGGACACCCACCGCCATCTGCGGGACCATCAGGCCGGCCATGAGTGCGATCGGCAGCCCCCAGCCACCGCTGTGCTGGTAGAGCACGCCGACCAGGAGCGGGCCGGGGATCGAGATCAGATAGCCGGTGCTCTGCGCGAAGCCCGACAGCTGGGCGACTCCCGCACTGGTCCTGGCCCGCATGCCGACCATGGTGAGGGCCAGCGGGAACGAGCAGTTGGAGACGCCGAGCAGCAGCGCCCAGACCCAGGCGCCGGCGACCGGCGCGAGGTACAGACCGGCGTACCCGACCAGGCCGCAGGCGCCCAGCGCGAGCACGATCGGCCCCTGGTGGGGCAGCCTGGTGGCGAGGCGCGGGATGACGAAGGCGAGGGGCACGCCCATCACCATGGTGAGGGCGAGCAGCAGCCCCGCCGTGCCGGCGTGCACACCGGCGTCCCGGAAGATCTGCGCCATCCAGCCCATCGTGATGTAGGCGCCGGTGGCCTGGAGCCCGAAGTAGACGGCAAGGGCCCAGGCGGTGCGGCTCCGGGTGATCCGCAGCTCGGGTGCGGGCACGCGCGTGTGGTTCTGCAGCGCGGCGGACGTCGCCCCCCGGTCCCGTACGAAGGGAATCCACGGCAGTACTGCCACCGCCGCGAGCGCCGCCCACACCGTGAGCCCGGTCTGCCAACTTCCGCCCAGTGCCTCGGTCATGGGCACCGTGACCGCCGCGGCGGACGCGGTGCCCAGGGCGAGGGCCATCGAGTACAGGCCGGTCATGGAGCCGACCCGGTCCGGGAACCAGCGCTTGACGATGACCGGCATCAGGACGTTGCTGACGGCGATGCCCATGAGGGCGAGGGCGCTCGCCGCCAGGAATCCGCCCGTGCTGCCCACGTACGGGCGCAGGAGCAGGCCGGCGGTGATGGCGACCATGCCCGCGCACACCACCGCCCCGGGGCCGAAGCGGCGGGCGAGCCGGGGGGCCATGACGCCGAAGACGGCGAAGCACAGCGGGGGCACGGACGTGAGCAGTCCGGCCACGCTGCCGCTCATGCCGAGCCCGTCGCGGACCTCTTCGAGCAGCGCGCCGAGGCTGGTGATGGCGGGGCGCAGGTTCAGCGCGGTCAGCACGATGCCGAGCACGACCAGCCGCACCGTCCACGTGCCCGTCCACGCGCGCGTGGCGGGCTCCGCCGTGGTGGGTGCCTGCGGGGTGCGTATGCGCGTGGACGTCGCCGTCCGGTTTTCCTCACGTGCCATGCGGCCCATCATAGAATCATGGGATGATTGGTTGTCCACCCCTGGGCTGCCCGGCCCCGGCCCTACCGTGCGAAGGTGTGCCATGCCCCTGAGCAACCCCCGTCGTTCGGCGCTGTCCGAGCAGGTCATCGCCGCGCTGCGGAACCAGATCACCTCGGGCGAATGGCCGGTCGGCACCCGCATCCCGACCGAGCCCGAGCTGGTCGAGCAGCTCGGTGTGGCCCGCAACACGGTCCGTGAGGCGGTCCGCGCGCTCGCGCACAACGGCCTGCTGGACATCCGCCAGGGCTCCGGCACCTACGTGGCGGCCACCAGCGAGCTGGCCGGCGTGATGCACCGCCGCTTCGCCGACGCCGACCCCCGGCACATCGCCGAGCTGCGCTCGACGCTGGAGTCGGGCGCCGCGCAGCTGGCCGCCGAGCGGCGCACCGAGAAGGACCTCAAACAGCTGGACGCGCTGCTGACGCGGCGCGAGGAGGCCTGGGAGTCGGGCGACACGGAGGCGTTCGTGACGGCCGACGCGACCTTCCACCTGGCGGTGGTCGCGGCCTCCCACAACGACGCGATGATCGCGATGTACGCCGACCTGGGCGAGGTCCTGCGGGACTGGCTGCGCGACGACGTCGGTGCGGAGCTGACGCCGGAGTCGTACCTGGACCACGCCCGGCTGGTCGACGCGATCCACGCGGGTGACGCGTCGGCGGCCGGGACAGAGGCCGCGGGCTATCCCTTCCACTGCCGTCCGGGGCGCTTCAGCGCTCCTGCCGGTGGCTGACCCATGCCGAACCGACCTCTTTCCAGCAGCGCCCGGTAAGCCGCACGGTCTGCGCGGGCTCGGCGTCCACCGGGGAGCCGTCGCTGTCGATGTCCCACCAGCGGGCGCACTCCACGTGCAGGCTCACCCGGTCGGTCTCCGGATAGGGGTTGTGGCAGAACGCGGTCACATGGGAGCCGGTGACGTTGACCCGGCAGGCCGCGCCGAACGGCTCCCAGGGCTCCGCTTCCGCTTTCGCGGCGTGCACGCGTGCGTGCGCATGGGCCATCGCCTCGTACGAAATCGGCAGTACGAGTGCGACGGCAACGGTCGTCGAGGCCAGGCGGCGGGAAAAGCGCACAACGGGACCTCCTCGGCCGTACGGGGGAGGGGCTCGCGTGATGAACGCGTACTCCAGACTGCGCTGTCGCAGGCCTCCCCCGCCTCGCCGGATGGGCCGAACGGGTGACGCCCCGCTCCCCCGCGCGCGGCGGGAGAACGGGGCGTCGACGGCGTACGGGAGATCAGGCGCCGATGGCGTGCAGGCCGCCGTCCACGTGGACGATCTCGCCGGTGGTCTTCGGGAACCAGTCGCTCAGCAGGGCGACGACGCCCTTGCCGGCCGGCTCCGGGTCCTCCAGCTTCCACTCCAGCGGAGAGCGGTTGTCCCAGACGGACGCCAGCTCGGCGAAGCCGGGGATGGACTTCGCGGCCATGGAGCCGATCGGACCGGCCGAGATCAGGTTGCAGCGGATGTCGTGCTTGCCGAGGTCACGCGCCATGTAGCGGTTCGTGGCCTCCAGGGCGGCCTTGGCCGGGCCCATCCAGTCGTACTGCGGCCAGGCGAACTGCGCGTCGAAGGTGAGGCCGACGACGGATCCGCCCTCGGTCATCAGCGGCAGCAGCGCCATGGTCAGCGACTTCAGGGAGAAGGCGGAGACATGCATGGCGGTGGCCACGGACTCGAACGGCGTGTTCAGGAAGTTGCCGCCGAGCGCGTCCTGGGGCGCGAAGCCGATGGAGTGCACGACGCCGTCGAGCTTGTCGCCCAGGTGCTCACGCACCTGGCTCTCCAGGCGGGCGAGGTGCTCGTCGTTGGAGACGTCGAGCTCCAGGACCTTGACCTTCTCGGGCTGGGGGAGCTTCTTGGCGATGCGCTCGGTGAGCGTCGGCCGCGGCCAGGCGGTGAGGATGATCTCCGCGCCCTGCTCCTGGGCCAGCTTCGCGGTGTGGAAGGCGATGGAGGACTCCATCAGCACACCGGTGATGAGGATCTTCTTGCCCTCAAGGATTCCAGCCATGGTGATCAGTGACCCATTCCCAGTCCGCCGTCAACGGGAATGACGGCTCCAGTGATGTACGAGGCGTCGTCCGACGCGAGGAACCGCACCGCAGCGGCGATCTCGTCCGGCTGCGCGTACCGGCCGAGCGGGACCTGCGTCACGATGTTCGCACGCTGCTCGTCGGTGAGGACCTTGGTCATGTCGGTGTCGACGAAGCCGGGCGCGACGACGTTGAAGGTGATGTTGCGCGAGCCCAGCTCACGGGCGAGGGAGCGCGCGAAGCCGACCAGGCCGGCCTTGGAGGCGGCGTAGTTGGCCTGACCGGGACCGCCGTACAGTCCGACGACCGACGAGATGAGCACCACACGGCCCTTCTTGGCGCGCAGCATGCCGCGGTTGGCACGCTTGACCACGCGGAAGGTGCCGGTGAGGTTGGTGTCGACGACCGAGGTGAAGTCCTCCTCGGACATGCGCATCAGGAGCTGGTCCTTGGTGATGCCGGCGTTGGCGATCAGAACCTCGACCGGGCCGTGCTCGGCCTCGATCTCCTTGTAGGCCTGCTCCACCTGCTCGGTGTCGGTGATGTCGCACTTGACGGCCAGGAAGCCGGCCGGCGGCTCTCCCGAGCGGTACGTGATCGCGACCTTGTCGCCGGCGTCGGCGAAAGCTCGGGCGATGGCGAGGCCGATGCCCCGGTTGCCTCCGGTGACGAGAACCGAGCGGCTCAACGGATCACCCTTTCGATTGGGGTCTGACACACCCGCCCGAACACTGGATGGCAGGCGGCTTCCCCGAAAACCTATCGGGCCTCTCGCGCCGGAGGACATTCGGGCACCGACAGTGGCTTACGGGTGTCACTGTCGGGTCCCTACAGAAAGTGGCGCAGTCCAGCCGGAAACGTGTGGTCCGTGGGCCCGGCCGCGCGACATGATCGGTCCCGACAGGCCACGACAGCAGGGAGACCTCCGTGCCCCATACGATCGACGAAGCCTTCACGGCGCTTCCGCTACGCGCCCTGGCCGACGCGGCGCTGGCACGCGCGCGTGCGCTGGGTGCCGAGCACGCGGACTTCCGGTTCGAGCGGGTGCGCAGCGCGTCCTGGCGGCTGCGGGACGCCAAGCTCGCCGGGTCCTCGGACACCACCGACCTCGGGTACGCGGTGCGGGTCGTGCACGGCGGCACCTGGGGGTTCGCATCCGGGGTTGACCTGACGCTGGACGCCGCCGCCAAGGTCGCCTCGCAGGCGGTCGCGATGGCGAAGCTGTCCGCCCAGGTGATCAAGGCCGCCGGGTCGGACGAGCGGGTGGAGCTCGCCGACGAGCCCGTGCACACCGACCGGACGTGGATCTCGGCGTACGAGATCGATCCGTTCACCGTGCCCGACGAGGAGAAGTCGGGGCTGCTCGCGGACTGGAGCGCGCGGCTGCTGGCGGCGGACGGGGTCAATCACGTCGACGCCTCGCTGCTCACCGTCCACGAGAACAAGTTCTACGCGGACACCGCCGGAACCGTGACCACCCAGCAGCGGGTCCGGCTGCACCCGCAGCTGACGGCCGTGTCGGTGGACGAGTCGACCGGCGAGTTCGACTCCATGCGCACCATCGCGCCACCCGTGGGACGCGGCTGGGAGTACCTGACGGGCACCGGCTGGGACTGGGGCGACGAACTCGCGCGCATCCCCGAGCTGCTCGCCGAGAAGATGCGGGCGCCGAGCGTCGAGCCGGGGCCCTACGACCTCGTCGTCGACCCCTCCAACCTGTGGCTGACCATCCACGAGTCCATCGGCCACGCCACCGAACTGGACCGCGCCCTCGGCTACGAGGCCGCCTACGCCGGCACCTCCTTCGCCACCTTCGACCAGCTCGGCAAGCTCCGGTACGGCTCCGACCTGATGAACGTCACCGGTGACCGCACCGCCGAACACGGCCTCGCGACCATCGGATACGACGACGAGGGCGTCGCGGGCCAGTCCTGGGACCTGGTGAAGAACGGCACGCTCGTCGGCTACCAGCTGGACCGGCGGATCGCGAAGCTGACCGGGTTCGAGCGGTCCAACGGGTGCGCGTTCGCCGACTCCCCCGGCCATGTGCCGGTGCAGCGCATGGCCAATGTGTCGCTGCAGCCGGATCCGGCCGGGATGTCGACGGAGGATCTGATCGGCGGCGTCGACCGGGGCATCTACGTGGTCGGTGACCGGTCCTGGTCGATCGACATGCAGCGCTACAACTTCCAGTTCACCGGGCAGCGGTTCTTCAGGATCGAGAACGGTCGGATCACCGGCCAGCTGCGGGACGTGGCCTACCAGGCGACGACCACGGACTTCTGGGGCTCCATGGCCGCGGTGGGCGGTCCGCAGACGTATGTCCTGGGCGGCGCCTTCAACTGCGGCAAGGCGCAGCCGGGGCAGGTCGCGGCGGTCTCGCACGGCTGCCCGTCGGCCCTCTTCAAGGGCGTCAACATTCTGAACACCACGCAGGAGGCCGGTCGATGAGCGCCCGTACCAACAAGCCGCACGAGATCGTCGAGCGGGCCCTGGAGCTGTCCCGGGCCGACGGGTGCGTCGTCATCGCCGACGAGCAGTCGACCGCCAATCTGCGCTGGGCCGGGAACGCGCTGACCACGAACGGCGTCACGCGCGGGCGGACGCTCACCGTCATCGCGACCGTGGACGGCAAGGAGGGCACGGCTTCCGGGTCCGTGTCGCGGTCGGCCGTGACGGTGGACGAGCTGGAGCCGCTGGTGCGGGCCGCCGAGGCCGCCGCGCGCGGCGCCGGGCCCGCCGAGGACGCGCAGCCGCTGGTGGCGGACGTACCGACGGCGCCGGACTTCACCGACGCCCCGGCCGAGACGTCGTCCACGGTGTTCGCCGACTTCGCGCCGGCGCTCGGTGAGGCGTTCGCACGCGCGCGTGCGGGCAACCGGGAGCTGTACGGCTTCGCCAACCATGAGCTGGTGTCCACGTACGTGGGCACGTCCACCGGGCTGCGGCTGCGGCACGACCAGCCGAACGGCACCCTGGAGCTGAACGCCAAGTCCCCGGACCGCACCCGCTCGGCGTGGGCGGGGCGCTCCACGCGGGACTTCAAGGACGTGGACGCCACGGCGCTGGACGCCGAGCTGGCCGTACGCCTCGGCTGGGCCGAGCGCCGCCTGGAGCTGCCGGCGGGCCGGTACGAGACGCTGCTGCCGCCGACCGCCGTGGCCGACCTGCTGATCTACCAGATGTGGTCGGCGTCGGGGCGGGACGCGGTCGAGGGCCGGACGGTGTTCTCCAAGCCCGGCGGCAAGACGCGTGTCGGTGAGCAGCTGAGCGAGCTGCCGCTGACGCTGCGCAGCGACCCGAACGAACCGGGCCTGGAGTCCGCGCCCTTCCTGATCGCGCACTCCTCCGGGGGCGACCAGTCCGTCTTCGACAACGGGCTGCCGCTCGCGGCCACCGAGTGGATGAGCGAGGGCCGGCTGAAGCACCTCACCACCAGCCGGCACAGCGCGGGACTGACCGGTCTGCCGGTGGCGCCGGGCATCGAGAACCTGATCCTGGACGGTGGCGAGGACCGCTCGCTCGAGGAGATGGTCGCGAACACCGAGCGCGGGCTGCTGCTGACCTGCCTCTGGTACATCCGCGAGGTCGACCCGGCGACGCTGCTGCTCACCGGTCTGACCCGGGACGGGGTGTACCTCGTCGAGAACGGCGAGGTGACGGGCGAGGTGAACAACTTCCGGTTCAACGAGTCGCCGGTGGGTCTGCTGGGGCGGGTGACGGAGGCGGGGCGTACGGAGAAGACCCTGCCCCGGGAGTGGAGTGACTGGTTCACCAGGGCGGCGATGCCGGCGCTGCGCGTCCCCGATTTCAACATGAGCTCTGTCAGTCAGGGCGTATAACCTCGTAGGCGGCTGTCACCCGACTGCCCGAGATCATCAAGGAGACACGAGAACCGTGACGGACATCGTCGACGAGCTGAAGTGGCGCGGCGTGATCGCCCTGTCCACTGACGAGGACGCATTGCGCAAGGCGCTCGCGGACGGTCCCGTCACGTTCTATTGCGGTTTCGACCCGACCGCGGCCAGCCTGCACGTCGGCCACCTGGTCCAGGTCCTCACCATGCGCCGCCTCCAGCAGGCGGGGCTGCGCCCGCTGGCGCTGGTCGGCGGCGCGACGGGGCAGATCGGCGACCCGCGCCCGACGGCCGAGCGCACGCTGAACGACCCGGAGACGGTCGCGAACTGGGTGAACCGCCTGCGTGGGCAGATCGAGCCGTTCCTGTCCTTCGAGGGCGACAACGCCGCGGTGATGGTGAACAACCTGGACTGGACGGCCGGCCTGTCGGCCATCGAGTTCCTGCGGGACATCGGCAAGCACTTCCGCGTCAACAAGATGCTGACCAAGGACTCGGTCGCCCGCCGGCTCCAGTCCGAGGAGGGCATCAGCTACACCGAGTTCAGCTACCAGCTGCTCCAGGGCATGGACTTCCTCGAGCTGTACCGGCGGCACGGCTGCACGCTCCAGCAGGGCGGCAGCGACCAGTGGGGCAACCTCACGGCCGGTCTGGACCTGATCCACAGGCTGGAGCCGCACGCCAATGTGCATGCTCTGGCGACGCCGCTGATGACCAAGGCGGACGGCACCAAGTTCGGCAAGACCGAGGGCGGCGCCATCTGGCTCGACCCGGAGATGACGACGCCGTACGCGTTCTACCAGTTCTGGCTGAACGCGGACGACCGGGACATCTCCACCTACATGCGCATCCTGTCCTTCAAGTCCCGTGCGGAGCTGGAGGAGCTGGAGAAGCAGACCGAGGAGCGTCCGCAGGCCCGTGCCGCGCAGCGTGCGCTGGCCGAGGAGCTGACGACGCTGGTGCACGGCGCCGACCAGACGGCCGCCGTGATCGCCGCGTCCAAGGCCCTCTTCGGCCAGGGCGAGCTGGCGGAGCTGGACGACCGGACGCTGGCCGCGGCCCTCTCCGAGGTGCCGCACATCCAGGTCGAGCAGCTCGGCGCGGTCGTCGACCTCTTCGCCGAGGTCGGCCTGGTGGCCAGCAAGTCCGCCGCGCGGCGCACCGTGAAGGAGGGCGGGGCCTACGTGAACAACGTCAAGGTCGCCGGCGAGGACGCGGTCCCCGCGAAGGAGGACCTGCTGCACGGGCGGTGGCTGGTGCTGCGGCGCGGGAAGAAGAACCTGGCGGCGGTCGAGGTCACCGGGGTCTGAGCGGACGTACACACAGCGATGGGGCGGCCTCCTGGAAGGGAGGCCGCCCCATCGGCATGATCATGCTCGGGTTTGCCGCTTCCTCTTGCCCAGCGTCGCCAGGTACAGCATGTCGCCCAGGTACACGATGATCACCGCGGCGACGATCTGGAAGATGTGCCGGCTCCAGTCGATGCCCCTGGTCGCGTCGACACCGAACGCTCGGGCGACGGAGTTGCCGACGATGGCGCCGAGGATGCCGAAGATGGTCGTCAGCCAGAGGGGGCTGTGCTGCTTGCCGGGGATGAGCGCCTTCGCGATCAGACCCAGCACGAATCCCACGATGATCGCCCACAACCAGCCCATGGCTGCCTCCTCGTACGGCTCGGGGTGAGCAGTACGCCCAGTCTTGGTCCGGCCCTGGTACGCCGCATGCCGGGTACCGCCGTACGCGTTACGGCTGGCGGTGTTCCTCCAGGTGACAGGTGCCCCGGTCTCGTAGGCGGCGGAGCCGAGGCGTACCGTGGAGGGTGTCCTGGCCCGGGACCCCGACCGGGGGCGGACGGGTACGGGCACGGGAGAGTCCGATGCGGGCGGATGGTGGAATGTGATGCGGAAGCTGCATGCGAGCGGCCACACCGAGGTGTTCCGGATCACCGGAGCCCGGGCGGGTCTCCAGGACGATGTGCGCGCCCGGCAGCGCCGGTACATCATCTCGATGTCGATCCGTACGCTGTCGGTGATCCTCGCAGCCTCGTTGTGGAACGTCGAACGGCACGTCGCGATCGTGGCGTTGGTCCTCGGCGCTGTCCTGCCGTATATCGCGGTGGTGATCGCCAACGCGGGGCGGGAGAATGCGCCAGGTCTGCCGTCCACGTTCGTGACCGCGCCGATGCGGCCGATGATCACGCCACCGCGGACGAACGACGGTTTCGCGGAATCGGTCCCGGAAGATGTTGTGGGCGACTCCGCGCCGGGTGCACAGGGCAAACCGCACGACGGGGCGTGATCCCGCGGACCCCTTCCCTCCGGAAGCCGAATCCAAGCCAAGCTCAGGAAAAGCTCAGATCAATAGTGTTGTTCCGGTGCCGGGCGACGGGTTACCCGTGACATACTTCGTAGGCGCTCCGCATCCCCCGTCGGAGCGACAGACCGACGCCGGGCAGCTCCCCCCGTGGCTGCTCGGCGTCGCCTTTTGTGCGCGAATCTGTGAGACGAATCTGTGAGTGACGAGACGCCGATCTGCTCCGCCAAGGGGTGCCGTGCCGACGCCGTGTGGGTGCTGGCGTGGAACAACCCGAAGATTCACACGCCGGAGCGGCGCAAGACGTGGCTCGCCTGTGACGAGCACCGCGAGCATCTGTCGCAGTTCCTCGGGGTGCGGGGGTTCTTGAAGGACGTGGTCCTGCTCGCGGAGTGGGAAGAGGTCCCCTCAGCCACCGATGGCTGACATCGGCCGGTCCGGCTGCACGAACGACGGGTCGTCCAGGCCCGCTCCCGCCTTCTTGCCCCACATCGCCAGCCGCCAGATGCGCGCGATCTCCTCGTCGGGGGCGTCGGAGCGCAGCGCCGCTCGCAGGTCCGTCTCCTCCGTGGCGAACAGGCACGTGCGGACCTGACCGTCGGCGGTCAGGCGGGTGCGGTCGCAGGCCGAGCAGAACGGGCGGGTGACGGAGGCGATGACACCCACCACGTGCGGGCCGCCGTCCACCACCCAGCGCTCCGCCGGGGCAGAGCCGCGCTTCTCCGCGCCTTCGGGGGTCAGCTCGAAGCGGGTGCGCAGGGAGGTCAGGATGTCCCCGGCCGTGATCATGCCGTCGCGCTTCCAGCCGTGCTGGGCGTCCAGGGGCATCTGCTCGATGAAGCGCAGTTCGTAGTCGTGCTCCACCGCCCAGGCGAGCAGGTCGGGGGCCTCGTCGTCGTTGAGGCCGGGCATCAGGACCGAGTTGACCTTGACCGGGGTCAGGCCGGCATCCCGGGCCGCGTCCAGGCCCTCGATGACGTCCTTGTGGCGGTCACGGCGGGTGAGGGTCTTGAAGACGTCCGGGCGCAGGGTGTCCAGGGAGACGTTGACCCGGTCCAGGCCTGCGGTCTTCAGGGCGGCGGCGGTGCGCTTGAGGCCGATGCCGTTGGTGGTCAGCGACATCTGGGGGCGGGGCTCCAGGGCCGCGACGCGCTCGACTATGCCGACCAGTCCGGGGCGCAGCAGGGGCTCGCCGCCGGTGAAGCGGACTTCCTCGATGCCGAGGGAGGTGACGGCGATGTCGATCAGGCGGACGATCTCGTCGTCCGTGAGCAGGTCGGGCTTGGCCAGCCACTGCAGGCCCTCCTCGGGCATGCAGTACGTGCACCGCAGATTGCAGCGGTCGGTCAGCGAGACCCTCAGGTCGGTGGCCACTCGGCCGTAGGTGTCGATGAGCACGTGGGCCCCCTCCCTCGTCACGGCCAGATTCAACTTCCTACACCTGCGAGCCTACGTGACCGCACTGACAGCGACACCGTCCCGATCCCACGACGTACGGTGCGGCCGCGTCGTAGAGATCTACGACGCGGCCGCCCGGAACGGGCTTTTCAGGGGCTGCTAGTGGGCGCCGGTGCCGGTCAGGGACCGGACCTCCAGCTCCGCGTACTTGCCGGCGTCGGGCTCCTCCTTGGACAGGACGGTGCCGAGCCAGCCCATGAGGAAGCCGAACGGGATGGAGATGATGCCCGGGTTCTTCAGCGGGAACCAGGCGAAGTCGACGTCGGGGAACATCGCCTTGGGGTCGCCGGAGACGACGGGCGAGAACAGCACCAGGCCGACGGCGACGATCAGACCGCCGTAGATCGACCACAGCGCGCCCTGGGTGGTGAACCTCTTCCAGAACAGGCTGTAGAGGATCGTCGGCAGGTTGGCGGAGGCCGCGACCGCGAAGGCCAGGGCGACCAGGCCGGCGACGTTCAGGTCGCGGGCGAGGGCGCCGAGGAGGATGGAGACGGCGCCGATGCCGATGGTGGCGAGGCGGGCCGCCCGGACCTCCTCCTTCTCGGTGGCCTGGCCCCTCCTGATGACGTTGGCGTAGATGTCGTGGGCGAACGACGAGGACGACGCCAGCGTCAGGCCGGCGACCACGGCGAGGATCGTCGCGAAGGCCACCGCCGAGATGGTGGCGAGCAGGATCGCGCCCCACGCCGAGTCGACGCCGCCCAGGTGCAGGGCGAGCAGCGGTGCCGCCGTGTTCCCTGATGGGTTCGACGCGATGATCTCGTCCTGCGAGATGAGCGCCGCGGCGCCGAATCCGAGGGCGATGGTCATCAGGTAGAAGCCGCCGATGATGCCGATGGCCCAGTTCACGGACTTCCTGGCGGCCTTGGCGTTGGGCACCGTGTAGAAGCGGATCAGGATGTGCGGCAGACCGGCGGTGCCGAGGACCAGGGCGATGCCGAGGGAGATGAAGTCCAGCTTGGAGGTGCCGGTGGCGCCGTACTGCAGGCCGGGCTCCAGGAAGGCGGCGCCCTTGCCGCTGTTCTCGGCGGCCTTGCCCAGCAGGTCCGAGATGTTGAAGTTGAACTTCAGCAGCACCAGGAACGTAATCAGGATCGTGCCGCCGATGAGCAGCACGGCCTTGACCATCTGGACCCAGGTGGTGCCCTTCATGCCGCCGATGGAGACGTACACGATCATCAGGACACCGACGAGACCGACGATGAGGATCTTGCCCGCGTCGGAGGTGATGCCGAGCAGCAGCGAGACCAGGACGCCGGCACCGGCCATCTGGGCCAGCAGGTAGAAGATCGACACGACGATCGTGGAGGTGCCGGCCGCCGTGCGCACCGGACGCTGGCGCATGCGGTACGCGAGGACGTCACCCATCGTGTAGCGGCCGGAGTTCCTGAGCGGCTCGGCCACCAGGAGCAGCGCGACCAGCCAGGCGACCAGGAAGCCGATGGAGTAAAGGAAACCGTCGTAACCGAAGAGGGCGATGGCGCCCGCGATGCCGAGGAAGGACGCGGCGGACATGTAGTCGCCGGAGACGGCGAGGCCGTTCTGGAAGGCGCTGAACGAGCGTCCGCCCGCGTAGAAGTCGGCGGCGTCCTTGGTCTGGCGGCCCGCCCACACGGTGATGAAAAGGGTCGCGACCACGAAGAGCGCGAACAGGGTGATGATCAGCGGCCGGTGCTCGCTGGCCTCGTTGGCGGCGAGCTGCACATGGGTCATCGCGGGGCTCATGCGCCGCCCTCCATACGGGTCTTGATGGCCTCGGCCTTGGGGTCGAGCTTGGCGCTTGCGTGCCGCGCGTACCACCAGGCGATGAGGAACGTGGTGACGAACTGGGCGATACCGAAGACGAACGCGATGTTGATGTTGCCGAACAGCTTGGTGCCCATGAAGTCGCCCGCGTAGTTCGAGAGCAGGACGTACAGCAGGTACCAGGCGATGAAGGCGACTGTCAGCGGAAAGGCGAACGAGCGGTAGGAGCGGCGCAGTTCACCGAACTCCGCGCTCTCGTGCACCTCGACGAACTCCTCGGTGGAAGGGAGTTTGTGTTGCTCTTTCGAGGGGGGCGGTGCGTCGGTGGCCACGGAGTCTCCTCGCGTTGCGGGCGCTGTTGCGACGGTGGACGGGGACGGTTCGGGGATCGGGGACGGATCAGCAGTGGCGGACGGCTCGGGTACGGACATGACGGCTCTGTTCCTCGCAGTGACGCGGATCACTTGAACCGGCTGGCGATGTTAGGGCCCCGGCGCGTGATCCAACAGGGGGCTCGATCGTGCTCGCGCCTCCTGTCCAAGGTCACGGCGCCACGCGAGGACCGGTTCAACTCCCCGCACTTCTTTCCGAAGTCGATCGGCCGGATTGCTGGCCAGCAGGTTCGGGGATAGCTTCGCCTCTGCACCACTCGTCATGTACCTGCCTGAGCGCCAACCGGTGTCTCGGGTGGTCTCGTTCCGGATGATGTGGAGATCCCATGGCTCATCTGCGGTCCAGACGCCGACTCGGCCTCGCCGCCCCGCTCGCCCTGTCCCTGACGGCCTCGCTCGGCTTTCTGCCGACGGCGGCATCGGCAGCCGCACCTCCCGCGCAGCCCGTCGCGCAGGTCACGGACGCGCCCGCGCTGGCCTATGTCGTGAACACCCGCCAGGACCGCCGCACGATCGAGTCGGTGAAGAAGGCGATCGCCACGGCCGGCGGAACGGTCGTGATCGCGTACGAGAAGATCGGCGTGATCGTCGTCCACTCGGCGAACCCCGACTTCGCGAAGGCCATGCGCTCGGTGCGGGGCGTCCAGTCGGCGGGTGCCTCGCGTACGGCTCCCCTGACCGCCGCCGGGACCACGGACGAGGGCCCCGCCCAGCTCATGACGGAGCAGCAGGCGGCACGGACGCAGAGCGCCGCGGCGGGCGCCGACGAGCCTCTCGAGGCCGACCAGTGGAACCTGCGCGCCATCGGCGCCGACCGGGCGGCGAAGATCAATCCCGGCAGCCGCAGGGTGACCGTCGCCGTGATCGACAACGGCGTCGACGACACCCACCCCGACCTCGCGCCGAACTTCTCCGCCGGCCAGTCCGCGAACTGCGCGGGCGGCAAGGCGGACACCAGCCCCGGCGCCTGGCGGCCGTACACCACCGCCGACGGTCACGGCACCCATGTGGCGGGCGAGATCGCCGCGCCGCGCAACGGCATCGGCATCGCCGGCGTCGCCCCCGGCGTCCAGGTCTCCGCCATCCAGGTGAGCGACCCGGTCAACGGCCTCTTCTACCCCGAAAGCGTCGTCTGCGCCTTCGTCTTCGCCGCCGATCACGGCGTGGAGATCACGAACAACAGCTACTACGTCGACCCGTGGCTCTACAACTGCATGGACGATCCGGACCAGCGGGCCATCGTCGACGCGGTCAACAGGGCCCAGCAGTACGCCCAGAACAAGGGCACGCTCAACCTGGCGTCGGCGGGCAACTCCAACCACGACCTCGCCTCCGACGCGATCGTCGACGACAGCAGCCCCGATGACTCGACCCCGGTCGAGCGCACCGTCGACCCGCACGAATGCTTCGACGTTCCGACGCAGTTGCCGGGGATCGTCACGGTCAGCGCGACGGGCGTGCAGAACCTCAAGTCGTACTACTCCACGTACGGTTACGGCGTCATCGACATCGCGGCGCCGGGCGGCGACCGGCTGTACCAGATCCCGGACACCCCGTCGAAGAACGGGCGCATCCTGGCCACCCTCCCGGACGGCAAGTACGGCTTCCTGCAGGGCACGTCGATGGCGTCCCCGCAGGCCGCGGGAGTGGCGGCGCTGCTGAAGTCCCGGTACCCGCACGCGACCGGCTCCCAGTTGCACGCGCTCCTGAAGGCGCAGGCGGACAACCCGGGCTGCCCCGAGTCGTACGACCAGGACGGCGACGGCAAGCAGGACGCGGTGTGCGAGGGCGGCAAGCGGTACAACGGCTTCTACGGGTTCGGCATCGTCAACGCGCTGGACGCCGTTGACTGAGTCGAAAACGACTCCTTTGACTGAGTCAAATACTGCATAGTGCAGTAATGACTCCGACCAGCACTCCGATCAGTACTGCCTGGTCCGCGGTGGGCGGCGATCCCGCCCTCCTTCCGCGGCTGTCGACCGTGGTGCGGGAAGGCGCGTTGCATGCGCGCCTTCCCGTACGGGAGTTGGCGCGCGCGTGCGTGGGCGCGTGTGCGCTGGCCGCCGCCGAGTTGGCGGCGCGACGGGCCGGGCTCTTTGAAGTGCCCGGGGTACGACTGGACGACGGGGCGATCGCCACCGCATTCGTGAGCGAACGGCATCTGCTGGTCGACGGGCGCGCACCGGTCAACTTCGCCCCGCTGTCGCGGTTCTGGCGCACCTCGGACGGCTGGGTGCGCACGCATGCCAACTATCCGCACCACCGGGCCCGGCTGCTGACCGCGCTGGGGGTGACGCGGGAGGATCCGGACGCCGTCGGAGCGGCGCTCGCCGAGCGTTCCGCGCGCGAGGTGGAGGAAGCCGTGTACGCGGCCGGTGGGCTGGCCGTGGCGCTGCGTACGCCCGAGGAGTGGGTGGCGCACGAGCAGGCGGCCGCGGTGGCGCGGCGGCCACTGGTCGAGCACGAGCGGTCGGACACGGCACGCGCGCGTGCGCTCCCGTCCCTCGACGGCTCTCCCCTGCTGCCCGCCGCCGGGGTACGCGTACTGGACCTGACACGGGTCATCGCCGGACCGGTCGCCACCCGCACCCTCGCGCTGCTCGGCGCCGACGTCCTGCGTGTGGACGCGCCGCAGCAGCCCGAACTCCCGGACCAGCACGCGGACACGGGCTTCGGAAAGCGCTCGGCGACGCTGGACCTGACGACGGACCGGCGCACCTTCGAGGAACTGCTCGCGGAGGCTGACGTCGTCGTCACCGGATACCGGCCGGGCTCCCTGGACCGGTTCGGGCTGTCGGCGCGTGCACTGACCGAGCGGCGGCCGGGGCTGGTCGTGGCGGAGGTGTCGGCTTGGGGAGCGTACGGGCCGTGGGGCGAGCGGCGCGGGTTCGACAGCCTCGTGCAGGTCGTCACCGGGATCGCCGCGACCGAGGGAGGCATGACCGACGGATCGGCCGGGCAACCCGGGGCGCTGCCCGCGCAGGCCCTCGACCACGGGACCGGGTATCTGCTGGCGGCTGCCGTGCTGCGGGCTCTGACCGAGCAGTTGGAGCAGGGGTACGGCCGGTGCGTACGGCTGTCGCTGGCGCGTACGGCGAAGTGGCTGACGACCGGAATCCAGCCGTCCGGCGAGGGCACCCTGACGTCACAGGCGTCGGAATCGGCGGAGGTCTACGACGGGCCCGACGCCTGGCTCACCGAACGGGACAGCGCGCTCGGGCGGCTGCGGTACGCCCGGTCACCGGTGTCTTTCGCGGGCGGCCCCGTCGACTGGGCCCGGCCGCCGGGGGTTTGGGGCGCGGATCCCGCGCGGTGGGCCTGAGCACCGTAGGGCGGGACCCGCGGAGCGGGCTGAGCACCGTAGGGCGGGACCCGCGCGGAGCCGGCTGAGCACCGAGGGCGGGACCCGCGGAGCAGGCTGAGCACCGGAGGCCGCCTTTCCAGGGGCTTTTCTGAGCGTCGGGGCCACCGATGCCGTACCTCTGGGCGGAATGCCACACCACCACTTGTTTTCTGGTGCTTGCCCGACTATGTGATTTTTGTGAAGATCTTGAGGTGACGTTGACAAGACCTTCTCCCGGCGTGATCGACGGGAGCGCGCCAAGACCCCGACCCGGCATCAGCCGGGCCGTGGCCGTTCTCGTCCTGGTCGCGCTGGCGGCGCTGATCCCCCTGCTCGGGCCGTCGGCCGCGCTGCACGGCACCGGGGAGGCCGCCGCGCCCGGCACCGGCGGGATCGGGCTGCTGCGCGCGGTGCTGTTCGCGGCGCTGTGCGTCCCGGCAGGCGAGCTGTTCGTGAACCGGCTGGCGCGGTCCGTGCCCGGCGCTCCCCCTGCCATGCCCCGCAGTTGGGCGCCCTACGCGGCGGCGGCCGGTTTCCTCGCCGCACTCGCCCTCGCGTCGGTCGTGTCCACCGGCAACCTCGTGCCTAACAGCCCGGCCGACCTCGACGTGGGCGGCCTCTACGCCACGCGCGACGGCAAGCTCGCGCTGCTGGAGGTCAACGCCTTCGCCGTGGCCGGGCTGTGCGCCCTCTCGCGCCGGCCGGTCACCCAGCTCTGGCCGCTGGCCGCGGTCGTGGTCGCCGAGGCGCTGCGCGCGCACCCCACGACCGAGCACAGCCCCCTGCTGGGCTCGGGTCTGACGCTGGTGCACCTGACCTGCGCGACGCTCTGGGTCGGCGGCCTGTTGTATGCCCTGCGAACCCTGCGCGCATGGGGCGTCAGGGAGGGGGGCGCGGCCCTGCTGGGCCTCTACGCGCGCGTGGCGGCCGTGCTGCTCGCCGCGATCACGGCGACCGGGGTGTGGAGTTCGCTGCGCCGGATGCCGCCGGACACGCTCCTGCACCAGCTGACGGAGACGGCGTACGGGCGTGTCCTGCTGGCCAAGGTGATCCTGATGGTGGCCGTGGTCGCGCTCGCCCTGTGGGCGCGGATCCGGCTGCGCCGCGCGGCCGACCCGCTGGCCGCCTGCTCGCCCGCGCGGGCGGAGGTCGTCGCCCTGGGCGTGGTGGTCGTCGTGTCGGGACTGCTGACGGCACTTCCGGTGCCGATCCGCTGGTGAGGGTTTCGCGTGCGCGAGGGCTTGACGGCGAGGGCTCCACGATGAGGTCTTCACGGTGCAGCAACCGAGCTTGCCGCTGACGCCGTACGTCGTTGCAGGGAGCCGTACGCGCTACACCCCCGCCACGTCCAGCAGCGTCCCGGCCGCGTACGTGACCCCCATGGCCAGCGCCCCGCCCGCCATGTTGCGCAGCACGGCGCGCGGTGGGGCGGCGGCGCCCAGGCGGGCACTGCTCCAGCCGGTCAGGGCGAGAGCGGCCAGGACGGAGGCGACGGTGACCGCCAGCCGCCAGTCCGCCGGCGGCAGCACCATGGCCAGCAGCGGCAGCAGCGCCCCGACCGTGAACGCCAGAAAGCTCGCCCACGCCGCGTGCCACGGGTCGGTCAGCTGGTCCGGGTCGATGCCGAGCTCCACGCGCGCGTGTGCCTTCAGAGCGTCCCGTTCCGTCAGCTGGACCGCCGCCTCCGCGGCCACCTCCCGGGACAGCCCGCGCCGTTCCAGCAGTTCGGCCAGCTCCGCGAGCTCCGCCTCCGGCTGCTCCCGCAACTCCCGCTTCTCCAGGGCCAGCGCCGCCTTCTCCGAGTCGCGCTGGGTGGAGACCGAGACGTACTCCCCCGCCGCCATCGACATCGACCCGGCGAGCAGCCCGGCCAGCCCGGCCGTGAGCAGCGCCGCTCGCTCGTCGGTCGCACCGGCCACGCCGACGACGAGCCCCGCGGTCGACACGATGCCGTCGTTCGCTCCGAGAACCGCCGCCCGCAACCAGTTCAGCCGCCGGCCCAGCGCGCCGCCGTGGGTCTCGTCATGCGTCGAGTCGGTCATATGCGGAGGATCGCACCGCAGGGGACATCGGGAACGTACCGACGCTCCCGGGCCGGTGCCGGGCGCAGCACGTGCGACCGCCACCGCCGGCGGCCGCCCGCAACGCCGCGCGCATGCCGACCGGTTGACGCGCTGACGTTCGTGGCGTTCGAACGGGCGGGCGGGGCAAGGCACCTGACGGGCAGGAGTGTCAGTCCGGGCCCGTATCCTCAGTGACCATGCTCGAAGACCCTGCGACCGCAGCGCCCTCCCCCACAGCATGGCCGACCGCGTATCCCCAGGGATATGCGGTCGTTGACGTGGAGACCACCGGTCTGGCCCGGGACGACCGGATAATCTCCGCGGCCGTGTACCGGCTGGACGCGCGCGGCGAGGTCGAGGACCACTGGTACACGCTGGTCAACCCGGAGCGCGACCCGGGCCCGGTCTGGATCCACGGTCTGACGAGTGAGGCGCTGGAGGGTGCTCCCCTCTTCACGGACATCGCCGAGGAGTTCTCGGCCCGGCTGGACGGCCGGGTCCTCGTCGCGCACAACGCCGTCTTCGACTGGCAGATGATCGCGCGGGAGTACGCGCGCGCGCAGCGCCGGGCCCCGGTGCGGCAGCGGCTGTGCACCATCGCGCTGTCCAAGGAGCTGGGCCTGCCGCTGCCCAACCACAAGCTGCAGTCGCTGGCCGCGCACTTCGGCGTCGTGCAGCAGCGCGCGCACCATGCGCTGGACGACGCGCGCGTGCTGGCGGAGGCGTTCCGGCCGAGCCTGCGGGCCGCCGCGGCGGGCAGTGTGCGGCTGCCGCTGCAGGAGTGCCTGCCGCTGACCGAGTGGCGGGACACCGCGGCTGCGGCGCCCCGGATCGGCCAGCAGGCGGGCTCTCATGGCGGGTATGGCGGCACCGGCGGGCACACCGGCTACAGCAATCATCAGCCGACCAGTTGGCGGCCGTCCCGCAAAAGGCCCGCCTGCCCCCATCCGAACCCAGGTCGCTACGAAGACGGCAAACGGCTCAAGCAGGGCATGCGGGTCGCCTTCTCCGGAGACACGTCCGTCGAGCGCGACCTGCTGGAGGACCGTGCGATCGAGGCCGGGCTGCATGTGTCGACGAGCCTGTCCCGGCTGACCAGCCTGCTCGTCACGAACGACCCGGACGCGGGCACGTCCAAGGTCGTCAAGGCCCGCCAGTACGGGACGCCGGTGATCGACGAGGCGGCGTTCGGACAACTCCTGCGGGACGTGGAACCGGCGTCGGAGCGGTGACCGTACGGACGGGTGATTGCCGCGCGACTCGCCCGGAGCCCCCTCGCCCGGACCGCGGGGACGGATCACCCTGTGGCGCATGGCGACATGTGAAGTGTGCGGAAACGACTACGGCATGACCTTCGAGGTGCACGCGCAGGGCGCGGTGCACGTCTTCGACTGCTTCTCCTGTGCGATCCACCGCATGGCACCCATCTGCGAGCACTGCCGTGTGCAGGTCATCGGGCAGGGTGTCGAGGTCGAGGGTCACTGGTATTGCGGCGCCCACTGCGCCCGCGCGGAAGGAAAGGCGGGGATCGTCGACAAGGTCTGACCAGGTACCCGCCTGAACGCACCCCACGACCGAGTTGTACGGTCGTGGGGTGTACCGCTTCCTGTTGTCCCGGCAGTGGGTGATCCTCACGCTGGTCGCCCTGCTGCTCATCCCCACGATGATCAGGCTGGGCATCTGGCAGATGCACCGCTACGAGGAGCGCAGCGCCCGGAATCAGCTGGTCGCCGACGCCCTGGGCGCGAAGCCGCTGCCCGTGGAGAGGCTGACCTCTCCGGGGCACGAGGTCACCAGCAAGGAGCGCTACCGCACAGTGACAGCGGTGGGCCACTTCGACACCGACCAGGAGGTCGTGGTCAGGCGGCGCGTCAACTCCGACGAAGAGGTCGGCTTCCACGTCCTCACCCCCTTCGTCCTGACGGACGGCAAGGTGCTGCTGGTCAACCGCGGCTGGATCCCCGCGGACGGGCCCAGCCAGACGGCGTTCCCCAAGGTCCCTGCGCCGCCGGACGGCCGTGTCACGGTGACCGGGCGGCTGATGCCGGACGAGACGACCGAGGCCAGCGGGATCAAGGACCTCAAGGGCCTTCCCGACCGGCAGGTCATGCTGATCAACAGCGGGCAGGAGGCTCGTCGCCTCGACGCGTCGGTGCTCGGGGGGTACGTCGTGCAGACGACTCCCGAGCCGGCGGGGGATGCGCCGGAGCTGATCGGCAAGCCGGGTAACGAGAACGCTCCGCTGAATTACGCCTATGCCCTGCAATGGTGGCTCTTTGCTGCCGGGGTGCCTGTGGGGTGGCTGGTCCTGGCTCGTCGGGAGGCCCGTGAGCGGCGGGCCGCGGAGACGGAGAAGCCGGCCGAGGCAGAGCCGGTGGGTGTGTAGTACCCGGCGTTGACGGGGGGAGCTTTACGCCCACCGCCGTGGCCGGCTCAGGCTGCCGGGCAGGTGCCGGTCGCATTTGGCTGGTCGCATTCGGCTGGTCGCGCAGTTCCCCGCGCCCCTTGAAGGCGTGCACTGGGCCGGCGTCGAGCAGCAGCGCCGCGTGCGGCGCTCTCCGCCTTCGCCGCCGGATCACTCCCGCGGCCCCACCCTGATTGGCCCATCGGCCCTTGGGGAACCCGCACTTGCGTGCCCCAGCGAATCGAGGACTACGCACTCATCGGCGACGAGCAGACGGCCGCCCTGGTCGGCAGGGACGGTTCCGTGGACTGGCTGTGCCTGCCCCGCTTCGACTCGGGTGCCTGCTTCGCCAAGCTCCTCGGCGACAAGGACAACGGCCACTGGCGCATCGCCCCCAAGCACGCCAAGGGCCCCTGCACCCGCCGCGCCTACCGCCGGGACACCCTGGTGCTGGACACCGAGTGGGAGACCGACGAGGGCACGATCCGCGTCACGGACCTGATGCCCCAACGCGACCGCGCGCCCGACCTCGTACGCATCGTGGAGGGCCTCAGCGGCCGCGTCACCGTACGCAGCACCCTGAGGCTGCGCTTCGACTACGGCTCGATCGTCCCCTGGGTGCGCGAGTCCGACGGGCACCGGGTGGCCGTCGCCGGCCCGGACTCGGCGTGGCTGCGCAGCGAACCCGAGGTACGCACCTGGGGCAGGAACTTCGGTACGCACTCGGAGTTCACGGTCGAGAAGGGCGAGAAGGTCGCATTCGTCCTGACCTGGCACCCCTCGCACGAGCCGCGCCCGCCACTCGTCGACCCATATGAGGCGTTGCGCTGCAGCGTGCGGGACTGGCGGAAGTGGGTGGGGCACTGCCGTTATGACGGGCCGTACCGCGACGCCGTCGTGCGCTCCCTGATCACCCTCAAGGCCCTCACCTACCGGCCTACCGGCGGCATCGTCGCCGCCCCCACCACCTCGCTCCCCGAGGAGATCGGCGGCGTCCGCAACTGGGACTACCGCCACTGCTGGCTGCGCGACTCAACCCTCACCCTGAACGTGGGCCTGTCGGCGGGCTACCGGGAGGAGGCGGAGGCCTGGCGCGACTGGCTGCTGCGCGCGGTCGCCGGCGACCCGGCCGACCTGCAGATCATGTACGGCCTGGCGGGCGAGCGGCGGCTGCCCGAGTTCGAGGTGCCGTGGCTGTCCGGCTTCGCCGGCTCCACCCCCGTACGCGTCGGCAATCTGGCCGTGAACCAGCTCCAGTTGGACGTGTACGGCGAAGTGATGGACACGCTGGCGCTGGCCCGGGAGGCAGGACTGCCCACCAAGCCGCACATCTGGGCGATTCAGGCCGCGCTCGTCGACTGGCTGCGCACGGCGTGGCGGCAGCCCGACGAGGGGCTGTGGGAGGTGCGCGGCGGCCGCCGGCACTTCGTGCACTCGAAGGTGATGGTGTGGGTGGCCGCGGACCGCGCGGTGCGCAGCCTGGAGAAGAACCCGAAGCTGGACGGCGACCTCGACGGCTGGCGCGAGATGCGCGACGAGGTGCACCGCGAGGTGTGCGAGAAGGGATACGACGCCGAGCGGAACACCTTCACGCAGTCCTACGGCTCCCCCGAACTCGACGCCGCGCTGTTGCTGATCCCGCGCGTCGGCTTTCTGCCACCCGACGACCCGCGCGTCGTCGGCACCATCGACGCGATCCGCGCCGAGCTCAGCCATCAGGGCTTCCTGCGCCGCTACAGCACCGACGGGACCACCGTCGACGGGCTGCCCGGCGGCGAGGGCACCTTCCTGGCCTGCTCGTTCTGGCTGGCGGAGGCTCTGCACATGACAGGTCGTACGCAGGAGGCACGCGAGCTGTTCGACCGGCTCGCCGGGCTCGCCAACGACGTGGGGCTGCTGGCCGAGGAGTACGACCCGGTGACCGGCCGCCAGCTCGGCAACTTCCCGCAGGCCTTCAGCCACATCGGCCTGGTGAACACCGCCCTCGCCCTGTTCGGGGGCGACGGGGCAGGATAGGGGCCATGGATCTTGGACTGAAGGACCGGGTGTACGTCGTCACGGGGGCCACGCGCGGGCTGGGCAACGCGGCGGCGCGTGAGCTGGTGGCCGACGGGGCGAAGGTCGTCGTGACCGGCCGGGACGAGGAGCGGGTCGCCGCCGCGGCGGCCGAGCTGGGGCCGAACGCCGTCGGGGTCGCCGTCGACAACGCCGACGCGGGTGCCGCGGAACGTCTCATCGCTGCCGCGCGGGATGCCTTCGGCGGGTTCGACGGCGTCCTCATCAGCGTGGGCGGGCCGCCGGCCGGGTTCGTCGCGGACAACACGGACGAGCAGTGGCAGGCCGCGTTCGAGTCGGTGTTCCTCGGGGCGGTACGGCTGGCCAGGACGGCGGCGGCGGAACTGAACGAGGGCGGCGTCATCGGGTTCGTGCTGTCGGCCTCGGTGCACGAGCCGCTGCCGGGGCTGACCATCTCGAACGGGCTGCGGCCGGGGCTGGCCGGGTTCGCCAAGTCCCTCGCGGACGAACTGGGGCCGCGGGGCATTCGGGTCGTGGGACTGCTGCCGTCCCGGATCGACACGGACCGCGTGCGCGAGCTGGACGGCCTGTCTGCCGACCCGGAGGCCACTCGGGCCGCCAACGAGTCGCGGATTCCGTTGCGGCGGTACGGGACCCCGGACGAGTTCGGGCGTGCGGCGGCGTTCCTGCTGTCTCCGGCCGCGTCCTATCTGACGGGGATCATGCTGCCCGTGGACGGCGGAATGCGGCACGGGTTCTGACTCACCTCGGGTTCTAACTCACCCTCTCCGCACCGTGCTTGACGCCCCGCAGGCGGACCTCCGCCGGCAATGACGCGAGGCCCGCCGAATTGCGGGCGTGGCCCAGCGCCTGGGTGGTGAGGTCGTTCAAGGCGGTCCCGGGATCCACGTGCGGTTCCAGCCGGAGGCGCACCCGGGTCTCGGGGGTGGTGCGCCTGCCCGTCAGGTGGACGCGGGCCCGCTGGACGCCCTCCAGCTCCGTCGCCTCGCCCGCCAGGACGCTCTCCAGGGCCCGGCCCCGCAGCAGTGCGCCCTCGCCGTCGCCGGTGTCGACCAGGATTTCGGCGAGGCGGTGCCGGCGCAGGACCGAGGTCAGCCACCACAGGGCGAGCAGCACCAGGACGGCCAGCACCGCGATCACGGTCGGCCACCACCAGCCGTCGTCCCGCCAGCGCGTGCGCTCGGCGTCGCTGAGCAGGACGTCGTGCCGGCTGTCATGGATCCACCAGGAGGGGGGATCCAGCCCGAGCCCGACGGCCAGTACGGACCCGCCGATCACGAGCAGCACCAGCCCGACGAGGCCGATCAGCACCCGGTTGACCACCCTGAGCACGGCCCTCACCCCTTCCGTCCCGGCCGCTGCACCTTCACCGACAGCGACGGCGGGCGGTTCAGTCCCAGGCCCCTGATCGCGTCGGCGAGCGTGGCGTCCAGGTCGGCGCGTACGTCGTCCAGTTCACGGAAGTGCGCCAGGGCGCGGACGTCGGCCCGGGACCTGCGCACCCGTACCCGGACCGACTGGACCCCGGAGACCTCCATGGCCCGGTCGCGGAGCACGAGGGCGGCGAGGTCGCGGTGGAGTCCGGCGCGTACGTCGGGGTGGGTGCGCCGCATCGGCAGTACGGACCGCAGGCCGGGCGTGGTTGCCAGGACGAGCAGCCAGAGGCCGAGGACGGCGGCGACGCCCGCGCCGACGAGCACCCAGATGTCGTCGAGTGGACGCTCGGCGAGTTGCTGGGCCAGTTCCCGACGCCAGCGCATCACGGGCCGGTCGGCGCGCACGGAGGCGATGTCGTAGAGGAACATGCCCGCGGCGAA
Source organism: Streptomyces sp. NPDC012935 (assembly GCF_042900345.1). NCBI lineage: Bacteria > Bacillati > Actinomycetota > Actinomycetes > Kitasatosporales > Streptomycetaceae > Streptomyces > Streptomyces sp. NPDC012935. Next base: position 44,680 of record NZ_JBIBBC010000005.1, read on the forward strand.
CAGGAGCACGAGCGCCGTGATCGCGGCCGGGATCCGGCGCGCCGACCAGAAGCGGCGTTCACCGCGGCCCTTCGCGTCGACGGGGGGCGGGGGGTCGTAGTCCGCCGCCGAGGCCGACTGGTCGAGGGTGGCGGGTCCGGCCTCCTTCTCGATGACCGGCAGTCTCTGCGTGGTGCCCTCGGACTCCTGGGACTCGCTCATCGCGTCCTCCCCTGTGCCGCGCCCGGTCGGGGCGCCGGGTGCAGCCGCTCCACGTGCACGGCGACCTCCGGCACCTCCATGCCCACCAACGCGCCTACCCGCTCGGCGACGTGCCGACGCACGGTCGCGCACCGGGAGCCGATGTCCGTGGGGTAGTCGAGTTCGAGATGGACGAGGACCCGCGCGGTGTCGTGGTGCACGACGACGTTGGCATGCGGCCGGGCGGCGTCCTTGGCGAGGGCCCCCACGGCCTCGCGGGCAGCCTGTGAGGCGACCTTCGCGACGACCCGGTCGGCGATCCGGGTCGCCCCGCGTTCGCCCGGAGGGACGGTGGGAAGGGGTCTGCCGACGTCACCGGCCCCCGTGCTCACCGGCGTCACCGCCGCCGTTCGTCACGACGCCGGAAGAAGTCACCGAGCTCGTACTCCCCCTCAAGGAACCGCCCGACGACGAAGCCGACGGCGCCCAGTGCCGCCACCAGCAGGAAGGCGCCGAATCCGCCGAAGTATCCGGCGAAGCCCAGTGCCATGCCGGCGATCATGCCGACCACGGCCATGCTCATGCTGCGCTCCTCAGCTCCTCAGCCACTCCCCGGCCACTGGTTGTCCGGTGGTCGGCGCATCACTGGATCCGGCGTTCCTCTTCCTCTTCCTCTTCCTCCGGAAGCTTCACATCGCTCACCGCGATGTTGACTTCGACCACCTCGAGACCGGTCATCCGCTCGACGGCGTTGATCACGTTCTCGCGGACGTCCCGCGCCACGTCGGCGATCGACACGCCGTACTCGACGACGATCTCCAGGTCGAGGGCGGCCTGTACCTCGCCGACCTCGGCCTTCACGCCACGGGTCACCGACTTCGTCGTCCCGCCCGGCACCCGGTCGCGCACGGCGCCGAAAGTCCGTGACAGCCCGCTGCCCATGGCATGCACGCCGTCCACATCGCGTGCGGCCATCCCGGCGATCTTCTCCACGACGCCGTCCGCGATCGTCGTCCGACCCCTGGCGCCGGGGTCTCCCCCACCGCGCTTGGTCACCTGGGTCCTGCGTGGGGTGGCGGCCTCAGCCTCCGTCCCGCGGTTCTGCGTGGTGTCAGTCATGGCCGATCGTCCTTTTCGATTGTGGTTCCCTGACCACGGTAAGCACGGTTACGCGATAGCGCGCCACGGATGCGGCAGGCTGGAGGAATGACTACGGCGGACGGGTGGACACAGGCGGTACGGGAGCGGCTGGGGCTCGGCAGGCTGCTGCCCCTCGGCGGCGCGCGCGACGGCGCGTGGATCTCCGAGAAGGCGGCCGAGGCGGTGCTGCGGCGGGCGGCCGAGGACATGCGCGAGGTACGGCTGGGCGCGCTCCGGATCGGGCTCACCGACCCGGAGGACGCGCAGGAGGCAGCCGTACCGCCACCGCCGAGCGCCCTGCCACCGGGCCCCTTGCGGGTGACGGCGGACTTCGCGGCGACGGCGGCCGAGGCGCTGCCCACGACGGCGGACCGGCTGCGCGGCCTGCTGGCCGGCGCGGCCGCGGAAGATCTCGGCCTGACGGTGACCGAGGTGGATCTGCGCGTGACGGCCCTGCTCGACGAGGACGCCGAACCCGCACCCGTGCACCGGCCCGAGCCGACGCGGGCCGCGGAGCCCGCAAACCCCGACGAGGAGCGCGTGGCCGCAGCGGCCCTGGCCGTCCCAGGGGTGAGCCAACTGACGGGCGCCCTCGGCGGGTTGAACCGTGCGGTGCACATCGAGGCGCGGCAGGACGAGGCCGCCCTGCCGCGCCGGCACGTGCGTGTGGAGATTGCCGTGCGCGCGGACCGCCGGGCGGTGGAGGTGGCCCGGGAGGTCCGCGAGTGGGTGGGAGAGTCCCTGGCGGATCGCCCGACGGTAGCCGTGCTGATCACAGCGGTCGGTTGATCAGCGCGTTGTGTCCAGCGGGTGATTGATCAGGGCACGGCTTATTCGCCGAGCCCGGCCAGATCCCGAAGCCGGCGCGCCTGCGCGGCCCGCTCGGCACCGCGCTGCTCGTCGTACGTACGGTCCACGGCACCACGAAGCAGCGCCTTGGTCTCGATCACGGCGTCCCGCGGCGCGGCGACGATCGCCGCCGCCAGATCCCGTACGGCGTCGTCGAGTTGGTCCGCGGGCACGGCGAGGTTGGCCAGCCCGCTGCTGACGGCCTCTTCGGCCAGCACGAAGCGACCCGTCACGCAGATCTCCAGCGCACGGCCGTATCCGACCAGCCCGACCAGTGGGTGCGTACCCGTCAGGTCAGGCACCAGCCCGAGGCTGGTCTCACGCATGGCGAACTGCACGTCGTCCGCGACGACGCGCACGTCACAGGCGAGCGCGAGCTGGAAGCCCGCCCCGATGGCATGCCCCTGTACGGCGGCGATGGACACGACGTCGTTACGCCGCCACCAGGTGAAGCCCTCCTGGAACTCGGCGATGGCAGCGTCGAGTTCACCGTCGCTGCTACGCGCGAGGTCGATGAACGAGGGCTCGCCCTCGATCCCGTCGGGCGTGAACATCTGCCGGTCGAGTCCGGCGGAGAAGGACTGGCCCTCACCGCGCAGCACGACGACCCGCACGCTGCCCGGCACGGCCCGCCCGGCCTCGGCGAGCGTCCGCCACATGGCGGGGCTCTGCGCATTGCGCTTGGCCGGGTTCGACAGCGTCACCGTGGCGATCGCGCCGTCGACGGTGAGCCGTACGCCGTTCTTGTCGAGCAGGGGAGCGAGGTCCTGGTCGGGCGAAGCCATGGGGCGCCTCCGATGAGTGCGGTCATCATGGGGTGCCCGGAAGAGCACCCCCTAAGTGACTGCACAGTAACCACCCGGCCGATCAGTCGACCGACCGGGTGGCCACCATCGAAGCCGATGGGCCGCCCGGTGTCAGCCGGTCGCCTTTTTGCCTCGCGTCGCGCCGCCACGCCCACGAAGCGTGACGCCCGACTCGCTGAGCATCCGGTGTACGAAGCCATACGAGCGGCCGGTTTCCTCGGCCAGTGCCCGAATGCTCGCACCGGAGTCGTACTTCTTCTTCAGGTCTGCCGCGAGCTTGTCGCGCGCGGCGCCGGTTACCCGGCTGCCCTTCTTCAGAGTCTCGGCCACCCGTGCCTCCTCATGGGAAGTGCGCTCTGGTCTCCTCATGATCACCCCTCCGGGCCTTCATGGCCACCCATTCGGCAAGGTCCGTGAGACATGGTTGTGACGACAGGAGCGCATCCCCACATGCGGAATCTGTGATTCCGCAGGATGTTGTCCGTACGGCCGAACGGGTTCTTTTACGAACCCCCAGGTCAGCGTCGTGAGACGGCCGAGCCCTTGTCGATAAAGGACTCGGCCGCGAAATCGATGTAGTACACACCTCGGTACGAGGAGATCTCACACAGATGATGGATCACCGATAGGCCGAATGATCCATACGCCGTTGATCACGCATTCGATCAAGCGAGGGCGACGAGATCCGCGTAATCGGCACCCCACAGGTCCTCGACGCCGTCGGGCAGCAGGATGATCCGCTCCGGCTGGAGCGCCTCGACGGCGCCCTCGTCGTGGGTGACGAGCACGACCGCGCCCTTGTAGGTGCGCAGCGCGCCGAGGATCTCCTCGCGGCTGGCCGGGTCGAGGTTGTTCGTGGGCTCGTCGAGGAGCAGGACGTTCGCCGACGACACCACGAGGGTGGCGAGGGCGAGGCGGGTCTTCTCGCCGCCGGAGAGGACGCTGGCGGGCTTGTCGACGTCGTCTCCGGAGAACAGGAACGAGCCGAGCACCTTGCGGACCTCGACGAGGTCCATGTCGGGGGCGGCGGAGCGCATGTTCTCCAGGACGGTGCGGTCGGCGTCCAGGGTCTCGTGCTCCTGGGCGTAGTAGCCGACCTTGAGGCCGTGGCCGGGGATGACGGCACCGGTGTCCGGCTGCTCGACACCGGCGAGAAGCCTCAACAGGGTTGTCTTTCCTGCGCCGTTGAGGCCGAGGATGACGACCCTCGACCCCTTGTCGATGGCCAGGTCGACGTCAGTGAAGATCTCCAGGGAGCCGTAAGACTTCGACAGTCCCTCCGCGGTCAGCGGGGTCTTGCCGCAGGGCGCGGGCTCGGGGAAGCGGAGCTTGGCGACCTTGTCCTGCATGCGTACCGCTTCGAGGCCGGCGAGGAGCTTGTCGGCCCGCTTGGCCATGTTCTGCGCGGCGACCGTCTTGGTCGCCTTGGCCCGCATCTTGTCGGCCTGCGAGTGCAGCGCGGCAGCCTTCTTCTCGGCGTTCTGCCGCTCGCGCTTGCGGCGCTTCTCGTCGGCCTCGCGCTGCTGCTGGTAGAGCTTCCAGCCCATGTTGTAGATGTCGATCTGGGCGCGGTTGGCGTCCAGGTAGAACACCTTGTTGACGACCGTGTCGACCAGGTCGACGTCGTGGGAGATCACGATGAAGCCGCCGCGATACGTCTTCAGATAGTCGCGCAGCCAGGTGATCGAGTCGGCGTCGAGGTGGTTCGTCGGCTCGTCGAGCAACAGGGTGTCCGCGTCGGAGAACAGGATGCGGGCGAGCTCGATACGCCGGCGCTGACCGCCGGAGAGGGTATGCAGCGGCTGGCCGAGCACCCGGTCGGGCAGGTTCAGCGCGGCGGCGATGGTGGCGGCCTCGGCCTCGGCGGAGTACCCGCCCTTGGTGAGGAACTCCGTCTCCTGGCGCTCGTACTGCCTGAGGGCCTTCTCGCGGGTGGTGCCCTGGCCGTTGGCGATGCGCTGTTCGTTGTCGCGCATCTTGCGGATCAGGACGTCCAGACCGCGCGCGGAGAGGATGCGGTCGCGGGCGAGGACGTCGAGGTCGCCGGTGCGGGGGTCCTGCGGGAGGTAGCCGACCTCGCCGGAGCGGGTGATGGTGCCGCCGGCGGGGATGCCCTCGCCGGCGAGGCACTTGGTGAGGGTGGTCTTGCCGGCGCCGTTGCGGCCGACGAGGCCGATGCGGTCGCCCTTGGCGACGCGGAAGGTCGCGGACTCGATGAGGACGCGCGCACCGGCGCGCAGCTCGATACCGGAGGCGGAGATCACGGACAGACTCCAGGGCGGGGTTGGTGGCGGGATGGGCGGCTGAGGACGTTCCCGCCGTCTAATGCGCGAGGAGAATGGCCATGAGGCCAGTCTAACGGGGCCGTGCAACCACTTTTTCTGGGTTCACGTGTTCGGGGCGGGGCTCGCCGTCCTCCTCGCGGACTTCGTTGCCGAGGGGTCGGCGGTGCGGGGTGATCCGTCCCAGGTCGTCCACGGCGATGACCTGGGAGGTCCAGGCCGCGCGGGTGCAGGGCTGGGCGAGGAGGAGCGTCTTGCCGTGATGTACGGCACGTGCGGGCTCGAAGGCACAGCCCTCGCGGGCGGGCAGCACCCAGCGCAGGTCGCCGTCGGCGATGCGGTACGCGGCGACGCGATGCGGCGTGACGACGGCGAGCATGCCGCGGCCGAGGGCACGCAGGACACCGGTGCCGCCATGGGCCTGCAGCCAGTCGCCGGCCGCGGGCAGGGTGCGGTGCCAGCGCACCGAGCGGCCCTCGGTGGCGGTGACCATGCCGTCGTCCCAGAGCGTGATCGCCTCTCCGCGCGCGAGCAGCGACCTGAGCGGGCGGCGGCCTTCCCGGGCGTAGCGCCACAGTGGGGCACCGGTGACGGGGTGGTGGGCCTCGACAGCGGCTCCGCGCGTGCGGAGGGGCGTCGGTGACGGCTGCGGCTGCTGTGGGGTGGCGGCGGGGCGCACACGCGCGTGGGCGGCCGCGTGGACGGTGAGGTGGTCGCCGTAGGGGGTGGGGCGGGCGTGGTGGGCGAGCGCAAGGAGCGGGGGCACGAGGAGGAGCGCGAGAAACGCCGGCCACGGGCGGGAGCGAGCGGCCGCGGCGGACTTGGACGCGGGGACGCCGGGAGCCGGGGGTTCTTCGCCGCCTCCGGCCGCCTCGACCGGCTGTGCGGCCACCACACCCCCTTGTCTCGAGAGCCCGGTCTCGTCGGCCGGCTCTCGTCCAGCCGTTCCGCAGCCCGCTGCCGCGGATCAGGCGCAGAGCGTAGCCACGGCCGGGGCCGGTGGCGGGGCTTGCCGTCAGGACACGACGAGGGCTCTCGGGCCTGTCCCCCGCTTGGCGGCTCCGGTTCGCGGGCCGTTGTCAGTGGTCGCTGCAAGACTGGGCAGCGGTCGGCTTTCCGGCGGTCGACAACGATGGACCACGGCTATGGATCACGAAGGGGTGATCGGTATGGCAGGCACCAGCGGTGGGCGTCCGAGCATCTACCCCACGCTGCTGTACGCGGACGCGAAGGCGGCGATCAAGCAGCTCACGGAGGCCTTCGGGTTCACGGCGCTGGCCGTGTACGAGGGCGAGGACGGCTCGGTGGCGCACGCAGAGCTGGCCCAGGGCAACGGCGCCGTGATGCTCGGTTCCAAGGGCACCGGCAGCGCCTTCGACAAGGTCATGAAGGACGCAGGCACGACCGGGGTGTACGTCGTCGTGGACGACGTCGACGCACACCACCGGCGGGCCGTCGAGCAGGGCGCGGAGATCCTGATGCCCCCGACGGACCAGGAGTACGGCTCGCGGGACTACATGGCCCGGGACATCGAGGGCAATGTGTGGAGCTTCGGCACCTACGCCCCCGAGATCAAGGGCTGAGCGCCCGCCCGGCTCAGCTCCCCCCGGTGTGCACCTGGAAGGCGGCGCGGCGTACGGCCTTGGCGAGGGCGGGGTCGGGGTGTGCGGCGGCGAGTGCGACGAGGACCTGCACGGTGCGGGGGTGACCGACGGCGCGCACCTCGTCGAGGAGTGCGGGGACGGTCGGCTGCACCGAGGACTCCAGGTGCCGTACCAGCATCGGGGCCTCGCCGTGGTCGGCGACGGCGGCGGCGGTGTCGACCCACAGCCAGGTGGCCTCGTCCCGGGTGAGCACCTCGTGGGCGTCCTCGGGGTCGATGCCGTCGTGCTCGGCCAGCCACAGCAGGGCGTAGGGGCGCAGGGTCGGCTGGTCGAGGACGGCGCGCACGTCGGGCTCGGCGGGGGCGCCGACGACGCGCAGCGCCTCGAAGGCGAGGCCGCGCAGGAGGGCGTCGTCGCCGCGGGCGGCGCCGAGGAGTTCGGCGACGGCGCTGCCCACCGGGCGGGCGGCGAGCCAGGCGCGGTATTCGTCGCGGGCGGCGTTCGGGCGGAGCTGGGCGCAGCCGCGGAGCATGGCTTCGGCGGACTGCTCGATGTTCCCGGCGGGACTCTGCGCGGCGACGCAGATCTGCTCCAGCTTGACCCATACCGCCCAGCTGCCGAGCGGGGTGAGCGTGGCCTGGCCGTCGCCGTAGGTGAGGGCGCCGACGGAGGCGAGGGCCTGCAGGGCCCAGTCGAGGAGCGGGGCGAGGGGCGTGTCCTCGGCGGCCGTGGCTTCGGTGGCCACGGCGTCGGCGACCGGCACGGGCTGGGGCCCGTAGGGGATCTCGCACCTCTCGGTGCGCAGCTCGGTGACGCGCTGCTCCAGCAGGTCCAGGAGCTGCTCCACAGGGACCGGCCCGGCGGACAGCTGAAGGAAGGAGAGCACCTGGGGCAGGGCCGAGACGACGTCGGCCACGGCTCCGTGCTCGTGCTGCTCGGGTTCCGGGTGGGCGAGCGACCAGGCGTCGAAGAGGGCGACCCAGCCGCGCAGCACGGCGCTGTCGTCGCGGTCCCAGGCGCGCAGCCGCCAGCCGGGGCGGGCACTGTCGCCGTGCACCTCGACGAGTCCGGCCAGGCGGGCGGTGTCCCAGTCTTTGCGGACCTGAGTCACGGTCAGGCCGAGGTCGCGGGCCGCGCGTTCGGCCGTCGCCTCGGAGAGGGTGCCCTTGCCGTCGGGGCTGGCGCTGTCGCGGCCGGGGCGCAGCGCGGTGTCTGCCCAGTGGGCGACGCGGGCCGCGGCGGCCAGACCGGAGCGAGCCATTCTGGCCAGCTCCGCCCGGGCCGGTGTGCCCTCCGGGGGGCGGGGTGCGGGGCGGCGGGGGCGCCGCTGGTTCACAGCTCGTGGTGCGGCGGCCAGGGGTCGCGGGCGGACGAGTCGAAGCCTGGAGTCGCGCGGGATACGGGACGTCACGGGTGCAGTCTTCCGGTTGACGGTCCGAAAACCCAAACGGAATGTCACGAGGGGCGACGGGGATGGCCAACGCACGGGGTCCCGCGAGAGGCGAGGGGCCGAATACAGGCCACTGGTACGGGGTTAAACGGAATCCCCGGGACCGGTCTGGGAGGGGCGGGCCGGAGGGCGTCGCACCGGCATCACATGAGCGGCGTCAGGAAGCGGCGCAGGGACTCCTCGTAGAACTCCGGGTCGGCGTTCCACATGGCCGCGTGGGGTGCGTGGTCGACGGTCTGGAGGGCCACCAGGTCGGGGCGGGCGTCGGCCAGCCGGCGGGAGAGGCTCCAGGGGGCCACCCGGTCGTCCGGTCCGTGGAAGATCAGGGTCGGCACGGCGAGGTGGTCGCGGTCGCCGTTGCCGCCTGCGCGGTCGGCGTTCAGGCCGGTGCGGCCCTGTGCCGCGCGGACCGCGAGCGGCAGCAGCGCGCTCGGGGTGTGGCGGGCCGACGCGAGGGCGCGCAGGGTGGCCTCCCAGCTCAGGACCGGGGAGTCCAGGACGAGACCCGAGACACGGTCGCGGAGCCCGGAGTGCTCGGCGGCGCGCAGCGCCATCGTGGCGCCGGTGGACCAGCCGAGCAGGACGAGTTGCTTGGCGCCGTACCGCACGGCGTAGCGCATCGCGGCGTCCAGGTCGCGCCACTCGGTCTCGCCGAGGTGGTTCAGGCCGTCCGGCGGGCGGGGCGCACCGAGGTCGCCCCGGTAGGCGAGGGCGAGAACCGGGAAATGGCGGCCGCTGAGGAACTCCATGACGTTCATGGCCTGTTCGCGGGTGGTGCCGAGGCCGTGCACCGCGATGACCCAGGTGTCCCGCGCGCCGGGGACGAACCAGGCGGGCAGGGAGCCGAGTTCGCCGGGGATGTCGACGTCGGCGTGCTCCAGACCGAGGGCTGCGCTGGGGTTGCCGACGTACACGTTCGGGGTGAGCCAGACCTTGTCGCCCGGTTCCAAGGTGCCGTGGGTGACGCGCTCCAGGCGGCGTACGACGGTGTCGGCGGAGTGCTTCGCCGCGGCGAGGACGGGGCCGACGACCGCGTGCGAGCCGTCGCCGGAGAGCCCGTAGGTGCCGGGGCGCACGGAGGCGAGGTCGCGGGTGAGCGCGATCTGGCCGGCGGCCGTGGCGTGCACGGTGAGGCGGGGCTCAGTGGGCAGGGGCCTGCCGGGGGGCGCCGTCAGCGCGACGCCACTGGCGATCCGCCCGGCGGCGACGCTTGCGGCGCCGGCGGCCAGAGCCACGGTGACGGCAGCGGCCGTCGCTTTGACAGTGCGCACCCATCCAGTGTCCGGGCGGATGGGGGCGGTGGCCAGTGGGACGTCACTGCCGTGGGCTATGCGGGGTCACTGCCGTGGGCTTGCGGGGTCACTGCCGTGGGCTTGCGGGGTCACTGCCGTGGGCTTGCGGGGTGCGTCGTGCCGGCGCGTGCCCCTCTGGGGGCTGCCGCCCCCAGACCCCCGCTTCGGCCCTGGCGGGCCTCGTCCTCAAACGCCGGACTGGCTGAAATACCTGGACCGGCGTCGGAGTGCGGCCCTGGGCACCCGCACCCACCCCCACAGTCACAGCCCCACGTCACCCCCGCTGCCCGTACCCCCGCAACCGCTCCGCCACCTCCCCCAGCTGCCCCTCCGACAGCAGCGACGGGGACAGGCCCGGTACCGAGGATGCCGTGAGCCACAGGCGGGACATCCACTCCAGCTGGGCCGTGCGGTCGTAGGCCTGGTGCAGGGTCGTGCCGTAGGCCATCGTGCCGTGGTTCTGGAGGAGGCAGGCGGTGCGGTCGGTGAGGGCCTGGAGCATGTTCTCGGCCAACTCCTGGGTGCCGTACGTCGCATAGGGGGCAACTCGGACGGGGCCGCCGAGGGCGGCGGCCATGTAGTGGATCAGCGGGAGCTCGGGCACCAGGGTCGAGACGGCCGTCGCGTGGACCGCGTGGGTGTGGACGACGGCGCCGGCGTCCGTGGCCCGGTAGACGGCGAGATGCATGGGCAGCTCGCTCGTCGGCACCAGCGCGCCCAGCACCTGCCTGCCGTCCAGGTCGACCCCGGTCACATCCTCCGGCGCCAGGCGGTCGTACGGCACCCCCGACGGTGTGACCAGCACGGTGTCGTCGACCCGCACGGAGACGTTCCCGGACGTGCCGACGACCAGGCCGTCGGAGACGGTCCGGCGGGCCGTCGCCACGAGGGCCTCCCAGGCCTCCGCCTCCTCGGGGCGCGCACTGCGGCCCCACGACTCCCCCACTTCCTGTGCGCCCTCCCGCGTGTCCCGCGCGCCCCGCTGGTCCCGCCGCTCCTCAGCCATGCGGCGATCCTGCCAGGCGTGGCCGCGGCACGGCACCAAGTCACCGCCGGGCCGGGGCACTTTAGGGGAGGAGGACCGGCGTCCGGCAGGGCACATACCTGGACATAACCCTCCACCCCCCACCTTGGCCTGGGATCGATCAGGATTCAACGATCTTCCCGTAGCCTCTGGCTGATTTGTCGTGCACGCCGCCATTCCGGGGGGAAATATGGCCCGTGATCGCAAACCGTCCCGTCACCGCTCCCGCCTTCTGGCGATATCCGTCGCAGCGCTCACGCTCGGCGGGACCGCACTCGCCGAGATACCGGCCGCGGCGGCCGGCAAGCCCAAGGGCCATGACGTCTCTTCCCACCAGAAGAACGTCAACTGGCAGAGCGCGAAGAGCAAGGGCGCCAAGTTCGTCTACGTCAAGGCGACCGAGTCCCACACCTACCGCAACCCCTACTTCGGCCAGCAGTACAACGGCTCCCGCAACGCGGGCCTGATACGCGGCGCGTACCACTTCGCGCTGCCGAACAAGTCGCCGGGCAGGACGCAGGCCGCGTACTTCGTGCGCAACGGCGGCGACTGGCGGTCCGACGGCTGGACCCTGCCACCCGCTCTCGACATCGAGTACAACCCCTACAGCAGGCACAAGTGCTACGGGCTGAGCAAGGCGAAGATGGTCAGCTGGATCCAGTCCTTCAGCAACGAGGTCAAGCGGCTGACCGGCCGTCGCCCGGTGATCTACACCACCACGCACTGGTGGAACAACTGCACCGGCGGCAGCCGCGCCTTCGCCTCGAATCACGCGCTGTGGATAGCGCGCTACAACTCCTCCAGCGCGGGGGCGCTGCCGGCCGGATGGCGGTTCTGGACCATCTGGCAGTACGACAACGGCAGCGGAAGCCTGCCGGGTGACCAGAATCTCTTCAACGGGTCCATGACCCAGCTGAGGAAGTTCGCCCGAGGCTACTGACCTTGCGGCGCCTGGGCCGCGCGACGGCCGAGGGACGGGGGCCTCGCCCACCGGACGATTAACCCCCTCCCGCGGACACCGTGCGGCTCACCCCAGTTCATCTTCCGTTCACTCAGGTTACTTACGTTCGTCCGGCCAATGACCTCGAACGATTGCCTGGGTAAATGGAAAACTTCTCGCTGATCCTCGCGATTGTGGTGGTAACCGCACTCGCGTTCGATTTCACGAACGGTTTCCACGACACCGCCAACGCGATGGCCACCACCATCTCGACCGGTGCGCTCAAGCCCAAGGTCGCGGTGGCCATGTCCGCCGCGCTGAACCTTGTCGGCGCCTTCCTCTCCGTGGAGGTCGCCAACACGATCTCCAAAGGTCTCGTCGACGAGACCGGCATCCGTCCCGAGGTCATCTTCGCCGCGCTGGTCGGCGCGATCCTCTGGAACCTGCTGACCTGGCTGGTGGGCCTGCCCTCCAGCTCCTCGCACGCGCTGATGGGCGGTCTGATCGGCGCCACCATCGCCTCGGCCGGCGTCGGCGCGGTCCACGGCGACGCGCTCGTCACCAAGGTGCTGATCCCGGCGATCGCCGCCCCGCTGGTCGCGGGCATCGCGGCGCTGCTGGCCACCCGCCTGACCTACTCGCTCGGCAAGAAGGCCGACGGCGAGTCCGCCAAGAAGGGCTACCGCGCCGGCCAGATCGCCTCGGCCGGCCTGGTCTCCCTGGCCCACGGCACCAACGACGCGCAGAAGACCATGGGCATCATCACCCTCGCCCTGGTCGCCGGCGGCACCCTCGCCCCCGACTCCGACCCGCCCATGTGGGTCATCCTCTCCGCGGGCCTGGCCATCGCGCTCGGCACCTACCTCGGCGGCTGGCGCATCATCCGCACCATGGGCAAGGGCCTGACCGACCTTCAGCCGCAGCAGGGCTTCGCCGCCCAGACCAGCGCGGCCACCGTCATCCTGGCCTCCTCCCACCTCGGCTTCTCCCTGTCCACCACGCACTCCGTCTCCGGCGCGGTGATGGGCGCGGGCCTCGGCCGCAAGGGCGGTGTGGTCCGCTGGTCGACGGCGACCCGCATGTTCGTCGCCTGGGGCCTGACCCTCCCGGCCGCCGCGCTGGTCGGCGCGATCGCCGAGTACGTGACGGGCTTCGGCGCCTGGGGCACCGCCGTCGTCGCGGTGTTCCTGGTCGCCTCCAGCGCCGCGATCTGGAAGATCTCCCGCCGTGAGGTCATCGACCACACCAACGTCAACGAGTCCGACGAGCCGGCCGGCGTGGTGACCACGGCCATGGCCGCCGTGACCCCGCCGCCCGCGGGCATGGCGACCGAGGAACTCACGGCCACCATCCCGGCCCAGTCCTCGGAGCCGGAGCCTTCGAAGGCCACGGTCTGACGCACCCGGTCACTCCAGTCACTCCCCCTCACACACTCAGGAAAGCAGAAGCATGAAGATCGACTGGGCGGCACTCGGCTCCGTCTTCGGCGTCAGCCTCGTGGTCACCGTGGCCCTGGTGGGCCTGTTCACCCTCGGCATCGCAGGCCTGTCCCGGCGCGAACGGGCCGCGGCCCAGGGCGACTCGGCCTCTCTCGCGGTCACGGGTGCGTACGCGTGCTTCGCGGCATGCGCGGCGGCAGTGGCGTACGGCATCTATCTGATCGTGGCCTGACGCACGACGCGCATCACCTGAAACACCCGAGGTGCGGGACGGATCACCGTCCCGCACCTCACTGCTGTGTGGGCCTTCGCACACTCTCCCTTCGCAGGTCAACGGCAAGTTGACGGCCGTTCCAACCCCGTGGTGGACTGCCGGAGCCATGTGCGGCGGCAGGAGAGGAAGCCGGTGTGAATCCGGCGCGGTCCCGCCACTGTCACCGGGGTAGACACCCCCGGGAGCCAGGAACTCTCACCGCCGGTCTCGTCGAACCAGGGCGTGGACACCCTGAGTGAGGACATAACGCGATGCTCGCCTGCCGATCGACATGCAGAACCGGACCCTCGTCTGACTCGACGCTCGGCTGACCCCGATGCGTGCCGATCGCGTCTTCGCGTACGGCGCCGCCGCCGGACTTCTCGGTGATCTGCTGCTCGGCGATCCTCGCCGGGGACACCCGGTCGCCGTGTTCGGGCGGACCGCCGCCGCCGTGGAACGGGTGTTGTGGCGTGACCACCGCGCATGGGGTGCGGTGCACACCGCCGTGTGCGCCGGTGGCGCCGTGGCCCTCGGCGCCACCGCAGCTCGTCTCGTACGTACGTCCCCCGCCACCGCCGTCGCGCTGACCGGCGCCGCCACCTGGGCGGTCGTCGGGGGGACTTCGCTCGCCCGGGAGGCCCGGGTCATCGGGCAGGCGCTCGAAGCGGGGGACATCGAGGGCGCACGTGCCCGGCTGCCGCATCTGTGCGGGCGGGATCCGCAGGCGCTGGACGCGGACGGGATCGCGCGGGCCGTCGTGGAGTCCGTCGCCGAGAACACCTCCGACGCGGTGGTGGGGGCCCTGGTGTGGGGCGCCGTGGCAGGCGTTCCCGGGCTGGTCGGGTTCCGGGCCGTGAACACACTCGACGCCATGGTGGGGCACAAGTCGCCCAAGTACCGGCGGTACGGCTGGGCTTCGGCCAGGCTCGACGACCTGGCGGGGTGGCCGGGATCCCGGCTGACCGCCGTACTCGCCGCCGTCGCCGGGGGTGACCCCCGTGGGGCGGTACGAGCGTGGCGCGCCGACGCCGCCAAGCATCCGAGCCCCAACGCCGGGCCCGTGGAGGCCTCGTTCGCGGGGGCGCTCGGGGTGCGGCTGGGCGGGACGCTGTCGTACGGCGGACGCGTCGAGCATCGGCCCGTGCTGAACGGGGACGGGCGGGCCGTGGGCACGCAGGACATCGAACGGGCCGTACGGCTGTCGAAGCGCGTCGGCTGGCTGGCGCTCGGCGTCTGTGCCGTCGCGCGCCGCATCGCGAAGGGACGTACCTCATGACGGGCGGTGGTCTCCTTGTCGCCGGCACCACATCCGACGCCGGCAAGAGCGTCGTCACCGCCGGGATCTGCCGATGGCTGGTGCGGCAGGGAGTGAAGGTCGCGCCGTTCAAGGCGCAGAACATGTCCCTCAACTCGTTCGTCACGCGTGAGGGCGCCGAGATCGGACGGGCCCAGGCCATGCAGGCACAGGCCTGCCGGGTCGAGCCGACCGCGCTGATGAATCCCGTGCTGCTCAAGCCCGGTGGGGAGCAGAGCAGTCAGGTCGTGCTGCTGGGCAAGCCGGTGGGTGAGCTGAGCGCACGCGGCTTCTTCGGGGGGTCTGGGGAGTCGTCCCCCGGGAAGAGGCTGCACGGCGGGCGGCAGGAGCAGCTGCTCGGGACCGTGCTCGACTGTCTCGCCGAGTTGCGGGGCACGTATGACGCGGTGATCTGTGAGGGGGCCGGCTCGCCGGCCGAGATCAATCTGCGGCGGACCGACATCGTCAACATGGGTATCGCCCGCAATGCCGGGCTGCCCGTGCTGGTGGTGGGTGACATCGACCGCGGGGGCGTGTTCGCCTCCTTCTTCGGGACGATCGCCCTGCTCTCGCCCGAGGACCAGGCGCTCGTCGCCGGGTTCCTGGTGAACAAGTTCCGCGGGGACGTCAGCCTCCTGGAGCCGGGGCTCGACATGCTGCTGGGCCTCACCGGACGGCACACCTACGGCGTCCTCCCCTTCCAGCACGGCCTCGGCATCGACGAGGAGGACGGACTGCGGGTGTCCCTGCGCGGGACCGTGCGGGAGTCGAACGTCGCCCCGCCCGTCGGCGAGGACGTGCTGCGGGTCGCCGTCTGTGCCGTCCCGCTGATGTCCAACTTCACCGACATCGACGCCCTGGCCGCCGAACCCGGTGTCGTGGTGCGGTTCGTGGACCGGCCGGAGGAGCTGGCGGACGCGGATCTCGTCATCCTTCCGGGGACCCGGGGGACGGTTCGCGCGCTGGAGTGGCTGCGGGAGCGGGGGCTCGCACAGGCCCTGAAGCGCAGGGTCGCCGAAGGACGGCCCGTCCTCGGCATCTGCGGCGGCTTCCAGGTCCTCGGCGAGCACATCGAGGACGAGGTCGAGAGCCGGCAGGGTCATGTCGAGGGGCTCGGTGCGTTGCCCGTGCGGGTGCGGTTCGCCCGCGAGAAGACCCTGACCCGGCCGGTGGGAGAAGCCCTCGGCGAGCACGTCGCGGGGTACGAGATCCACCACGGGGTCGCCGAGATCCATGGCGGGGAAGCCTTCCTCGACGGCTGCCGGGTCGGCCAGACCTGGGGCACGCACTGGCACGGCTCGCTGGAGTCGGACGGTTTCCGGCGGGCCTTCCTGCGCGAGGTGGCCGCCGCCGCGGGCCGCCGCTTCGTGCCGGCCCCCGACACGTCGTTCGCCGCGCTGCGCGAGGAGCAGCTCGACCGGCTCGGCGACCTGATCGAACAGCACGCTGACACGGACGCGCTCTGGCGGCTCATCGAGTCGGGCGCGCCGCAAGGACTGCCCTTCATTCCACCGGGAGCGCCCGCATGAGCACTGTGTTGTTGTTGTCGACCGCCGACACGGACCTGTTGGCGGCAAGGGCCGCTGCCGGTGCCTCGTACCGGATCGGCAATCCGACCCGCGTGGACGTCGCCGAGGAGCTGCCCGCGCTCGTCGAGGGCGCGGACATCGCCGTCGTTCGCCTGCTGGGCGGCAAGCGGGCCTGGGAGGACGGGCTCGCCGCGCTGAAGGCCTCAGGCATCCCGACCGTGCTGCTCGGCGGCGAGGCCGTCCCGGACGCGGAGCTGATGGCCGAGTCGTCCGTGCCGGCCGGTGTCGTCGCCGAGGCGCTGAGGTATCTCGTCGAGGGCGGGCCGGCCAACCTGACCGAACTCGCGCGGTTCCTCTCCGACACCGTGCTGCTGACGGGCGAGGGGTTCGTCGAGCCGCAGAAGATGCCGGAGTACGGCGTCCATGGCGAGCGTGCCTTCGCCGCCGGCCGTCCGACCGTCGGCGTGCTCTTCTACCGGGCCCATGAGCTGAGCGGCAACACCGCCTTCGTGGACACCCTGTGCGACGCGATCGAGGCGCGGGGCGCCAACGCCCTCCCCGTGTACTGCGGTTCGCTGCGCGGGGCGGACGCGGAGCTGTACGAGATCCTCGGCAAGGCCGACGCCCTGGTCGCCACCGTCCTCGCGGCCGGCGGCACGCACGCCTCGCAGGCGTCGGCGGGCGGCGACGAGGAGGCGTGGGACATCGGCCGGCTCGCCGAGCTGAACGTGCCGGTGCTGCAAGGTCTTTGCCTCACCTCTTCGCGGGCCGCGTGGGACGAGTCCGACGCCGCCCTCTCGCCCATGGACGCGGCGATGCAGGTCGCGATCCCGGAGTTCGACGGGCGGCTCGTCACCGTGCCGTTCTCCTTCAAGGAGCAGGGCCCGGACGACGTGCCCGTGTATGTCGCCGACCCGGAGCGGGCCGGGCGCGTCGCCGGGATCGCCGTGCGGCACGCCCAGTTGAAGCACAAGGCGAACGGCGACAAGAAGCTCGCGCTCGTCTTCACCGCCTACCCGACCAAGCACTCGCGTGTCGGCAACGCGGTCGGTCTCGACACGCCCGCCTCGGCGGTGCGGGTGCTGGACGCGCTCAGGGACGCCGGGTACGGCCTCACCGAGTACCCGGACAACGGCGACGAGCTGATCCACCGGCTCATCAACGCCGGTGGCCACGACGTCGAGTGGCTCACCGAGGAGCAGCTGGCCGCCGCGCCCGCGCGCGTGCCGCTGGCCGACTACCAGGCGTGGTTCGACAAGCTCGACCCGGAGCTCAGGGACGGCATGCTTCAGGCGTGGGGCGAGCCGCCGGGGTCGCTGTACGTCGACGGGGACGACATCGTCCTCGCGTCACTGCAGTTCGGGAACGTCGTCGTGATGATCCAGCCGCCGCGCGGCTTCGGCGAAAACCCGATCGCGATCTACCACGACCCCGACATGCCGCCGTCGCACCACTACATGGCGGCGTACAGGTGGCTGGACAACAGCTTCGGCGCCGACGCGATCGTGCACATGGGCAAGCACGGCACGATGGAGTGGCTGCCGGGCAAGGGGCTCGGGCTCAGCGGCGGGTGCGCCCCGGACGCGGTCCTCGGGGACCTGCCGCTGATCTACCCGTTCATCGTCAACGACCCCGGTGAGGGCACCCAGGCCAAGCGGCGCGGGCACGCCACCGTCGTCGACCACCTCGTGCCGCCGATGGCCCGCGCGGACACCTACGGCGACCTGGCCAAGCTGGAGCAGCTGCTCGACGAGTACGCGCTCGTCTCCGACCTGGACCCGACGAAGGCCCCGGTGGTCCGCGCGCAGATCTGGACGCTGGTCAAGGCGGCCGAGCTGCATCACGACCTGCACGTCGACGACCAGCCGGACGACGACGACTTCGACGAGTTCGTCATGCACATCGACGGCTATCTGTGCGAGATCAAGGACGTGCAGATCCGCGACGGGCTGCACATCCTCGGCGGCGGCCCGGTCGATGAAGCGCGGGTCAACCTCGTGCTGGCCGTGCTGCGCGCCTCGCAGGTCTGGGGCGGGCAGGCCAATGCCCTGCCGGGCCTGCGGGCCTCGCTGGCCGCACACTTCGGGCTCGACGAGAAGGAGCTGCTGAGCGAGCCGGGCGCGCCGTTGAAGGTGCCGGTGGAGCTGTCGGATCTGGTCGACGGCCCCTCGCGTACGGCTGCCGACGCGATCGACCTGCTGGAGCAGCTGTGCCGGCGGATCGCTGAGGGGATGGAGGAGCGCGGCTGGGCGGTCGCTGAGAGCCGTACGCTGATCCGTGACGTCCTCGGCACCGAACTGCCCGACGCCGTCGCCGTGTTGGAGTTCGCCTGCAACGAGGTCGTGCCGCGTCTGGCCCGTACGACGGACGAGATCGGCCACATCCTCAAGGCGCTCGACGGCGGTTACGTCCCGGCGGGTCCGTCCGGTTCGCCGACGCGCGGGCTGGTCAACGTGCTGCCGACGGGACGGAACTTCTACTCCGTCGACCCCAAGGCCATTCCGTCCAGGCTGAGCTGGGAGGTCGGGCAGTCGCTCGCCGACTCGCTGGTCGCGCGGTACCTCCAGGACACCGGCGCGTACCCGAAGTCGGTCGGCCTGACCGTCTGGGGCACGTCCGCGATGCGCACCCAGGGCGACGACATCGCCGAGATCCTCGCTCTGCTGGGCTGCCGTCCGGTCTGGGACGACGCCTCGCGCCGGGTGACCGGCTTCGAGGTCATCGGCCTGGAGGAGCTCGGACGGCCGCGCATCGACGTCACGGTGCGTATCTCCGGCTTCTTCCGGGACGCGTTCCCGCACGTGGTGGGGCTGATCGACGACGCGGTCCGCAAGGTCGCCGAGCTGGACGAGCCCGCCGACCGGAACTACGTGCGCGCACACGCCGACGAGGACACCGCCGAGCACGGCGACCGGCGGCGCGCGACGGCCCGTATCTTCGGCTCGAAGCCGGGCGCCTACGGGGCCGGCCTGCTGCCGCTGATCGACGCCCGCAACTGGCGCTCCGACGCCGACCTCGCCGAGGTGTACGCCGTCTGGGGCGGCTACGCCTACGGGCGCGGGCTCGACGGGCGGGCGGCGCGCGGCGACATGGAGACCGCGTTCAAGCGGATCGCCGTCGCCGCGAAGAACGTCGACACCCGCGAGCACGACCTCGTCGACGCCGACGACTACTTCCAGTACCACGGCGGCATGGTCGCCATGGTGCGGCACCTGACGGGCGCGAACCCCGAGGCGTACGTGGGCGACAGTGCCGTGCCCGACCAGGTGAAGACGCGGACGCTGGGCGAGGAGACGCACCGCGTGTTCCGCGCCCGGGTGGTCAACCCGCGCTGGATGGCGGCCATGCGCCGGCACGGCTACAAGGGCGCCTTCGAGATGGCGGCGACCGTGGACTACCTCTTCGGGTACGACGCCACGGCGGGCGTGGTCGACGACTGGATGTACGAGAAGCTCAGCGCCGAGTACGTCTTCGACCCGGAGAACCGGGACTTCATGAAGAAGTCCAACCCGTGGGCGCTGCGCGGCGTCACCGAGCGTCTGCTGGAGGCCGCCGACCGCGGGCTGTGGGCCGAGCCGGACGCCGAGACGCTGGAGCGGCTGCGCGCCACGTACCTGGAGCTCGAAGGCGACTTGGAGGGCGACGACCAGTGACAACTCCGTTTCCGTTCACGGCCGTTGTCGGCCAGGACGACCTGCGGCTCGCGCTGCTGCTGAACGCCGTGTCCCCGGCGGTCGGCGGTGTGCTGGTGCGCGGCGAGAAGGGCACCGCCAAGTCGACGGCGGTACGGGCGCTGTCGGCGCTGATGCCGCAGGTGCCGGTGGTCGCCGGGTGCCGCTTCTCCTGCGACCCGGGCGCCCCCGACCCCGCGTGCCCGGACGGGCCGCACGAGACAGGCGCCGGCGCGCGGCGCCCAGCCCGCATGGTCGAACTCCCCGTCGGCGCCTCCGAGGACCGGCTGGTCGGCGCGCTGGACATCGAGCGTGCCCTGGCCGAGGGTGTGAAGGCGTTCGAGCCCGGGCTGCTCGCGGACGCCCACCGCGGCATCCTGTACGTCGACGAGGTCAACCTGCTCCACGACCACCTCGTCGACCTGCTCCTGGACGCGGCGGCGATGGGTGCGTCGTACGTGGAACGCGAGGGTGTCTCCGTACGGCATGCCGCACGCTTCCTGCTCGTCGGGACCATGAACCCCGAAGAGGGCGAACTGCGGCCGCAGTTGCTCGACCGTTTCGGCCTGACCGTCGAGGTCGCCGCCTCGCGGGAGCCCGAGCAGCGGGTGGAGGTCGTACGGCGGCGGCTCGCGTACGACGACGATCCGGGCGCCTTCGCCGCGCGGTGGGCGGACGACGAGGCCGCTGTGCGTCAACGCATCGTCGCGGCACGGGAGTTGCTGCCCTCGGTGCGGCTCGGCGACGGGGCGCTGCGGCAGATCGCGGCGACCTGCGCGGCCTTCGAGGTGGACGGCATGCGGGCGGACATCGTGATGGCCCGTACGGCCACCGCGCTGGCCGCGTGGGCCGGGCGCACCGATGTGCTGGCCGAGGACGTCCGGCAGGCGGCGCTGCTGGCGCTGCCGCACCGTCGGCGCCGCAACCCCTTCGACGCGCCGGGGCTGGACGAGGACAAGCTCGACGAGACGCTGGAGGAGTTCTCCGGTGACGACGGGAGCGACGAGAGCGACGAGGATCCCGACCCCGACGGGCCGGGCGGGGGTGGCGGGCAGCCGCCGTCGGAGTCCGACGGGCCGCAGGGCGCGGACTCGGGCGCGCGGCCCGAGGCCGGTGAGGACGGGGAGCCGCAGGCTTCCGGGGCCGGGGAGCAGACTCCCGCGCGGGCGTCGGAGCCCTTCCGGACGAAGGTGCTGAGCGTGCCGGGCATCGGTGAGGGTGCCGCCGGGCGGCGTTCGCGGGCGCGGACCGAACATGGGCGCACGACCGGCGCGCGACGGCCCCGAGGGGCGCTCACCAAGCTGCACCTGGCGGCCACCGTGCAGGCGGCGGCGCCGCATCAGCGGGCGCGGGGGCGGGCCGGGCGCGGTCTCGTCGTGCGGCGGGACGATCTGCGGCAGGCCGTTCGGGAAGGGCGCGAGGGCAATCTCGTGCTGTTCGTCGTGGACGCCTCCGGGTCGATGGCGGCCCGGCAGCGGATGAGTGCCGTGAAGGGTGCCGTTCTGTCGCTGCTGCTGGACGCGTATCAGCGGCGGGACAAGGTGGGGCTGGTGACGTTCCGGGGCACGGCGGGCGATGTCGCGCTGCCGCCCACGTCGTCGGTGGACGCCGCCGCGGCTCGGCTCGAGTCGTTGCCGACCGGCGGGCGTACGCCGCTCGCGGCCGGGCTGCTGAAGGCGCACGAGGTGCTGCGGGTGGAGCGGCTGCGGGATCCGGCCCGGCGGGCGCTGGTGGTCGTGGTGACCGACGGGCGGGCCACGGGCGGTCCCGATCCGGTCGCGCTCGCGGGACGGGCGGCCCGGCTGTTCGCGGCCGAGGGTGTCGCGTCCGTGGTCGTCGACTGTGAGTCGGGGCCGGTGCGGCTGGGGCTTGCGGGGCAGCTGGCGGGTGAGCTCGGCGGTACGGCCGTGACGCTGGACGAGCTGCGGGCGGAGTCCATCGCCGGGCTGGTCAAGGACGTACAGAGGAGGGCCGCGTAATGCCGCAGGGACAGCCGAGTGTCGTGCCGGACGACGGACTGACGACTCGTCAGCGCCGTAATCGGCCTCTGGTGGTCGTGCACACGGGGATCGGCAAGGGCAAGTCGACCGCTGCCTTCGGGCTCGCTCTGCGCGCCTGGAACCAGGGGTGGCCCATCGGGGTGTTCCAGTTCGTCAAGTCGGCCAAGTGGAAGGTCGGCGAGGAGAACGCGCTGCGGGTGCTGGGGGCGTCCGGGCAGGGCGGGACCGTGGACTGGCACAAGATGGGCGAAGGGTGGTCCTGGGTGCAGCGGGACGCCCAGATGGACAACGAGGAGAAGGCCCGGGAGGGCTGGGAGCAGGTCAAGCGGGACCTGGCCGCCGAGACGTATCAGCTGTATGTGCTGGACGAGTTCGCGTACCCGATGCACTGGGGGTGGATCGACACCGATGAGGTCGTCGACGTGCTGCGCGATCGGCCCGGGACCCAGCATGTCGTGATCACCGGGCGCAACGCGCCGGAGAAGCTCGTCGACTTCGCCGATCTCGTGACCGACATGTCGAAGGTCAAGCACCCGATGGACGCCGGCCAGAAGGGCCAGAGAGGCATCGAGTGGTGATGCCTTCCGTCCCTCGACTGGTCATCGCCGCGCCGGCTTCCGGCAGCGGCAAGACCACCGTTGCCACGGGGTTGATGGCCGCGTTCGCCGCGCGAGGGCTTGCCGTGTCCCCGCACAAGGTCGGGCCGGACTACATAGATCCGGGGTATCACACGCTCGCGACCGGGCGGGTGGGGCGGAATCTGGACGCGTATCTGTGCGGGCCGGAGTTGGTCGGGCCGTTGTTCCTGCATGGGGCGCGTGGGTGTGACATCGCCGTCGTCGAGGGCGTGATGGGGCTGTACGACGGGGCCGCCGGGGAGGGGGAACTGGCGTCCACCGCGCAGGTGGCGAAGTTGCTGCGGGCGCCGGTGGTGCTCGTCGTCGACGCGTCGTCGCAGTCGCGGTCCGTGGCGGCGCTGGTGCACGGGTTCGCGTCCTGGGATCCGCAGGTGCGGGTCGGGGGCGTGATTCTGAACAAGGTCGCTTCGGACCGGCATGAGGTGTTGCTGCGGGAGGCATTGGAGTCGGCCGGGGTGCCCGTGCTGGGGGTGCTGCGGCGGGTGGCTCAGGTGGATACGCCGTCGCGGCATCTGGGGCTGGTGCCGGTTGCCGAGCGGCACGGGGAGGCCGTGGAGGCTGTTGCGGCGATGGCCGCGCAGGTTGCGGCGGGGTGCGATCTGGACGCGTTGCACGGGCTGGCTCGGGGTGCGGGGGTGGTGCCCGGTGCGGCTTGGGATGCGGCTGAGGTTCTTGCTTCCTCGCCCCTGCCGCCCCTTCCCGTCCCGAACCCGGGGGCTGCGCCCCCAGACCCCCCTGTCGGCCCAAGGGCCTCGTCCTCAAACGCCGGACGGGCTGAAATTCCTGGGCCGGCGCCGAGAACTGCTGCCGGCTCCGGGGCTCCGGAAAAGCCGGTCGTCGCAGTTGCCGGAGGGTCCGCGTTCACCTTCTCCTACGCCGAGCATGCCGAACTGCTCGCCGCCGCCGGTGCCGAGGTCGTGCCCTTCGATCCCCTGCGGGACGAGCAACTGCCCGAAGGCGCCCGGGGCCTGGTCATCGGCGGCGGGTTCCCCGAGGTGTACGCCGCTGAGCTGTCCGCCAACGAGCCGCTGCGCAAGGCCGTTGCCGCCCTCGCGCAGGGCGGTGCTCCGGTGGCGGCCGAGTGTGCGGGGCTGCTCTATCTGAGCCGGGAACTCGACGGACAGCCCATGTGCGGGGTGCTCGACGTGAGCGCGCGGATGAGCGAGCGGCTGACGCTGGGGTACCGGGACGCGGTCGCCGTGAGTGACAGTGTCCTGGCGGCGGCGGGGACGCGGATGCGGGCGCACGAGTTTCATCGGACCGTCGTCGAGCCCGGCTCGGGGACGGCTCCCGCCTGGGGGGTCAGGGCCCCGCTGCGGCGGGTCGAAGGTTTCGTACAGCAGGGCGTGCACGCGAGTTATCTGCACACGCACTGGGCAGCACAGCCCGGTGTCGCCCGTCGGTTCGTGGAGAGGTGCCGGACGTCATGAGCAGCAGCAGGTTGATCGGAGTCGGGGTCGGTCCCGGCGATCCGGAGCTGGTGACCGTCAAGGGCGTCAACGCTCTGCGCGAGGCGGACGTGGTCGTCGTGCCCGTGATGGACACCGGGGAACGGGGACGGGCCGAGGCCACCGTGCTGCACTACGTGCCCGAGGACAAGGTCGTGCGAGTCGTGTTCGCGCTCAACGAGCGGACCGACCGTGCTCGGCGCGAGGCCGCCTGGGACGGGGCGGGTGAGCGTGTCGCCGAGCTGCTCGAGCAGCATGGCGCCGTCGCCTTCGCCACCATCGGCGATCCCAACGTGTACTCCACGTTCACGTATCTCGCGCAGACCATCGGCGAGGCGGTGCCCGGCACCGTCATCGAGACCGTCCCCGGCATCACCGCCATGCAGGACCTCGCCGCGAGGTCGGGCGCGGTGCTCACCGAGGGGACCGAGCCGCTGACGCTCGTGCCCGTGACCGCGGGGGCGACGGTGCTCAAGGAGGCTCTCAGCGGGCCCGGGACCGTCGTCGCCTACAAGTTCGGGCGGCAGGCGGGTGAGGTCGCCGAGGCGCTGCGGGAGACCGGGCGGATCGAGGACGCGGTGTGGGGGTCGGCGCTGGGACTCACGGAGGAGTCGATCCAGCCGGCCGCCGACCTCGACGGCTCTCCCCTGCCCTATCTCTCGACTCTCATCGCGCCCGCCCGGCGCGACGGCGGGCGGGGCGGCAAGCTCTGACGCCGGTCCCACGCCCCGCACACCAACCCCCGCCGACCCCTGTAGGAGAGGACCGAATTCCCATGGCCGATGCCCCCACCGGCAAGGTGACCTTCGTCGGTGCCGGCCCCGGCGCCGCCGATCTGCTGACGTTCCGCGCCGCGCGTGCCATCGCCGAGGCGGACGTCGTGATCTGGGCGGCCAGCCTGGTCCAGGCGGAGGTCCTCGAGCACGCGCGCGAGGACGCCGAGATCCTCGACTCGGCGACCATGTCCCTCGAGGACGTCGTCGCCGTGTACGAGCGGGCCCGCGCCGACGGCCTCAAGGTCGCCCGCATCCACTCCGGTGACCCCGCTCTCTGGGGCGGTACGCAGGAGCAGCTCGACCGCTGTGCCGTGATCGGCGTCGAGACCGAGGTCGTGCCCGGGGTCTCCGCCTTCTCCGCCGTCGCCGCGCTCGCCGGGCGCGAGCTGACCATCCCCGAGGTCGCGCAGTCCGTCGTCCTCACCCGGCTCGGCGGCGGCAAGACGCCGATGCCGCCCGGGGAGGAGGTCAGGGAGTTCGCCAAGCACGGCACGACCATGGCGGTCTTCCTGTCGGCGGCCCGCAGCGGGCAGCTCGTAAGGGAGTTGCTGGAGGGCGGGTATCCGACGTCCACGCCGGTCGTCGTCGCCTACCAGGCGACCTGGCCCGAGGAACTCGTGGTCAAGTGCACGATCGAGACGCTGGAGGAGACCGTCAAGGAACACAAGCTCTGGAAGCACACCCTGTTCCTGGTCGGCCCCGCCCTCGACGCGCACGGCACGCGCTCGCACCTCTACCACCCCGGTCACTTCCACGGGTACCGCAAGGCGGACCCGCAGGCGCGCAGGGCGCTGCGCGAGCGGGGAGCCAGTACATGATCACCGTCGTCGGCACGGGGACGGGAGCGCCGGTTCCCGAGGGCGTCCTCGCCGGGGCCGAGCTGGTCGTCGGCGGGCGGCGGCATCTGGACGCCGTACACCTGCCCGGCGACGTGGAGCGGGTCGTGCTCGGGGCGTTGGCGCCCGCCCTCGACACCATCGCGGAGTACGTCGAGAAGGAGCGGCCCGTGGTGGTGCTCGCCTCGGGCGACCCGGGGTTCCTCGGGATCGTGCGGGTGCTGGCCGAGCGGTTCGGGTCGGAGCGGCTGGATGTGCGTGCCGGGGTGTCCTCGGTGGCCGCCGCGTTCGCGCGGGCCGGGCTGCCGTGGGACGACGCGGTGGTGGTGAGCGCGCACGGGCGTGAGCCGCGGACCGCGGTGAACGTGTGCCGGGCGCACCCCAAGGTGGCGGTGCTGACCGGGCCGGGTGCCGGGCCGGCCGAGCTGGGCGCGGCACTGCGGCACACCGGGCGGGTCCTGGTCGTCGCCTGCGCGCTGGGCGATCCGGAGCGGGAGCGCGTGGAGCGGGTGA
Organism: Streptomyces sp. NPDC012935; assembly: GCF_042900345.1. Taxonomy (NCBI): domain Bacteria; kingdom Bacillati; phylum Actinomycetota; class Actinomycetes; order Kitasatosporales; family Streptomycetaceae; genus Streptomyces; species Streptomyces sp. NPDC012935. The sequence continues at coordinate 70,647 of NZ_JBIBBC010000005.1, forward strand.
CGCCCGCCGAGGCCGCCGCCCGCGACTGGGGTACGGCGGTGAGCGTCGTGCTGTGCCTGGACCCCGAGCGGGCCGTCGGCGCGGTGCGTACGGTGGCCGGCCCGGCGCCGGGGCCCGACCGATGGGCCCTGGACGAGGCCGACTTCGCGCACCGCGACTCGATGATCACCAAGTTCGAGGTGCGGGCGCTGGCCCTGGCCCGGCTGGGGCCGCGGCTCGGCGACCTGGTGTGGGACATCGGCGCGGGCTCCGGCTCGGTGGCCGTGGAGTGCGCCCGGCTCGGCGCGGCGACCGTAGCCGTCGAGAAGGCACGGGACGGGGTGGAGCGCATCCGCGCCAACGCCGCCGCGCACGCCGTCGACGTGCATGTGGTGCACGGGGCTGCGCCCACCGTCCTGTCCGACCTCGACGATCCGGACGCGGTGTTCATCGGGGGCGGGGGGCGCGAGCTGCCCGCCATCGTCACCGCGTGCGCGCGTCGGGCGCGGCGGACGGTCGTCGTCGCCATGGCCGCGCTCGACCGGGTGCCCGCCGCTCGTGAGGCACTCACCGGCGCCGGGTTCTCCTGCGACGGAGTGCTGCTGCAGTCGTCGCGGCTCGCCCCGCTGCCGGGGGACGTGACCCGGCTCGCGGCGACCAATCCCGTTTTTCTGCTGTGGGGTGTCAGAAACCCCGTGTACCGAGAGGGAGTTGCCCAGTGATCGGCCTCATTTCCGCCACCGCGGCGGGGGCGGCTGCGCGGGACCGGCTGGTCACGGCGTGGCCGGAGCGGGTGCGCGTGTACGACGGTCCCGTCGGGGACGCCGTACGGCGGGCGTTCGCCGAGTGCGAGCAGCTCGTGTGTTTCCTGGCGACAGGGGCCGTCGTACGGCTCGTCGCGCCGCTGCTGGGTGACAAGGCGGCCGACCCGGGTGTGGTGTGCGTCGACGAGGGCGGGCGGTTCGCCGTGTCGCTGGTCGGCGGGCACGGCGGAGGGGCCAACGAACTCGCCCGGCAGGTCGGGGAGTTGTTGGGGGCCCAGCCGGTGGTGACGACGGCGACCGATGCCGTGGGGGTGCCCGGTCTGGACACGCTCGGGATGCCGGTGGAGGGCGATGTCGCCGGGGTCTCGCGGGCACTGCTCGACGGGGAGCCGGTGGCGCTGCGGGCCGAGGTGTCCTGGCCGTTGCCGCCGCTGCGGGTCGGCGCCGATGGGGCGTATGTCGTCCGGGTGACGGATCGGCTGGTCGAGCCCGCCGCCGAGCGCGAGGTCGTGCTGCGCCCGCCGTCCCTGATCGTCGGCGTCGGAGCCTCCAAGGGCGCCCCCGTCGACGAGGTGCTCGGGCTGATCGAGAGCACCCTCGGCGAAGCCGGCCTCTCCCCCGATTCCCTCGCCGAACTCGCCACCGTCGAAGCCAAGGCCGACGAACCCGGCATCGTGTCGGCCGCCGAGCGGCTCGGGGTGCCGTTGGTGACCTACTCCGCCGAGCAGCTCGCGGGTGTCGAGGTCCCCAACCCCTCCGACGCGCCCCTCGCCGCCGTCGGCACGCCGTCGGTCGCCGAGGCCGCCGCTCTGGTGCGCGGCGGTGAACTCCTCGTACCGAAGCGGAAGTCCGAGCGCGCCGACGGAAAGCCCGCGATGGCGACCTGTGCCGTCGTACGGCGTCCGGGGCGCGGGCGGCTCGCGGTCGTCGGGCTGGGGCCGGGCGCGCGGGACCTGCTGACGCCGCGCGCGAAGGCCGAACTGCGGCGCGCCTCCGTACTGGTCGGGCTCGACCAGTACGTCGACCAGATCCGCGACCTGCTGCGCCCCGGCACCCGGGTGCTGGAGTCGGGGCTCGGCGCCGAGGAGGAACGGGCGCGCACGGCCGTCGAGGAGGCCCGCAAGGGGCAGGCGGTCGCGCTGATCGGCAGCGGGGACGCGGGCGTGTACGCCATGGCCTCCCCCGCGCTCGCCGAGGCGTCCGACGACATCGACGTGGTCGGCGTGCCGGGTGTGACCGCCGCCCTGGCCGCCGCCGCGATCCTGGGCGCCCCGCTCGGCCACGACCATGTGTCCATCAGCCTCTCCGACCTGCACACGCCGTGGGAGGTCATCGAACGGCGGGTGCGGGCCGCGGCCGAGGCGGACATCGTGGTCACCTTCTACAACCCCCGTTCCCGGGGCAGGGACTGGCAGCTGCCCAAGGCGCTCGCGATCCTCGCCGAGCACCGGAGGCCGACGACGCCGGTCGGTGTCGTACGGAACGCGTCGCGGCCGGACGAGTCCAGTCGGGTCACGACACTGGGCGCCCTCGACCCGGCGACGGTCGACATGATGACGGTCGTGACCGTCGGCAACACGGCGACCCGGGACATCGCGGGGCGCATGGTGACGCCGCGCGGCTACCGCTGGCAGGCGTCGCAGGAGGGAGCGCAGTGAACCGCGTCGTCCATCCGATCGAGGAGGAGTCCTACCGGCGGCTGCGCGCCCGGCTGGACACCTCGCACTTCCCGCCGCTGACCCGGGCCGTGGTGGAGCGGGTCATCCACTCCGCCGCCGACCTCGACTACGCCACCGATCTCGTCATGGACGAGGGTTCCCTCGAGAAGGCGCACGCCGCACTGCACGCCGGCGCGCCCGTCGTCGGGGACGTCGAGATGGTGGCCGCCGGGATCACCCGGCGCAAGACCGTCTGCCGGCTCAGGGACGCGGTGGCCGGTCCCGGGCTGACGCGTTCGGCGCACGCGATACGGCTCGCCCACGAGCAGGTCGGCCCCGGCGCGCTCTGGGTGATCGGCAACGCGCCGACCGCGCTGGAGGAGCTGCTGACCCTGGACGCCGCCCCGGCGCTCGTCATCGGGCTGCCCGTCGGCTTCGTCGGCGCGGTCGAGTCCAAGGCCGCGTTGCGCGAGAGCGGGCTGCCCGCCGTGAGCAACGTGTCCGAGAAGGGCGGTTCGGCGGTCGCCTCCGCCGCGCTCAACGCCCTGCTGTACCACCCCCTTTCGCACCCCGATTCGCATTCCGAGGAGAAATCGTGACCACCCCGCCGCCCGCCCTGCTCATCGCCGGTCACGGCACCCGGGACGAGGCCGGAGCCGAGGCGTTCCGCGACTTCGTCCGGGAGCTGGGGCGCCGCCACCCCGAACTGCCCGTCGCGGGCGGCTTCATCGAGCTCTCCCCGCCGCCCCTGGGCGAGGCCGTCACCGAGCTGGTGGAGCGGGGCGTACGCCGCTTCGCCGCGGTGCCGCTGATGCTGGTGTCCGCCGGACACGCCAAGGGCGACATCCCGGCCGCGCTGGCCCGCGAGAAGGAACGGCACCCCGGGATCTCGTACACCTACGGCCGCCCGCTGGGCCCGCACCCGTCGCTGCTGTCCGTCCTGGAGCGGCGGCTGGACGAGGCGCTCGGCACCGAGGGCCGCACGCCCGGGGACCGGGCCGACGTCACCGTGCTGCTGGTCGGGCGTGGCTCGACCGACCCGGACGCCAACGCCGAGGTGCACAAGGCGGCGCGGCTGCTGTGGGAGGGGCGCGGATACGGGGGCGTGGAGACGGCGTTCGTGTCGCTGGCGGCGCCGGACGTGCCGAGCGGGCTCGACCGGTGCGTGAAGCTGGGGGCGCGGAAGATCGTCGTGCTGCCCTACTTCCTCTTCACCGGCATCCTGCCGGACCGGGTGCGGCACCAGACGGAGGGCTGGGCGGCGGCCCACCCGGAGATCGAAGTGCGCTCCGCCGACGTCATCGGTCCGGAGCCGGAGCTGCTCGATCTGGTGATGGAGCGGTACGAGGAGGCCCTGAAGGGCGATCTGCGGATGAACTGCGACTCCTGCGTGTACCGCATCGCGCTGCCCGGCTTCGAGGACAAGGTCGGCATGCCGCAGCAGCCGCACTTCCACCCGGACGACGACGGCCACGACCACGGTCATGGTCACGGTCACCACCATCACCATGGCACCCACTCGCATGCCCACTGAGACGCCCGGTCCGGCGCACGACCTGCGGCACCACGGCGACGCCGAGTGCCGTGACGACGGCGCGGCGCTCGTCGATCTCGCCGTGAACGTCCGCGCGGACACGCCACCGGTCTGGCTGCGCGAGCGCATCGCCGAGTCGCTGGGCTCCCTCGCGGCCTACCCCGACGGGCGGGCCGCGCGGGCGGCGGTGGCGGCGCGGCACGGGCTGCCGGCCGAGCGGGTGCTGCTGACGGCGGGGGCGGCGGAGGCGTTCGTGCTGCTGGCACGCGCGTTGAAGGTGGTCCGGCCGGTCGTCGTGCACCCCCAGTTCACGGAGCCGGAAGCAGCGCTGCGGGACGCGGGTCACACCGTCGACCGAGTGCTGCTGCGCGAGGAGGACGGTTTCCGCCTCGACCCGGCTCTCGTCCCCGACGAGGCCGACCTGGTCGTCATCGGCAACCCGACCAACCCGACGTCGGTCCTGCACCCGGCCGCGTTCATCGCCGAACTCGCCCGCCCCGGACGGACGTTGGTGGTGGACGAGGCGTTCATGGACGCGGTGCCGGGCGAGCGCGAGACGCTGGCCGGGCGGACGGACGTGCCGGGCCTGGTGGTGCTGCGCAGCCTCACCAAGACGTGGGGGCTGGCCGGGCTGCGGATCGGCTATGTCCTGGCCGCCCCGGAGACCATCGCCGAGTTGGAGCGCGCCCAGCCCCTGTGGCCGGTCTCCACGCCGGCGCTCGCCGCCGCCGAGGCATGCGTGTCCCCGCAGGCGCTGGCGGAGGCGGCCCACGCGGCTCACCGCATCGCCTCCGACCGCGCCCATCTCGTCGCCGGGCTCGGCGCGTTCGCGTCGGCGGGACTCCGGGTCGTCGAGCCCGCCGAGGGTTCCTTCGTCCTCGTACGCCTGCCGAGGGCCGCTGCCGTACGACAGCACCTGCGCGGCCTCGGGTTCGCCGTCCGCCGCGGGGACACCTTCCCCGGGCTCGGCGAGGAGTGGCTGCGGCTGGCGGTGCGGGACCGGGCGACGGTCAGCCGCTTCCTGCGGGCGCTGGAACGGGCGACGGCTCTCGCGCGGGGCTGAGCCGGGTCGGCACCCGCTCCGGCGAGCCGTACCCGGTCAGCTCCGGCCGCGTCGTGCCAGCGCCACCGCTCCCCCGCCCGCGACGAGGAGCGCGACCGCGCCGCCCGCGATGTACGGCGTCATGGAGTTGCCGCCGGTCTCGGCGAGGCCCTCGTCGGCGGCCTCGCCCTGGGGCTTCACACCGCCGGCCGGCTCGGTGCTCGGGTCGGCGCTCGGGGCGGCCTCCTCCTCGGGTGCGGCCGGGGTCTCGCAGGTGGCCTTGGCCAGGGTCAGGGTGCCCTCGACCTCGGCGACGTTCAGCTTCAACGGGTTGACCGACACCTTGAGTTCGAGTGCGGTGGCGGCGGCGGTGTCCGAGGTGTTCTCCGTCCTGGAGTAGTCCAGGCGCACGTCACCGACGCCCGGCACCTGGACGTTCGTGGTGCCGCCGGCGGTCAGCGTGACCTTCTTGCCGAGCACGGTGACGTCGCCCAGCACATTGGACGAGGCCGTCGGCTTCCTGCCGGCCTCGCAGGTCGCCTTGGAGGTGACCTGGCCCACCTCGATGAGCGAGAGCAGCGGCAGGCCGGGGACGTGGACCTTGGCGTGGGCGAGGTTGGTGTACCCCTCGGCCTTGCCGCCCTCGACCGTGGCCTTCGACGAGGCGACCTCGGCGCTCAGCACGCTGAACGGCTTTCCGCCGTCCACGCCGTTCAGTTCGGCCGTCAGCGTTGCCTTCTCGGCGCTCTGCGGCGCCTGTACCTCGTTGAGCGAGACCGCGAGCGGGACGTTCACGGTCTTGTTGAGCAGGGAGACGTCGAGCCCCGTACGGAGCACGACAGCGCTCGCACGGCCCTCGTCGCCGGTCGCGTGCGCGGGGCCCGCGGCCAGAACCAGGGGTCCGGCGGTGAGGGCGGTGGCCGTCGCGACGGTGGCGAGACGGCGTGCGGGCAGGCGGAAGTTCTTGCCGTTCAAGGTGGGGACCCCCAGAGAGGACTTGCTCGGGACCCGGCAAGAATTGCGCACTGAGAGTGAGGAGTCAGCAATCCGCCAGGACTTCACTCCAACGTGACTCTCCCGTGAATGCTTTCGATTCTCTGGGCACGGATGTTCCTCGAAGTCACCCCCGTACCCCCTTCTGTGCGAGCGCTCGCGTGAACACCTGGGCGCAGGCGAGGGAGCGGGCGTCGGCACCGGACTATCCGTCGTTACGCTGCGTCAACCGGCTGCCCGAAACGAAGGGAAGCGAAAGATGGCCGACCACGACGAGGAGCGGGACTACTCCGCCGCACTGCGCACGGCCGAGCGGCTGCTCGGCATGCCGTTGGAGCGCTTCCTCGAACCCGGGGCGGGAGAGCCCGCCAACGCGGCGGACTTCAAGCGCCTCGCCACGGTCCACACCTTCGGCGACGCATGGCCCCGGACCGATGCCCTCGACGTGCGCACCCGGGCCCTGGTGTCCGTGACGATCGCGGCGACCCTGGGCACCCTCGAACCGCTGCGGGGGCAGCTGCGCATCGCGCTCAACAACGGCGTCACCCCCGAGGAGATCGTGGAGGCGTTCATCCACATCGAGGCCTACGCCGGTGCCGCGCGCGCCTTCGACAGCTACCGGGTCGCCCGCGAGGTCTTCGCCGAGACGGCCACCGGCTAGCCGACCACGTGCCCGTTCAGCACCACCCGACGAGGCGCCGCAAGCACGCGTACGTCGGCCCGCGGGTCGGATTCGTAAACGACGAGGTCGGCCGCGGCGCCCTCCTCCAGGCCCGGGCGGCCGAGCCAAGTGCGGGCCGACCAGGTGGTCGCCGCGAGGGCCTCGACCGCGGGGATGCCGGCGGTGACGAGTTCCGCGACCTCGGCGGCCACCAGGCCGTGCGGCAGGGTGCCGCCCGCGTCCGTGCCGACGAAGACGGGGATGCCGGCGTCGTAGGCGGAGCGGACCGTGTCGTAGCGGCGTTCGTGGAGCCGGCGCATGTGGGCCGACCAACGGGGGTACCTGGACTCGCCGCCGTCGGCCAGCTTCGGGAAGGTCGCGATGTTCACGAGGGTGGGGACGATCGCCACCCCGCGCTCGGCGAACAGGGGGATCAGGTCCTCCGTGAGGCCCGTGGCGTGCTCGATGCAGTCGATGCCCGACTCGACCAGGTCGCGCAGCGAGGACTCGGCGAAGCAGTGCGCCGTCACACGGGCGCCCAGCCGGTGGGCCTCGGCGATGCCCGCCTCGACCGCCTCGCGCGGCCAGGTGGGCGCGAGGTCCCCGAGGTCGCGGTCGATCCAGTCGCCGACCAGCTTGACCCAGCCGTCGCCGCGCCGGGCCTCCTGGGCGACGTAGGCGACCAGGTCCTCCGGCTCGATCTCGTGGGCGTAGCCGCGGATGTAGCGGCGGGTGCGGGCGATGTGCCGGCCGGCCCGGATGATCTTCGGCAGGTCCTCGCGGTCGTCGATCCAGCGGGTGTCGGAGGGCGAACCGGCGTCGCGGATCAGCAGGGTGCCCGCCTCGCGGTCGGTCAGTGCCTGCTTCTCCGCGATGTCGTCGTCGACCGGGCCGTGCGCGCCGAGGCCCACATGGCAGTGCGCGTCGACCAGGCCGGGCAGGGCCCAGCCCTCGACGGTGCGCACGTCGCGCGCGCCCGCGGGACGGTCGTAGGAGATCCGGCCGTCGACGACCCACAGCTCGTCCCGGACGTCGTCCGGTCCGACGAGGACCCGGCCCTTCAGGTGCAGCACAACCCCGCGATCGCTCATGTACCGCACCTTAGTGACCGGCTAGTCGCTCTTGCCCACCTGGTCGGAGGTCTCCTCCTCCACCTCGGCCATCGCCGGGTCGAGGAGGCGGGAGAGGAAGTGGCGGGTGCGTTCGTGCTGCGGGTCGCCGATGACCTGGTCGGGGGTGCCGTCCTCGACGATCACTCCGCCGTCCATGAAGACGACCCGGTCGGCGACCTCGCGCGCGAAGGTCATCTCGTGGGTGACGACCATCATCGTCATGCCCTCGTCGGCGAGCATGCGCATGACGGCGAGGACATCGCCCACCAGCTCCGGGTCCAGCGCCGACGTCGGCTCGTCGAACAGCATCACCGCGGGGCCCATCGCGAGGGCGCGGGCGATGGCGACACGCTGCTGCTGGCCGCCGGAGAGGGAGGACGGGTAGGCCGCGGCCTTCTCCGACAGGCCGACCCGCTCCAGGTTCTCGGCGGCGACCTTCGCGGCCGCGGCCTTGTCCCGCTTGAGCACCCGGCGCTGCGGCAGCGTGAGGTTCTCGGTCACCGTGAGGTGCGGGAACAGGTTGAACTGCTGGAAGACCATCCCGATACGGCGGCGTACGGCGTCGATGTCGACGTCCTCGTCGGTGAGCTCGGCGCCGCCGACGAAGATCTGGCCCTTGGTGGGCTCTTCCAGCAGGTTCACGCAGCGCAGGAGCGTCGACTTGCCCGAGCCCGACGGGCCGATGACGCACACGACCTCGCCCTGGTTGATCTGCAGGTCGATGCCGCGCAGCACCTCGTTGTCGCCGAAGGACTTGTGCAGGCCGCGGACTTCGATCTCCGGGCCGACCTTGAGAAGGCTCTCACTCATTTCACGGCCTCCTGGGCCTTCGCCTCCATGCGGCGTACGACGAAGCCGAGCGGGATCGTGACCAGCAGGTAGCACAGGCCCGCGACCAGGATCGGCGTGGAGTTGGCGGTCTGGCTGGCCAGGTCACGGCCGAACTTGGACAGTTCCCGCTCCTCCAGCGTCACACCGAGGAACAGCACCAGCGAGGAGTCCTTGAAGAGCAGGACGAGTTCGTTGGTCAGCGGCGGGAGGATGATCCGGAAGGCCTGCGGGATGATGATCGAGATCATGGCGCGGGCGGGCGAGAAGCCGAGCGAGCGCGCCGCCTCCATCTGCCCCTTGGGCACCGCCTGGATGCCCGCGCGGATCGTCTCCGCCATGTACGCGGCCGCCACCAGGCCGAGCGCGAGCGCGACCTTGCCGTAGGTGCCGCCCGGGATCTCCGTGCCGGGGAAGGCCAGCGGCACGGCGACACCGATGAAGATGAAGATCAGCAGAGCGGGCAGCCCGCGAAAGATCTCGATGTAGATCCCGGCGAGCCAGCGGTACGGGCCCACGGAGGACAGCCGCATCAGCGCGATCACCATGCCGAGGACCAGTCCGACGACGAAGCCGGACAGGGTGTAGAGCACGGTGTTCTTGAGCGCGAGTGTGATGACGTCCGGGAACATCTGCTCGGCGATGTCGCCCTGCGCGAACTGGTTCTGCAGACGCCCCCAGTCGGCCGCGACCGCGAAGGCGATCACGGCCGCGACGAAGACGACGTACTGGATGCCGCGCGACAGGCTGCGCTTCTGGCGCCGGGTCAGGCCCTTCTTCCTGGGCTGCTTCGGCTGCAGTTGTACGTCTGTGTCGGCCATGGGGGTCAGGCGGCGGGCGAGGCAGAGGCGGCGGACTCGTCGTACGGCCCGATCCACTTCTCGTACAGCTTCTTGTACGTGCCGTCGGCCTTGGCGTCCGCGATGGCCTTGTTGATGGCCTCGCGAAGCTTGGTGTTGCCCTTCTTCACCGTGAAGCCGTACTGCTCACCGGTGTTGATCTGCTCGGCGACCTCGAAGGCGGCCGCGTTGGCCTTGTCCTTCAGCCAGCCCTGGACGACCGGGTAGTCGATGACGACCGCTTCGACCTGGCCGGTGCGCAGGCCGTTGATGACGGCGTCGGAGGACTCGAAGGAGACCGGGTCCAGGCCCTTGCTCTTGGCGTAGTCCTCGCCGGTCGTCTGCGCCTGGGCGCCGACCTTCTTGCCCTTGAGGTCCGCGAAGGAGGAGATGCCGCTCTTCTTGTCGACGAGGACGGCCTGGGTGGCCTCGAAGTACGGGTCCGAGAAGTCGACGTTCTTCTTGCGCTCCTCGGTGATCGTCATGCCGGCGGCGGCGAGGTCGCAGCTGCCGGCGTTGAGGGAGCCGCCGGTCTTGAAGTTCTCGAAGGGCTGGTCGACGATCGTCTGCTTCACGCCCAGGTCGTCCGCGACCAGGTCGATGAGGGAGACGTCGAAGCCCTGCACCTTGCCGTCGATCTCCGACTGGAACGGCGGGTACGGCAGGTGGGTGCAGGTGGTGAGCTGGCCCGCCTTGACGACTTCGACACCGCCGGCGGCCGTTTTCGTACCACTGCTGCCGCTGTCGTCGGAGGAGCAGCCGGCCACGAGCACCAGCCCGGCCGTCGCGGTGGTGGCGGCCAGAATGCGGGTCCGGCGCCCGAAGGTCGTCTTCACGGGGAGCCTCCTGTGAGGGAACTGTAGCTTCCGATTATAAGGAGAGGTTTGAGGTCCTCAAACACAACTGATGGTTAGGGGGCTGTTTGACCTAAGAAGTCGGTAGCGGGATGGGGCGTTTGGGCGCCCGGTTACGCTCGTCACGTCCACCTGCGGACCCGACAGTGAGAGAGCTGAGAGAGCGACGTGAGCCCCGCCGTGAACCACCCCTTCCTGGATTTGGCCCCGCTGAGCGCCACGCGATTCGCCGCGATCGAGGACCGGGTGGCCCGCCTCCTCGGGACCGGGCAGGACGTCGTGATCATGCAGGGTGAGGCGCTGCTGCCGCTGGAGGGGGCGATCCGGGGGACGGCCGGGCCAGGTACGACCGCGCTGAACGTGATCACCGGGCCGTACGGGCAGACCTTCGGGGACTGGCTGCGGGACTGCGGCGCGACCGTGATCGATCTGGCGGTGCCCTTCCACACGGCGGTCACGGCCGATCAGATCCGGTCGGCCTTCGCCGAGCACCCCGAGATCGACTTCGTGTCCCTGGTGCACGCCGAGGCGGCCACCGGCAACACCAATCCCGTCGCCGAGATCGGTGAGGTCGTGCGGGCGCACGGGGCGCTGTTCTACCTGGACGCCGTGGCGTCGATCGGCGCCGAGCCGGTGCTGCCGGACGCCTGGGGCGTCGACCTGTGCGTGATCGGCGCACAGAAGGCGATGGGCGGTCCGGCCGGGGTGTCGGCGGTGTCGGTGAGCGAGCGGGCGTGGGCCCGGATGGCGGCGAATCCGCGGGCACCGCGGCGGTCGTACCTGTCGCTGCTGGACTGGAAGCAGCGGTGGGTCGACGGGGGCCGGAAGGCTCTGCTGCACGCCCCGGCACAGCTGGAGATGCTGGCGCTGGAGGCTTGCGTGGAGCGGATCGAGGCGGACGGGCTGGATGCGGTGATGGCCCGGCACCGGGCCGCTGCTCTGTCCACTCGGGCCGCGGCGGTCGCGCTGGGCGGGGGCCTGGAGCCGTATGTGCGCGACGCCCGGGAAGCGGCGCCGGTCGCCACGACGCTTCGGGTGCCCGAGGGGGTGGTGGCGTCGGAGGTGGTGGCTCGGGCGCTGGTGGCCGACCCTGCGTTGCCGCTGGCCGCGGGGGGTGGGGCGTTGGCCGAGGAGATGATCCGGGTCAATCACTACGGGGTGGATGCGACGGTCGGTGCGGTGCGGGGGTGTGTGGCGGCGCTGGGGGCTGCGCTGGCGGAGACGGGGCTGAGGGTGGATGTCGAGGGGGCGTTGCGTGCCGTGGCGGACGCCTGGCGGTAGCCGTCGGCCGGGGCCCGTCCTCCCTCGCCCCCGCCGCCCCTTCCCGTCCCGAACCTGGGGGCTCCGCCCCCAGACCCCCGTATCGGGCTGAACGGCCTCGTCCTCAAACGCCGGACGGGCTGAAATGCCCTGACCGGCGCTACGAGGCGAACGCCTCGCCCGCTCGACTTCCACCGGGCCACGCTGGAGCTCGCCGGGCGGATCCAGGGCGGGGCGATGGCCGGGGTGGAGGTCGGTCTGCGGTGGGTGCTGATTCACATGATCGAGGAGTACGCGCGGCACAACGGTCACGCCGACATTCTGCGAGAGTGCATCGCCGGTGTTACCGGAGCCTGAATTCAACGTAATTCCAGGAATTCCTTAAGGGGTAGCTTCCCATCTTCTTCTGCCCGCTTTCTCTGGACCTAAACGCAAAGATTTCGCGAACGCCAACCGACGTAATTCGGGCAGGTCTCGTGGGAGTTACATGGCTGTGACGCGTTCCACATCGTGACCGTTTTGAGGTGGATTAGCCGGGCAAATTCGGGCGTTTCGCACCCTCTCGGCGGTATCACTCACGCCCGCGTGATAACACACCCGACGCCCATACGTAACCCCTGAGGGCAATGCAATTTTGAATTTCCCTCGGTAAATTCAATTCGCATGACTGCCGCACAAGCAGACCTGCAAATCGACCGACCGGCGGTGGCCGACGGGGCCGCGCTGTGGCGGATTGCCCGTGACTCCAAGGCCCTCGACCTCAACTCGTCGTACAGCTATCTGCTGTGGTGCCGCGACTTCGCCGGTACGTCGGCCGTCGCCCGCGACGAGCGCGGGGAGCCCGTCGGCTTCGTCACCGGATACGTACGGCCGGAGCGTCCGCACACCCTGCTCGTCTGGCAGGTGGCCGTGGACGACGCCTATCGCGGACGCGGCATCGCCGCCGCGCTGCTCGACGGGCTCGTCGCACGGGTCGGTGGTGAGTACGGCGTCACGAGCGTCGAGACCACCATCACACCCGGCAACACCGCCTCCGAACGTCTGTTCGGCGCCTTCGCCGAGCGGCACAGCGCCGCTCTCGAGCGGGAGGTGCTGTTCCCCACAAGCCTTTTTCCGGATGGACCGCACGACCCGGAAGTGCTTTACCGCATCGGTCCCCTCTCCCTCTGACTTCCCCCCACGCAACGAGGAGCGATTCGTCGTGACCATCACCCAGCCCGACCTCAGCGTCTTCGAGACCCTCGAGTCCGAGGTGCGCAGCTACTGCCGCGGCTGGCCCACCGTCTTCGACCGCGCGCGCGGCAGCCGCATGTACGACGAGGACGGCCACGAGTACCTGGACTTCTTCGCCGGCGCCGGCTCGCTGAACTACGGGCACAACAATCCGGTCCTGAAACGGGCCCTGATCGACTACCTGGAGCGTGACGGCGTCACGCACGGGCTCGACATGTCGACGAGCGCCAAGCGTGCCTTCCTGGAGTCCTTCCAGAACATCGTGCTGCGGCCGCGTGACCTGCCTTACAAGGTCATGTTCCCGGGCCCCACGGGTACCAACGCCGTGGAGTCGGCGCTCAAGCTGGCGCGGAAGGTGAAGGGCCGCGAGGCCATCGTGTCCTTCACGAACGCCTTCCATGGGATGTCCCTGGGCTCCCTCGCCGTGACCGGCAACGCCTTCAAGCGGGCCGGGGCGGGCATCCCGCTCGTGCACGGCACGCCGATGCCGTTCGACAACTACTTCGACGGCACCGTCGAGGACTTCCTGTGGTTCGAGCGGCTCCTGGAGGACCAGGGCTCCGGGCTCAACAAGCCCGCCGCCGTGATCGTGGAGACCGTGCAGGGCGAGGGCGGCATCAATGTCGCCCGCGCGGAGTGGCTGCGCGCCCTGTCCGAGCTGTGCGAGCGGCAGGACATGCTGCTCATCGTCGACGACATCCAGATGGGCTGCGGCCGTACGGGCGCCTTCTTCTCGTTCGAGGAGGCGGGCATCACCCCGGACATCGTCACGGTGTCCAAGTCCATCAGCGGCTACGGACTGCCCATGTCGCTGTGCCTGTTCAAGCCCGAGCTGGACATCTGGGAGCCGGGCGAGCACAACGGCACCTTCCGCGGCAACAACCCCGCCTTCGTCACCGCCACCGCCGCGCTGGAGACGTACTGGACCGACGGGTCCGCGATGGAGAAGCAGACCCGCAAGCGCGGCGAGCAGATCGAGCAGGCGTTCATCTCCATCACCGAGGAGAACCTCGCCGACGTGCGGGAGTACCGCGGGCGCGGGCTCGTGTGGGGCCTGGAGTTCCACGACAAGGAGCGCGCCGGCCGAGTGGCGAAGCGCGCCTTCGAGCTGGGCCTGCTCATCGAGACGTCGGGCCCCGAGAGCGAGGTCGTGAAGCTGCTTCCCGCGCTCACGATCACCCCGGACGAGCTGGACGAGGGTCTCAGCATCCTCGCCCGCGCCGTGCGGGAAACCATCTGAAACACCACCTAGGAGGCATCGCAGCACCGTGATCGTCCGTTCGTTCAAGGACATCGAAGGTACCGACCGCCACGTGAAATCGGCGTCCGGTACCTGGGAGAGCAAACGCATCGTCCTCGCCAAGGAGAGGGTCGGCTTCTCGCTGCACGAGACGATCCTCTACGCGGGCACGGAGACGTCGATGTGGTACGCGAACCACATCGAGGCCGTCGTCTGTGTCGAGGGTGAGGCCGAGCTGACCGACCACGAGACCGGGCAGACGCACGCGATCACGCCCGGGACCATGTACCTCCTGGACGGGCATGAGCGGCACACACTGCGGGTCAAGGAGGACTTCCGCTGCATCTGTGTGTTCAACCCGCCTGTGACCGGCCGGGAGGACCACGACGAGAACGGCGTATACCCGCTGCTCACCGAGCCCGAGGAGGTGTGAGAAACCCATGACCACCGTCACCGATCTCTACCCCAGCCGCGGCGCCACCGAGGTGTCGACCCCGCGTCAGGACCCCGTTGTGTGGGGCTCCCCCGACACGCCGGGGCCGATCGGGGCCACCGAACTCCAGTCGTTCGAGCGCGACGGCTTCCTGGCCATCGACCAGCTCATCACGGACGACGAGGTGGCCGTCTACGCTCAGGAGTTGGAGCGGCTGGTCACCGACCCGGCGATCCGTGCCGACGAGCGGTCGATCATCGAGCCGCAGTCCAAGGAGATCCGGTCCGTCTTCGAAGTGCACAAGATCAGTGAGGTGTTCGCCTCCCTGGTGCGCGACGAGCGGGTCGTCGGCCGGGCGCGGCAGATCCTCGGCTCGGACGTGTACGTCCACCAGTCGCGGATCAACGTCAAGCCGGGCTTCGGGGCCAGTGGGTTCTACTGGCACTCCGACTTCGAGACCTGGCACGCCGAGGACGGTCTGCCGAACATGCGGACGGTGTCCGTCTCGATCGCGCTGACCGAGAACTACGACACCAACGGCGGGCTCATGATCATGCCCGGCTCCCACCGGACCTACCTCGGGTGCGCGGGGGCCACGCCGAAGGACAACTACAAGAAGTCGCTCCAGATGCAGGACGCGGGCACGCCGTCCGACGAGGCGCTGACGAAGATGGCCTCCGAGTACGGCATCAAGCTCTTCACGGGCAAGGCCGGTTCGGCGACCTGGTTCGACTGCAACTGCATGCACGGCTCCGGCGACAACATCACGCCGTTCCCGCGCAGCAACGTGTTCATCGTGTTCAACAGCGTCGAGAACACGGCGGTCGAGCCCTTCGCGGCTCCGATCCGCCGCCCGGAGTTCATCGGCGCGCGGGACTTCACCCCGGTGAAGTAACCCTCACCGCCACACCAGCGACGCGGCCGCACCGTACCCCCGTACAGCGGCCGCGTCGCCCGTGACACACCCTCCCGGCACACCAACCGCGGCCGGGGGCCGGGGGGTTGCCCCCCGAAGGACACAGCATCGGCGCGCGGGACTTCATCCCCGTGAAGTGACCTCACGCCCTTGAGGTGACCCTCACAGCCACGACAGTGACGCGGCCCGCTCCAGGACGTTCCGGGCGGCGGCCGCGTCGCCCGTGGTGCCCCTCGGGACTGTGTCCGGGGATCGGCGGCCGCCGATCAGGAGGCAGAAGTCGAGGGGGTCGAGGGTGAGTTCGGCCTGTACGGGCTCGTCCTCGGAACCCAGTACCCATTCCGCGCCCCCGGTGACCGAGAAGAGCACCGGGGGCGCGGTGGGTCCCAGGGCCAGACCGAGGATGCGGACGGCGAGGCGGATCAGCTGCCTCAGATGCTGCTCGGGCGGCGGCGGGACGGCGAGGCCGAGCGCGCGGCCGATGTCGTCCGTGTGGATCCAGGTCTCGAAGGCGCGCACCAGGAAGTGCTCGGCGACGGGCAGCCGCAACCCCATCAACGTCACGGCCCGGGCGGCGAGTTCGGCGTCATGGGCCTCGGGTGCGCCGAGCAGTTCGTCCGTCTGCGCGGCCCAGTCGGCCACGGTCTCGTCCGGTGTACGGCCGTGCTCCTGGGCGATGACCTCCGCGGTACGGCGGTTCCAGGCGTCCTCCCACTGCGGGCCCTCCTCGACCGGCGAGGGCGGCACGCGGGAGCCGGCGCCGAGCCGGGCGGCCAGGTGCTCGTCGGCGGCGAGGAGGTGGGCGACGGTGGCGTGCGCGTCCCAGTCGTGCACGACCGGCGTGGCCCAGCGGCCCGCGAGCTCGGGCAGCAGCGCCTTCAGCCCGGCAACCGCGGCGGCGTAGGGCGCGGCGTGCGCGGCGACGGCAGGGCCGGCGGCCGGGCGTGTGCGCAGGGCGAGGGACAGCGCGGGCGGCGCCCCTTCGGCGGGCCACCCCGCGGGAGCACCGGGCGGCGGCCCCTCCAGCAGCCGTACCGTCTCCCGCAGCCGCTCCGCCTGAGCCGCGCAGCTCTCGCACTCGGCGAGGTGCGCCGGGACCGCCTTCTCCTCGGCCGGACCGAGGGCGCCGAACGCCCACGCGGCCAGCAGCTCACGTACCGCCTCGTGATCGTCGGTCACCGCTCGCCTCCTCTCCGTGCCCGTTCCCGGTTCGTGCCCCTCCCGCCATCATGCGCCTCTTTCGAGCGCCGGGTCCGGTGGGTCGGCCAGCGTCTGCGCCAGGGTGCGCAGGGCGGTGCGCAGCCGGGTCTTGGCCGTGCCCTCGGGGATGCCCAGCTCGGCGGCGGCCTGCCGGTAGGTGCGGCCGGCGAAGTAGGCGAGGTGCACGACCTCCCGTTGGGACTGCGGGAGTTCGGCGAGCGCGGTGTGCAGCAGGAGGGAGCGTTCCCGGTCGACGACCGTCTCGTCCGGGCCGGGACCGGTGTCGGGGATGGCCTGGAGCACCGAGTCGTCGGCCCCGGCGTTCTTGCGGTGCCGGGCCTCGCTGCGGACCCAGTCCACGGCCCGCCGGTGGGCGACCACGGACAGCCACGTGCGCAGCGAGCCACGGCGCGCGTCGAAGGTGTACGGCCTGCTCCACAGCTGGGCGAAGACCTCCTGCGCCACGTCCTCGGCGGCGGCCGCGGATCGGGTGACGCGCACGGCGACCCGCCGCACCAGCCCGCCGTACGTCGCGTACACCTCGGCCAGCGCGGACTCGTCGCCGTACACCAGCCGCCGGTGCACCTCCGCGTCGGCAGGCGGCTGTCCGGACGTGTCGCCCGGGTACTCCACCGGCACCACCACCCCTGGTGCCCTTCCTAGCGTCGCCGCCGAGCCCGCGCCAGTGCTTCAGGAGGACAGGACGTCCAGCAACCGGTCGACATCCTCAGGTGTGTTGTAGAGGTGGAAGGCCGCGCGCAGGTTGCCCGTGCGGTCGGAGACCTGGATTCCGGCCGCGCTCAACTCGGGCTGGCGGTGGCCGAGTCCGGGCACGGACACGATCGCCGAGCCCGGGGCCGGAACCGGTTCGTGGCCGAGCGTGGCGAGTCCGGCGCGGAAACGGTCGGCGAGGGCCAGGTCGTGGGCCATGATGGCACTCACGCCGAGTTCCTCGATCAGCTCCAGGGAGGTGCGCAGCCCCGCGAAGGTGAAGAGGCTGGGGCTGATGTCGAAGCGCCGTGCGGAGCGGGCGAGGTTCTCGACGGGGCCGTAGCAGCTGTCCCACGGGACCTCCCCGGCGACCCAGCCGGCGAGCAGCGGGGTCAGCCCGCCGAAGTCCTCGGGGACGACGCAGAACGCGGCTCCGTGCGGGCCCATGAGCCACTTGAAGCCGACGGCGGCGAGGAAGTCGTACTCGCCGGCCTCCATCGGCAGCCATCCGGCCGACTGGGAGGCGTCGACGTAGGTGCGCGCCCCGTGCGCCCGGGCCGCCGCGCGCACCGCGGGCAGGTCGGCGACGCGGCCGTCGGCGGACTGTGCCGAGCTGACGGCGACGAGGGCGGTGTCCGGGCGGACGGACTCGGCGAGACGGTCCAGCGGGACGGCACGCACCTTGAGGTCGCCGCGCATGTGGAAGGGGTTCACGAGGGAGGCGAAGTCGGCCTCTGCGGTGAGGACTTCGGCTCCGGCGGGCAGCGAGGCGGCGATCAGCCCGCCGTACTCGGCGACCGAGGCCCCGGTCGCGACCCGCTCGACGGGGACGCCGGCCAGCCGGGCGAACGAGGCGCGGACGGCCTCCACGTCCTCGTACAGCGGGCCGAGCGGCGTGCCCTCGGCCCGCATCCGCACGGCCTGCTGCACGGCGGTGACGGTGCGGGCCGGCAGCAGGCCGTTGCTCGCGGTGTTGAGATAGACGTTCTTCGGGGCGAACTCGGCACGGACGAGGGTCTCGAAGGTCTCCATGGCTCCACTCTGGGCCCTCGGCACCTCTCGGTCCATTGCGATTCTTTGCGTGGTTTCACCAAGCGGTGCTTATGGATCCGCCCCGACCTGCGTGTTCGGTCAGTGCTGCGGCACCGCGCAGCCATCCGGACCGCACGCGTCCGCGTCGCCCTGGTCGATGAGCGTCAGCGGCGACCGTTCGCCCCACGCCTGCGTGAGCGCCTGCTCGAAGACCTCGGCGGGCTGGGCGCCGGAGACGCCGAACTTGCGGTCGAGGACGAAGAACGGCACTCCGGTGGCGCCGAGCTGGGCGGCCTCGCGCTCGTCGGCGCGGACGTCGTCGGCGTAGGCGGCCGGGTCGGCGAGAACCTTGCGGGCTTCCTCTGCGTCGAGCCCGGCGGCGACGGCCAGCTCCACGAGGCGCTCCTCGCCCTCGGCGAAGACGGACCGCTCCTCGGCGAAGTTCGCCCGGTAGAAGACCTGGATCAGCGCGTCCTGCCTGCCCTGCTCCTTGGCGAGGTGCAGGAGCCGGTGCATGTCGAAGGTGTTGCCGTGGTCGCGGCCCTCGGTGCGGTAGTCGAGCCCCTCCGCGGCGGCCTGCGCGCCGAGGTTCTCCTCGCCCGCCTTGGCCTGTGCCTCGCTCATGCCGTACTTCCTGGTGAGCATCGTGATCACCGGCTGGATGTCGCCCTTGGCGCGCCCGGGGTCGAGCTCGAACGAGCGGTGCACCACCTCGACCTGCTCGCGGTGCGGGAAGGCCTCGAGCGCCTTCTCGAAGCGGGCCTTGCCCACGTAGCACCAGGGGCAGGCGATGTCGCTCCAGATCTCGACGCGCATGTCTGTGGCTCTCTCCGGTCGTACGGGTACGGAGACTCCCTCCGCTTAGTGCGTGAACGTTCAATCAGCAAGGTTCATTCCCCGGTGACGCAGAAGCGCAGGAAGAGGTGGTGGTCCCCGTCCGCGGGCGGGTTCTCCGGGTCCGGGATCCAGCCCAGACGGGCGTAGAAGGCCTGGGCGCGCCGGTTGTCGGCGTGCACGTCGAGCACGGCCGTGAGCTTGCCATCGGCCTTCCACTCCTCGACGCAGGCCGCGTGCAGCGCGGTGCCGACGCCGCGGCCCCAGTGCTCGGGATCGACGTGGAACTGGAACAGCCTGACCGTGTCGGCGGCGGCCGACTCGGGTGTGCGGAAGGAGGCCAGGCCGACGATCCGGCCCTGCTCGACGACGCACAGCACATGCCCGTCCGGCCGCGCGATGGCGCTCTGCCAGGCGGCGAGCCAGTCGGTGCCGTCCTGCGGGAGCCCGTCGGGGTAGTACGTCGCCCGGGCGCGCGCGTGCAACGCGACGATGTGCTCGGCCTCGGCGGGCAGGACGGTGCGGATCACGCGGCTTGGGGTCACTCGGTCACGGATCATGCAACGGAGGACGTGACGCCGGTGGCTCCGGTTCCGGCCGCGCCCGTGGTCGCGAGCCGGCTGAACTGCGCCCGGTAGCCGCTCGGCGTCAGACCGGTGCGGCGGACCAGATGGCCCCGCAGCGAGTCCGCCGTGCCCAGGCCGCAGGCGCGGGCCACCTGGTCCATGGGCAGGGCGGTGGTCTCCAGCAGCTCCTTGGCGCGCTCGATGCGCTGGTGGAGCAGCCACTGCAGCGGGCTCACCCCGCTCTCGGCGCGGAACCGGCGGGTGAGGGTGCGCACGCTGACGCCGGCGTGGCGGGCCAGGTCGGTGAGGGTGAGCGGCTTGTCGAGGTTGCGCATGGCCCAGCCGCGGGTGTCGGCGCAGGCGTTGCCGCGCTCGGGCGGCAGCGGGGTCTGGGTGAACTGGGTCTGGCCGCCCGGCCGTACGGGCGCGACGAGGGCGCGCCGGGCCACCTCGTTGGCGACGGCGGCCCCGTAGTCGGTGCGGATGATGTGCAGGCACAGGTCGATGCCGGCGGCGTAGCCGGAGGAGGTGACGTACGGTCCGTCCTGCACGTAGAGCACATCGCCCCGCAGATCGACGTGCGGGTACCGGCGGCGCAGCTCCTCGGCGTGCGCCCAGTAGGTCGTGGCCCGGCGCCCGTGCAGCAGGCCCGCCTCGGCGAGCTGGAAGGCGCCGGTGCACAGGGACGCGATCCGCTTGCCGGCGTCGGCCGCCTCGCGGACGGCGGTGACGATCCGCGGCTCCGGCTCGAAGGGTTCCCCGGTCCCGGCGACGAGCACGGTGTCGGCCTCCCGCACGGCGTCGAGTCCGTGCCGTACGTACAGGTCGAGCCCGCCGCTGGTGGGCACCGGTCCCGGCTCGGCCGCGCAGATGACCACCTCGTAGCCCGGCAGCCCGGCCACCTCGACCTTGCCGAACAGCATCTCCGGGATGGCGAGGTTGAACATCGAGACCGGCGACGGTGCGACGACGGCGATGCGGTGCGGGGCGCGCGGCTGGGGCATGGCCAGAACCTCCGGGTGCATGGCATTTTGGCCACTACTGTACGACGGCGCGGATCCGCAGCATGGAGGGCATGTCCACGAACCAGACCCTCCAGGGCGACGAACTCGCCCTCGCCCCCAGCGGGTTGGGGCCCAAGAAGCCCTCCTCCGCGCTCACCCTCACCGCCGGGCTCCTCGGCTTCGCGCTGGTCTGCCTCGACGCGTCCATCGTGAACGTGGCCCTGCCCGCGATCGGTTCCTCGCTCGGCGGCGGCATGTCCGGCCTCCAGTGGGTGGTGGACGCCTACACCCTGGCCTTCGCCGCGCTGATGCTGTCCACCGGTGCGTTCTCGGACCGGGTGGGGGCGAGCCGTGCCTACGCGATCGGTGCCGCCGTGTTCACGCTCGCCTCGGCGGCCTGCGGTCTGGCGCCGAACCTGCCGGCGCTGATCGGGGCGCGGGTGGTGCAGGGCGTGGCGGCGGCCGTCGTACTGCCGGCCTCGCTGGCGCTGGTGCGGCAGGCGTACGCAGATCCGGCGCGGCGCGCCCGGGCGGTGGCCGTGTGGGCGGCGGGCGGTTCGGCGGCGGTGGCGCTGGGGCCGGTGGCCGGCGGTGTGCTGACCACGGCCTGGGACTGGCGCGGGATCTTCTTCGTCAACCTTCCCGTCGGCGCGCTGATCCTCGTGCTGCTGCTGCGGGCCCCGCGCTCGCAACGCCGTCCGGCACCCCTGGACCTGCCCGGCCAGGTGACGGCGGTGGTGGCGCTCACGGCGCTGACGTTCGCTGTGATCGAGGGCGGGACGGCGGGCTGGGTGGCACTGGTGGTGGCCGTCGTGGCGGTGGTGGCGTTCCTCCGGGTCGAGGCACGTCACCCGCACCCGGTCGTCCCGCTGAGCCTGTTCCGTGACCGGACCGTCGCGGTGACGGTCGCCGCCGGAGCGGCGGTCAGCGTGGCCTTCTACAGCATGGTGTTCGTCTTCTCGCTCTTCTTCCAGCAGGTACAGGGCCGTTCGGCGCTCCAGGCCGGGCTGATGTTCCTGCCGATGACGGGTCTGATCGCGGTGACGAACGTGGTGGCCGGCAAGCTCGCGGGACGCCACGGCGCCCGGCTGCCCATGCTGGTGGGCCAGGGCCTGGCCGTCGCGGGCCTGCTCGCGATGCTGTACGTCGACGCGGACACGCCTGCGACGCTGGTGGCCCTGCTCCTCGTCCCCATGGCGCTGGGCTGCGCGCTGACGGTGCCGCCGCTCACCGCGGCCATGATGGACGCCGTACCCGCCGAACGGGCGGGCCTGGCGGCCGGCGTGCTCAACGCGGCGCGGCAGATGGCCGGGGCGCTGGGTATCGCCGTCTTCGGGGCGCTGATCTCGGACGGGTTCGTGGCGGGGATGCGGCTGAGTCTGGGCATCAGCGCGGCCCTGCTCGCGGTGACGGGTCTGCTCAGCTTCCGTCTCGCAGGTCCTTCGGCCAGTCGGGCCTGAACTCGAGGTGGTCGTACGTCACCACGCACCCCTCCCCCATCGGTGACTGCGTCATGAAGCCGACCAGGGCCGCGCCGGTCTCCTCCTCGTCGCCGAGGGTGAAGAGGCGGACGAAGGTCCACCGCTCGCCGTCGCGGGAGGCGTGGAAGGCGAAGGCGCGGCCGGTCCGGCTCACCCGCAGCCACACCGAACTCCCTTCCACGGTGAAGGAGTTGGCGTCGTCGGAATGGCCCCGGGTGACGACGGTGCAGACGGTGGGCACGTCCGGGGAGTACTCCAGGCACAGCTTGGCCCAGGCCCGCTCGCCGACGTGGACGTAGAGGACCCCGGCGTCGAAGGCGCCCGCGAATCCGACGGTGACGCGGGCGATCAGCTGGAAGTCGCCCTCGGGCGCGCCGAGCAGCCGGGGCGCGTCGGAGGCGGCGTCCAGGGCCTCCCCGGTGGGCGGCACGAAACGGTCCTGCCGGGCGCCGGCCCAGCCGGAGAGCATGCCGTCCTCGTAGGACCAGTGGCCGTCGGGGCCGTAGGTGCGCAGCAGGAAAGGCAGTTCGGGGAGTTTCAGGTCCATGGCGGGATTCTTCCAGGCGGGGCCCGGCGGCGGGGGCCCCAGGGGGGTCCCGGTCAGCGTGACTGGAGGGCATCCAGGGCCACGGCCTGGGCGATGGCGAGACGCAGGTCGAGATCGGGCGAGGCCACGTCGACGAGGTAGCGGTCGCGCAGCCCCATCTTCTTGTCGACGCTCATCACCTGCTTGTCGCCCGAGGTGAAGTCGAAGTGGTACGGCCACACGAACGGCACCAGGTCGAGCGGCAGCAGCTCCCAGACCCGGCGCAGTACTGCCACGACCCGGTTGCGCTCCCGCCCGACGGCGGCGACCGAGCCCGGCTGGTCCAGCTCCCACGTCGAGCGCAGCAGCGAGGCGGCGAACTTCTTGCGGAACGTGCCGAGAGGGTTGTCCGCCGCGTCCCGCACGTCGTAGACGGCGCCGACGTCCAGGACCTGACGGGCCTGGGCGGTGAACAGGACGCGGCCCTTGGACTCGTCGGTGTAGAAGGTCATCCGCTCCTTGAGCGTCATCCGCTTCTGCTCGGCGAAGGCGAGGACCCGGCCTTCGGAGCCGTCGGGCAGCGTCTCGGCCACGACATACCGGTTGATCATGAAGGTGGTCTTCTGCCGGATGGTGAAGCGCTCGTTCGCCTGCTGTCGCGCACTGTCCACTGTTCCGCTCCCCGAGCCGCTGGTCGCTGCCGCCGGCTCCGTCGTCCGGCGCATCCATCCTCACCGCGCGACCCGGCCCGGGGCAGTCTCCGTAAGTCGTCGTCCGCAGCGACCAAAGATGACGGCTGCGGCAGGGAGCGGGTGTTCACTTTCGTCGTTCGCGGGGGCGCCGAAGGGCGGATGCGGGCCCCGGGGGGCGGCTGTCTATCGTCTGCGCGTGGACGTAGCAGTGATACCCCCTACCGACCGCCCGCTCCGCGCCCGGCTCGTCGCCGCCTCCCCGTGGCCCCGTAAGCGGATCATCGGGGAGGTCGTGCTCACCGTCGTGCTCTCCGTAACGGCGGGCCTCTTCGACGGCGATGCCGGATTCGGAGCGTGGGGCGTCGCCGTGGCCCTGTTCGTCGCCGTACTGTCGCTGGCCCGCCGCTCGCTGCCGGCCACGGTGCTGCTCGTCTCGTCGGCCCTGGCCGGTGCGGTGGGCGGCGCGGCGCCGCTGCTGATGTACGCGAGCTGGTCGGCGGGCAGCCGCATCATGCGTCCCGGGCGGGCGCTGGCCGCGTACGCCGCGGGATTCGTCCTCTACCTCGCCGTGGGCGCCCACAGCGCTGCCGGCGAGGAGTTCCGGCTGTCGCTGCTCATGACGGCCGCGCTGGCGGCGGGCACGTTTCTGGCGATGGTGATCGTGCCGGGGCTCGCCTCCCGCTATCGCGCCCAGCGTCATGCGCTGCTCGACGCCCTGCAGCGGCACAACGCCCAGCTGGTGCGCGAGCAGGCGATGGTGGCGCGGCAGGCCCGTCTCCTCGAACGGCAGCGCATCGCCCAGGACATGCACGACAGCCTCGGCCACCAGCTCGCCCTGATCGCCGTGCACACCGGGGCGCTGGAGGTGGACCCGGAGCTGGGCGAACGGCAGCGGGAAGGGGTGGGCATCCTCCGCGAGGCCTCCAGGGCCGCGATGCGGGAGCTGCGCGAGGCAGTGGGCATCCTGCGGGACGGCGTCGAGGCGCCTGCCGGACAGCAGCCGGACCCGGGCGACGCCGAACCCCCCACGGCCCGCGTGGCGGCCGCCGTCGACGGTTTGGTCGATGCGTCGCGGGCCGCGGGCGCCGCCATCGAGCTGCACCGCTCCGGCACCGTACGTCCCCTCGCGCCCGCCGCCGACCACGCGGCGTACCGCATCGCCCAGGAGGGCCTGACCAACGCGCACAAGCATGCGCCGGGCGCCCCGATCACGGTGGCGCTGCGCTACGAACCCGACAGCCTGGTGGTCGAGGTGGCCAACGGGCCCGTGCCGGCCGGGGCACCGGAGGCCCCGCCCGCGGTGAGCGGCGGCCAGGGGCTGGCGGGCCTGCGCGAGAGGGCACGGCTGGTCGGCGGCATGGTGCACACCGGTCCCGGCCCCGACGGCGGCTTCCGCCTCGCCGGTGTGCTGCCCTACGGCGGTGGCGAGACCCTGCCCCGCCCGGACGGCGCGACCTCCGTCGCCCCGGACGACGACTTTCGGGGGCAGCCCGGCGGGGGCGCGGCGGGCGACGGTGGAGCGGTCTTCGACCGTTCCGATCCGCAAGGGGAGTTCGCCGCCATCATGAGCAGCAAGAAGAAGGTCGCCCTCGGCTGTGCCGTCACCTCCGTCGTCCTCGTCGGGGGCGTTCTCGCCCTCGGTGCCTGGGGGTTGATGGCGCTGTTCGACGAGGTGGAGAGCGGCACCATATCGCCGAGCGTGTACAGGTCCGCGAAGGTGGGCGCCGCCGAGAAGGACGTGAAGGCCAAGCTGCCCAAGGGCAGTTCCCTGCTCACCGACGGTCAGGAGAAGAAGGGCCCGCCGCTGCCCGAGGGCGCCACGTGCCGTCACTATCTGGACATCGACGACGACATCGTCTACCGGTTCTGCTTCCGCGACGGGAAGCTGGTCGCGAAGGAGTCCTACAAGGACAAGCTCTGAACGGCGCCAACCGGGTCGCACAGGTGACCGGATCCGGCATGATGGCGGGGCTCTGCCATCCGCTCATCACACCGACACCGTGCAGGAGGCCGCGTGATCCGGGTCCTCGTCGCCGACGACGAGCCGCTCATCCGGGCCGGCATCAGGATGATCCTCACCTCGGCCGACGACATCGACGTCGTCGCCGAGGCGGGCGACGGCCGGGAGGCGGTGGAGACCGCCCGGAGCACCGCGGTCGACGTGGCCCTGCTGGACATCCAGATGCCGGTGATGGACGGCCTGACCGCGCTGGCCGAGCTCGGCCGGGCAGCGCCGGGGGTACGCGTGCTGATCCTGACCACCTTCGGTGAGCGCGACAACGTCCTGCGTGCGCTCGGCCACGGCGGCGCGGGCTTCCTGTTGAAGGACTCCGCGCCGCAGGAGCTGATCCACGCGGTGCGCGCGGCGGCGGCCGGGAACGCCTACCTGTCCCCGGCGGCCACCCGGCACGTCGTGGACACCCTGGCCTCCCCCGCCGCCACGGCGCGCGGCGAGGAGGCCCGCCGCCGGCTGGCCGACCTGACCGCCCGCGAACGCGAGGTACTGGCCCTGCTGGGCGAGGGCCTGTCCAACGCGGACGCGGGGGCCCGGCTGCACATGAGCGAGGCCACGGTGAAGACGTACGTCAGCCGCATCCTGACCAAGCTCGACTGCGAGAACAGGGTGCAGGCTGCCCTCCTGGCCCGGGACGCGGGCCTGGAGGCCGACGCGAACTGACCCCCGCACGCCGGCGGCCGCAACGCCTTCAGGGGGAACCGCGCGACCAGCCACGGCGGCGGCGCAGACCAACGACGGCCGAATCCCCCGGCACTCCCGGCGAAGCGCTCAGCGCTCCAGCGTGCCGTTGAACCGCCGGGGCAGCCCCAGCGGATTGTCGTCCCGCAGTTCCGCGGGCAGCAGCGCCTCGGGCGCGCCCTGATAGGCGACCGGCCGCAGCCACCGCTCGATCGCGGTGCCGCCCACCGACGTCGACGTCGAGGTCGTCGCCGGGTACGGACCGCCGTGATGCTGGGCCGGCGCCACGGCGACACCCGTCGGCCACCCGTTGACCAGCACGCGACCGGCCAGCGGCGTCAGCTCCGCGAGGATCTCCGCGCCCCGCCCCTCGCCCGCGGCCTCCTCGGCCGACAGGTGAACCGTCGCCGTGAGGTTGCCGGGCAGCCGGGACAGCACGGCCTGGGCCTGGGCGTCGTCGTCGTAGCGGACGATGACCGTCACCGGCCCGAAGCACTCCTCGAGGAGCAGGTCGTAGGCCCCCTCGGCGGTCAGCTTCTCGGCCGCGACGGTCAGGAAGCCGGCGCTGACCGTGTGCTCCCCGCCCGCCCCCGGGGTCACCGGCGACTCCACGTCCGGCAGCCCGGTGCGCTCGGCGACCCCCGCGAGGAAGTTGTCCCGCATCCGGTGGTCCAGCAGGACGCCCGCCTCGGTGTTGCTGACGGCGTCCGTGAGCGACTTCAGCAGCCGGTCACCCGCCGCACCGCTCGGCGCGAGCACGAGCCCGGGCTTCACACAGAACTGGCCGACGCCCAGCGTCATCGAGCCGGCCAGCCCGGTGCCGATGGCCTCGGCCCGCTCGGCGGCGGCGGCCTCGGTGATCACGACGGGGTTCAGGGAGCCCAGCTCGCCGTGGAAGGGGATCGGGACCGGACGGGCCGCGGCGGCGTCGAAGAGGGCACGCCCGCCCCGTACCGAACCGGTGAAGCCGGCCGCGGCGACCAGCGGGTGCCTGATCAGCTCGATGCCGGCCTCGAAGCCGTGCACCAGGCCCACCACGCCCGCCGGGATGCCGTGCTCGGCGGCAGCCGTCCGCAGCACCTTGGCGACCAGCTCGGACAGCGCCGGGTGGTCGGGGTGGGCCTTGACGACGACGGGGCAGCCCGCGGCCAGCGCGCTCGCGGTGTCGCCGCCGGCGACGGAGAAGGCGAAGGGGAAGTTGGAGGCCGAGTAGACGGCGACGACGCCGAGGGGCACCTTGTAGCGGCGCAGGTCCGGGATGGGCGGGGTCGCGGTGTCGTCGGGGTGGTTGATGACGACGTCGAGGAAGGCGCCCTCGTCGACGATGTCCGCGAAGGCCCTCAGCTGGTAGCAGGTGCGGGCGAGTTCACCGGTGAGGCGGACCGGGCCGAGCGCGGTCTCGGCGTCGGCGGCCTCGACGAGGTGGTCCCCCGCGGCCTGCAGCCGGTCGGCGGCGCCGCGCAGGAAGGCCGCGCGGACCGTGCGGTCGGCGAGCGCACCTCGCGCTTCGTGCGCGGCGCGGACGGCGGCGTCCACCTCCTGGGCTGTGGCCTCCACCGCAACCTGTTCACGCTGCTTCCCGGTTCGGGGGTCGACACTCCAGACTGGTGCTGCTGCCACCGCGGGTCCCTCCACATGTAATGCCGCAGTACTGGGTCATCCACCAGGGTCGTTCGATATACTGAACGCTGTCTCTGATGATGAATATGCTTCGGAGACTATTTCCCGTCGAACGAAGGGGTCAAGGGCGATGTCGGCTGTCGAGACGGGGGGCGGAGCGCAGGTCAAGTCCGCGGTACGGACGGTTGAACTGCTCGAATACTTCGCCGGACGCCCCGGTATGCACTCCCTCGCGGCGGTCCAGGAGGCCGTCGGCTACCCCAAGTCCAGTCTGTACATGCTGCTGCGCACGCTCGTGGAGCTCGGCTGGGTGGAGACGGACGCGACGGGCACGCGGTACGGCATCGGCGTACGGGCGCTGCTGGTCGGCACCTCGTACATCGACGGCGACGAGGTGGTCGCGGCGGCGCGACCGACGCTGGACCGCCTCTCGGACGACACGACGGAGACGATCCACCTGGCCCGCCTGGACGGCACGAACGTCGTCTACCTGGCCACCCGCCAGTCCCAGCACTACCTGCGCCCCTTCACCCGGGTCGGGCGCCGGCTCCCGGCCCACTCGACCTCCCTGGGCAAGGCGCTGCTGAGCACCTACACGGACGAACAGGTCCGCAAGATGCTCCCGGAGACGCTCCCCGCGCTGACCGAGAACACGATCACCGACCGCGAGAAGCTCATCGAGGAACTGCACCAGGTCCGCGAACAGGGCTTCGCCGTCGACCGCGAGGAGAACACCCTCGGCCTGCGCTGCTTCGGCGTGGCGATCCCGTACCGCACGCCGGCCCGCGACGCGATCAGCTGCTCGGTGCCGGTGGCACGGCTGACGCCCGCGCACGAGCAGATGGTGAAGGACGCGCTGTTCGACGCACGCGACAGGCTGACGCTGGCCACTCGTAGGCTCTGACTCCATGGATGTGGAACTCCGCGAGGTACACGACAGCGATCTGCCGGTTTTCTACCGGCAGTTGAACGACCCGGAGGCCCTGCGGATGGCGGCCTTCACCCCCAAGGACCCGGAGGACCGGGACGCCTTCGACGCCCACTGGAGGCGGATCCGGTCCTCGGACGACGTGCTGCGCACGATCCTGGCCGACGGTGACGTGGTGGGCAGCGCGGCCGTGTACGGGGAGCCGGGCGAGCGGGAGGTCACCTACTGGGTCGACCGCGCGTACTGGGGCCGGGGAGTCGCCACGGCCGCCCTGCGGGGGCTGCTCGCCCAGGTCCCCGAACGCCCGCTGTACGCGCGGGCGGCGGCGGACAACGAGGGCTCGCTGCGGGTGCTGCACAAGTGCGGGTTCCGGGTGAGCGCGCACGCGCGGGGCTTCGCGAACGCGCGGGGCGAGGAGATCGACGAGGTCGTGCTGCACCTGGAGGGGTGAGGTCGTCTCCCCCGTCAGGCGGAGACGGATCATCGCCTCGCAGGAGGCGTCGGCCGGTGCTCTCGCGGGAGCGTGGCCGTATGACGCAGACACTCGCTCCAGCCCCGGAGACCGACCACGCCGTCGGCCCCGGCAGGTCCCGTCGTGCCCTGCGGGCCGTCGCCATCGTCTCCTGCGTGCCCTATCTCTCGCTCAAGGCCGCCTGGATCGCGGGGAGCCGGATCGGCATCCCGGACGGCAGCTCGCTGCTGGAGCACCGGGCGAGCATCGTCGTCGCCAACAGCGTCACCGTGCTCATGGACGCGGCCGTCATCGCGCTCGCGCTGCTGCTGACCCGGCCGTGGGGGCTGCGGGTGCCCGCGTGGCTGCTCGTCCTGCCCGCCTGGGTGGCCACCGGGCTGCTCGCGCCGATCATGGCCGGGTTCCCGATCCAGCTCGTCGTCGACGCGCTCGGCGGGCCCGCGCACACCACCGCCGGTGGTGAACCGTTCCTCGACGCCTGGGTCTTCGGGGTCGTCTACACCGGATTCATCGTGCAGGGGCTCACCCTCGGCCCCCTGCTCGTGCTCTACGCCCGCGACCGCTGGGGCCGGTTGTGGGAGGGGCGGGTCTGGGAGCTTCCGGTCGGCCTCATCGCAGGGGCACAGCGTGCCGTCGCCGTGGCGGCGGCCGGCTGCGCGCTGCCGCCGCTGATCGCCCACCTGCTGTGGGCGTGCGGCGGCACCGCCGGGCTCGAGGAGACCCACCTCGCAGACCGGACCAGTGGGTTCTACGTCATGGCGGCCCTGTCGGCCGTGTTCCTCGCCATGGCCGTCACCGGCGGACTTCTCCTCGCCTTCCGGCGCGGCCGGGCCCTGCCCGTCGGGCTGCCCCTCGCCCTCGCCTGGGTCGGCTCGGCGGCCGCGGTCTGCTGGGCGGGCTGGCTGTCGCTGGCCCCGCTCACCGACGTGGCCGACGCCCCGACACCACTGATGAACCTCGCCTACGCTGGCCAGATGATCGTCGGCATCCTCGTCGCCTGCCTCGGGGTCCACTTCCTCGCGGAGCGCTCCGCGAGCCGGAATCGTCGTACGGCGTGAGCCGGTTCATCGGGTTGCTGTTCGGGCGGCGGGCGCGCCGGCGCTGGATTCATCTGATCCTCGGCGGCGCGCTCGCGATGCCGTACGTCTTCGTCGGCCAGCTCGTCGTCGGTCCCGCCACCGACTCGCGGTACGTCTTCAACGACCTCCCTCTCCAACTGCTCTCCTTCGCCGTCGGGTTGCCCCTCGCCACCCTCACCGCAGTCCTGTTCCCGCTGACCCGGCCCATGGAGGCCGGCGCGGTGCGGTCGTTGTGCGGTGTCGGCACGGGCCTGCTCGCCCACGGGCCTGCCCGGACGCGGGCGGCGAAGGGGCGGGCGGCGGCCTGGTTCACGCTGCATCTCGGGTTCGGCGGGATCATCTCGGGGATGTCGCTGGCGGTGCCGCCGTTCGCCGGCTTCCTCACCGCGCTGCCGCTGCTCGTGTGGCTGGGCGGGGATCGGCTGGTCGACCTGCCCGAGGCCCTCGACCAGACCTGGGTGCTGGCGCTCGCGCCGGTCGCCGGCGTGGCGACGCTCGTCGCGCTGGCCGGCTGCGCGGCCGTCTGCGGCTCGCTTCTCGCCCGCTGGGCGCCCGCGTTGCTCGGCCCCACGCCCGAGGACCGCCTCGCGGCGGCCGAGGCGCACGCCGCCGACCTCGCCGTGCGCAACCGGCTCGCGCGCGAACTGCACGACTCCGTCGGCCACGCCCTGAGCGCCGTCACCCTGCAGGCGAGCGCGGCCCGCCGGGTTCTCGACACCGACCCGGAGTTCGTCCGCGAGGCCCTCGCCGCGATCGAGGACACGACACGGCGTACGGTCGGCGAACTCGACGCCGTCCTGGGCGTCTTGAGGGACGGCGACACTCCCGGTACGGCTCCCGCGCCCACCCTCGCCGCCGACCTGGACGGCCTGCTGCGCCGCACGCGCGCGGGCGGGCTGCGTGTGACCGCCGGCATCGACGCCGATGCACAGGCCCTGCCGCCCGTCCTGTCCCGCGAGGCCTACCGGATCGTGCAGGAGGGGTTGAGCAACGCCCTGAAGCACGCCGGGGAGCGGGTGAGCGTGGCCTTGCGGATCGTGATCGTCGAAGGGCACCTGGACATCACCGTGGAGAACCCGCTGACCCACGCCCCCGCCTGCCGCCCCGGCGGCGGCCACGGGCTGCGCGGCATCGCAGACCGGGCGCGGCTGCTGGGCGGGACGACGACGGCGGGGCCGGTGCAAGCGGCTGGGGCGGAGGGCCTCTGGAGACTGCGCGTACGGCTGCCGACGACTTGCCCACCGACTCCGAGGGAACGCCCATGACGCCCCGCCCCGCGATCCGTGTCGTCCTGGCCGACGACGAGCGCATGGTCCGCAGCGCCCTGCGCGCCATCCTCTCCGCCGAGCCGGACCTGGAGGTGGTCGGCGAGGCGGCGACCGGCGCCGAGGCGGTGTCCGTCGTACGGGACCGGCGGCCCGATGTCGTGCTCATGGACGTCCGCATGCCCGAGATCGACGGCATCCGGGCCACCGAGCAGATCCTCGCCACCCTCGACGAACCGCCCCGTATCGTCGTCGTGACCACCTTCGAGAACGACTCCTACGTGTACGACGCCCTGCGCGCCGGAGCGGCCGGGTTCCTGCTGAAGCGGGCGGACGCCGACGCACTCGTGCAGGCCGTACGGCTGGTCTCGCACAGCGACAGCCTGCTGTTCCCGGCGGCCGTACGCGCCCTCGCGGCCGAGCACGCGCGCGCGTACCCAGCGCCGCCGCCCTGGGTGGCGAGGCTCACAGGACGCGAGAGCGAGGTGCTGCGGCTGATGGCGCAGGGCCTGACCAACGCGGAGATCGCGCGGCGGATGGAGGTCGGCCCGGCCACCGTGAAGTCGCATGTGGCGGCGGTGCTGGCGAAGACCGGCACCCGGGACCGCACGCAGGCCGTGATCGCCGCGTACGAGGCGGGCTTCATGAACACGCGATGAGAAATGCGGGCGCAAGGGAACGTTTGCCCCCATCCGGATCGTCCTCTCGGGTGGGATGAACAAGACGATCAGGCGGGCGTCCGTCTTCACGCTGCTCCTGGTGTTCGCTCTGCTGGTCAGGGCGACCTGGGTGCAGTTCTACGAAGGCCAGGCCCTCGCGGACGACAAGAACAACCGGCGGAACACGATGGCGCTGTACAGCCAGCCGCTCGGCAACATCATCGTGGGCGGCGAGGCGGTCACCGGCTCGGCGCCGACGAAGAGCGGCGACCTGGCGTACAAGCGGACCTACACGGACGGCTCGCTGTACTCGGCCGTGACCGGCTACAGCTCGCAGGCGTTCGGAGCCACCCAGCTGGAGGGCATCTATCAGGACCTGCTCGACGGCAGCGACACCCGCGTGAAGAGCGTGATGGACACCATCACCGACAAGCGGGCCGACCCGGGCAACGTGGTCACGACGATCGACCCGGATGTGCAGAAGGCGGCCTACGAGGCGCTCGGCGACAACAAGGGCGCCGCAGTCGCGATCGACCCCAGGACCGGGAAGATCCTCGCGGTCGTCTCCACTCCGTCGTACGACCCGTCGCGGATCACCACGGGCGACTCGAAGGCCTGGACGCAGCTGACCAAGGACGCCGAGAAGCCGATGACGAACCGCGCGCTGCGGCAGCCGCTGCCGCCGGGTTCGACGTTCAAGCTGGTCGTGGCGGCCGCCGCGCTGGAGGACGGCCTGTACTCGTCGGTGGACGAGAAGACGGACAGCCCGGACCCGTACGACCTGCCGGACTCGAGCAGGGACCTGGGCAACGAGAACCCCAACGCCCCCTGTGAGGACGCCTCGATCAGGGTCGCGCTCCAGTACTCCTGCAACAACGTCTTCGGGAAGATGGCCGTCGACCTGGGTCAGGACAAGGTCCGCGAGACCGCCGAGAAGTTCGGCTTCAACGACGAGGAGCAGGACGTCCCGGTGCGGGCGTACCCCAGCGTGTACCCCTCCGACATGGACAAGCCGCAGACCGCGCTCTCGGGCATCGGCCAGTTCGACGTCACCGCGACCCCGCTGCAGATCGCCATGGTGTCCGCCGCCATAGCCAACGGCGGCAAGTTGGTCTCGCCGCACATGGTGTCGCAGATCACCGATGGGGGCGGCGACGTCCTGGAGAACTACGACGACAGGGCCGAGACCAAGGAGATCGTCAGCTCGGACACCGCCGAGCAGCTCCAGTCGGCGATGCAGACGGTCGTCGAGAAGGGCACGGGCACGAACGCGCAGATCCCTGGCGCGACGGTGGGCGGCAAGACGGGCACGGCCCAGCACGGCGAGAGGAACAGCAAGACGCCGTACGCCTGGTTCACGTCGTACGGGAAGGCCGACGGCAAGGAGGTCGCCGTGGCGGTGATCATCGAGCAGTCGAACGCGGCCAGGTCCGAGGTCAGCGGCAACGGGCTGGCCGCCCCCGTGGCCAAGAAGGTGATGGAGGCGGCGCTCAAGAACTAGCAGGTCACTTGATGCCCAGGAGCTGCTCGATCGGGTTGATGGCGAAGTACACCAGGAACAGCACCGACGTTCCCCACAGCAGCCAGTGGATGTCCTTCGCCTTGCCCAGCACCGTCTTGATCACGACATAGGCGAGGAAGCCCGCCCCGATGCCGTTCGTTATCGAGTAGGTGAAGGGCATGACGGCGATGGTCAGGAACGCCGGGATGGCGATCTCGTACTTGTCCCAGTCGATGTGCTTC
The DNA here is from genome assembly GCF_042900345.1 of Streptomyces sp. NPDC012935. Classification (NCBI taxonomy): domain Bacteria; kingdom Bacillati; phylum Actinomycetota; class Actinomycetes; order Kitasatosporales; family Streptomycetaceae; genus Streptomyces; species Streptomyces sp. NPDC012935. The sequence goes on from NZ_JBIBBC010000005.1 coordinate 104,500, forward strand.
ACCTGGGTCATCATCAGGAAGCCGACGGCGACGAGCGCGGGGGCCGCCGCCTGGAGCGGGACGATCGTGAGCAGCGGGGTCAGGAAGAGGGCCAGGGCGAACAGGCCTCCGGTGACGAGGTTGGAGAAGCCGGTGCGCGCGCCTTCGCCGACGCCGGCGGCCGACTCGATGTAGGAGGTCGCCGAGGACGAGGAGGCCGCGCCGCCCGCTGCCGCCGCGGCGCCGTCGATCAGCAGCACCCTGCCGAGGTTCGGCACCTTGCCCTGCTCGTCGAGGAGTCCGGCTTCGGCGCTGATGCCGACGACCGTGCCCATGGTGTCGAAGAAGTCGGACAGCACCAGCGTGAAGATCAGCAGCACGACGGTGATGGCGGTGGTCTCGCCGAACGCACCGAACAGGCTGAAGTCGCCGATGAGTCCGAAGTCGGGGGTGTCGACCACCTTGTCGGGCCACGCCGGCGTGGTCAGGCCCCAGGCCTTGATGTCCGCCACCGAGTTGATGATCATCGCGAGGACCGTCATGGTCACGATGCTGATCAGGATGGCGCCCTTCACCTTCCGGGCGAGCAGAGCGATCGTCAGCAGAACGCCGAGGCAGAACACGAGGATCGGCCACCCGGTGAGGGTGCCGGTGCCGCCCAGCTGAACCGGCACGGTGGTGTTCGCGACGTCCGGGATTCGGCTGACGAATCCGGCGTCGACGAAGCCGATGAACGCGATGAACAGGCCGATGCCGACGCTGATCGCCTGCTTGAGCGGCTGCGGGATGGCATGCATGACGGCCTCGCGCAGCCCGGTGAGCACCAGCACGCAGATCAGCAGGCCTTCGAGGACGACCAGGCCCATCGCGTCGTCCCAGGACATCAGCGGGGCGATCTGGAAGGCGACGACGGCGTTCAGGCCCAGGCCGGCGGCGAGGGCGAGCGGGAGGTTGCCGCCGACACCCATGATGATCGTCATGACCGCGGCCACCAGGGCGGTGGCGGTGGTGAGTTGGACCGCATCCAACTGGTGGCCGAACTTGTCCTTCGCACTGCCCAGGATGATGGGATTCAGGACAAGGATGTAGGCCATCGTGAAGAACGTGGCGAAGCCGCCCCGTATCTCACGGGCGAAGGTGGACCCCCGTTCGGAGATCTTGAAGAACCGGTCGACGCTGTTCACGCCTGGTGGCGGGGCAGTTGACCGGTCGGCCACCTTCTGGGAATCGGACATGACGGTTGCTCCTTGCTGCCTGACTGATCGGTGTGCGGATGCTGGCTGGATTGTTCCCGCGTTGAACGCGCTTCAGGTTTTCTCCGTGTTACGGAATCAGGCCTGTTCACGTGCGAAGCACCACACGCCGTTCGACACCTCGTACGAACAGGGCATTCGATCACTGCTACGCTTCCGGACCTCGCCGCATGATCGCGGAATGACCGCCGGACGATCACATGTCATTCACATGCCACTCATTGGCAAGGAGGGCCGCCCGTGGGCACGGTCGTCGACGACGCCGCCTCCGTGGAGTTCCATGCCTTCTTCGAGCGCCACTATGCCGAACTCGCTCGTCTGGCCCACCTGCTGACGGGCGAGGCGGACGCGGCCGACGATCTGGCCGCGGACGCGCTGCTGGCGCTGTGGCACCGCTGGGACCGGGTCCGCGCGGCCGATCGTCCGGTGGCGTACGCGCGTGGTGTCGTGGCCAATCTGGCCCGCACCAGAATCCGCAGCGCGGTCCGGGAGCGGCGGCGGGTCGCTCTTTTCTGGTCGCAGCGCGAGGAGAAGACGGAGAACCCGGACGTCGCGGGCGTCGTCGACGTCCAGGAGGCGTTGCGCAGACTCCCGTTCCGCAAGCGCGCCTGCGTGGTGCTGCGGCACGCCTTCGACCTCTCCGAGAAGGACACCGCGCTCGCCCTCGGGATATCGGTCGGTACGGTGAAGAGCCAGACCTCGAAAGGGGTGGCCGAGCTGCAACGGCTGCTCGGGACACAGGGCACTCCCCTCAAGGTGCATGCGGTGGCGATGGTGCACACCGAGGGCGCCGGAGGAAGGAACCGATGATGCGGCGGGACGTGCACGACGAACTGCGCGCCCGGCTGCACGAGGCGGCCGAGGCGCACGAGCCCGACCGCGAGCGGATGCTGGCCCGGGTCGAGCGCGGCATGACGGACCCGTCGGGGCAGACCCGCACCGACCACCGGGCGACCCGTCCTCCCGGGTACGGCTGGTTCCGGGTCGTCAGCGCCACGGCCGCGGTCGCCGGAGTGCTCGCGGTCGGCGGGTACGCGGTGGCGTCCGCCGTGAAGGAGGACACCCCGCAGCAGTCGGTGTCCACTTCACCGACGCCCGCCCCGCCCCCGGGCGCGACGAGCCGCGCCCCGGTCCCGCCCGCCGCGTCGGCGGACCCGACGCCGGAGCGGACGCCGGAGTCCCGCGAGACGACCGACACGCCGACCCGGCAGCCGAGCGCCACCGCCGAGCCCCCCGCCGCCGAGGGCGTCGAGGACGGTCCCCTGTGGTCGGACGGCTCGGTGGACCCGCACAGCAACGACTTCTGGGCCCAGAGCAATCTGACCCTCCGCACGAGCGAACAGCTCACCGCGCTCACCGTCCGGTTGAAGGTCAAGCAGACCGGCGGGGTCACCACGGCCGGCGCCTGGCGCTCGCTGCCGGAGGAGGACTTCACGCTGACCGTCGAGGAGGAGAACGGCTTCCTCGTCTACACCTGGACACTCAAGGACGGACGTACGGTCCGTGAGGGCGAGTGGGTGTTCGCGGGGCAGTACGCCCATGACCGCGGCGGCCGGGACGCCGGAGACGACAGCTATGCGATGACGGCCACGGCGGGCGGCGGGCAGCTGTCCGTGGCGGGCGACTTCGCAGCCCACGACGACAACGAAGGGGCGGCCGACGGCGATTCGTGAAGCACCGTCCGGAAGCAACCTGCCGCGGTTTCTCGGCATCTGACATCACGTACGCGATCTGACATCACGCACGCGTGAGCGGAGCCACCCCTGGACCTGCCGGCCTGAGCCCCCCTCGGCCGGCAGAGCGAAGCGCCCCGCCGGTGACGACCGGCGGGGCGTTCGTGCCTGCGCCGAGCGCGATGGAGAGGGTCCGGGCCCTGCGGTGACGGCCGGTGCTCGGGTGCACGGGTGGTTCTGAGGATGCCGTACGGGTTGGCGCGGGCGGTGGACGGGGCGAAGACCATGCCCTTGGGGAGGAAGTCCACGTCCCGTTGCAGCGTGTGGAAGTGGCAGTCCTCGAAGACCGCGGTCGCCCGGCCGAAGACGAAGTCGACGTCGCCCTCGATGTAGCAGCGGTGGAAGTACTGCCGGTCGAAGGCGCCCAGGGCGCTCGTCTCGACGAAGAGCGTGTCCTGGTGGGCCAGCAGCCGGACGTTCTCGAAGTGGGTGCGGTCGCCGTAGGTGTAGGCGGCCACCGCCTGGGTGCCGGTGATGTCGGGGTGGTCGGTGCGCAGCCAGTCGTTGGCGATGGTCAGGTCGCGGACGGTGAGACCGGGGGCCGCCGAGGTGAGGGTGGCGGAGCCGGCGGTGCCGTACGTGCTGCCGTCGGGCTTCTTCGTGCCGTTCGCGTTGTCGTGGACGATGACGGCGGCGCGCGGGTCGCGGGTGGCGCCGCGCACGGTCAACGCCCGCTTGCCGGCCGGGATGCTGACGACCTCGCGGTACGTCCCCGGGTGCACGACGATCGTCCAGCCGGGCCCTTCCACCGCGTCCACGGCCGCCTGGACGCAGTCTCCGGGGCGGACGTGCAGGACACGGCAGGCACTCGCGGCGGCGGGAGCGGCTCCGGCGGCGATCAGGGCGCCGCCCGCCGCCCCGGCCATCCCCGCCGTCCCCGCCATCCCGGCCAGCAGAGTGCGTCTGCGCATGTCAGTACCCCGCCTTCCACGGCTGCCAGTCGCCGAGGTAGGCCGCGCGGGTGGCCGACGCGGCCTGTGCGGAGGTGAGTTGGGGTCGGTTGGCCGGGACGGTGACGACCGCGCCGGGTCCTCTGTTGCGGTACTCGGCGAAGCGCTGGTCCTGCCACGGGAAGCCGTCCGACATGTTCGTGTAGGGCGCGACCGCGTCGATGCCGGGCCCTAGGTGGGTCTCCCGGACGACGAGGCTGGGGCGGGCGGTGGTGTCGGAGCTGGGCACCCAGGGGCGGGCCAGCTTGTAGTGGGCGTCCGGGGCGGCACTGCTGATACGGCTTCTGGTCACCAGGTAGCCGCGCGGGTTGGCGCCCGCTGTCGAGGGGGCGAAGGCGAAGCCGTACGGGGCCGAGGAGAGGTCGGTCCGGGTCAGGGTCCGGAAGTGGCAGTGCTCGTAGACGGCCGTGGCGCGCCCGAAGACGAAGTCGACGTCGCCCTCGGCATAGCAGTGCGAGAAGTACTGGCGGGCGAAGACGCCGAGGGCGATCGAGTCGGCGTACAGGGTGTCCTGGTGGCCGAGGAAACGGCAGTGGTGGAAGGCCGACCGGTCGCCCTGCACCTTGATGGCGACGGCCTGGGTGCCACTGACGCCGGGGTGGTCGGCGCGCAGCCAGTCGTTGGCGAAGGTGAGATCGCGGGCGGTGAAGCCGTCGGCCTGGACGAGGGTCGTGGCGGAGCCGGTGGTGCCGTAGGTGCCGCCGCCGGGCTTGGGGGTGCCGGCGGCGTTGTCGTACACGATGACGACGTCACGCGGGTCGCCACTGGCGCCCAGCCAGGTCATGCCCGTCCGGGTCACGTCCACGGCGACGGTCTCCCGGTACGTTCCCGGTGCGATGACCAGTGTCCAGCCGTTGCCGGTCGACGCGGTGACGGCGGCCTGGACGGACGTGAAGTCGCCGTGGCCGGACGGGTGGACGTACAGGGTCTGCGGGGTCGGACGGGCGCCCGGTGAACCGTAGCGGCCGAACGGGCGGGGCGGCCTGGAGTTGCCGGCGGCCCGGGCGGGAGCCGGCGCGAGGGCCGGCGTGACGGCGGCGGTGCTCGCGAGCAGGAATCCCCTTCTGGACAGGGGGAGTCGGCGGTGGGGCGAGGGCATGCGGGTGCTCCTTGGGAGTGCGGCTCTTCAGGGGGGCGGTGCTTCCTCGCGGGGGGGCCGGGCCGGGGGGGCCGGGGGGGCCGGGGCGGCCGGCCCGGGTCGGGAGACGGAGGTCAGCGCAGCTTGCCGGCACCCGCGCAGCGGTCGACGATGCCAGGCACCGCCTTGGGGTTGTCGACCTTGGTCCGCAGGGTCGGCGTCCATCCGGCGCCGGACCGGAGCGGCTCGCCGGGGATCTCGGCGTTGTGGACGGCGATGAGATCCGTCAGCTTCCCGTTGACGTAGTTGTCCTCGGCGGTCAGCGGCGCCTCGTTCCACTTCTTCAGCGCCTTGCCGACGCTGACGCCGGGCGCCAGCGAGAGGGCGTTGTGCGTGGCGTACAGCTGCGAGGAGGCGCCGATGCCGAAGACGTACGCGTAGTTCTGGTCCCCGGTGACGACGAAGTGGTTGTTGTACGAGTCGACCTGCCCGAACCGCACCCGGGGCGCCCGCTCGACGATCCCCTCGAAGCGGTTGTGGTGCAGGGTGACCTTGAGCTTGCCGGTGTCGGTGGAACCCGCGCTGTCGCTGTTGCCGATCAGCATGGTCTTGTCGTGGTCCTCGAAGGAGTTCCAGGACACGGTCACGTGGTTGGCGCCGCGCACGATGTCGAGGAGCCCGTCGTGCTGCTGGTAGACCTTGCCGAAGTACGACGGGAGGGAGCTGTCCGGGTAGCGGCCGTCGGTGAGCGTGTTGTGGTCGATCCACACATGGGTCGAGCCGTACACCACCACGCCGTCGTACTCGGAGTTCCAGGCACCGGTCTTGTTGTCGTCGGTCGGGTCCCACTGCGGGAAGCAGTCGACGGGGGCCTCGATGGTGAGGTTGCGCAGGATGACGTTGTCGACGCCCTTGATCTGGAGGCTGCCGCCGAGGATGCCGGAGCCCTTGCCGACCCCGACGATGGTGGTGTCGGCGGGGACGTTCGCCTTGACGGCCTGGTCCTGCCGGGCGGCGGACGCGGCGCGCAGCTCCTCCTGTTCCCCGCTGACGGGGTTGTCGTGGCCCCACACGGCGGGGTCGTAGTCGGCGAGGTACCGCTGGAAGTCGTACCCGTCCGCCGCGAAGGCGTCGCAGCCCTCCGACGCGGCGTCGATCATGCCGTCGACCCTGATGATCCTGGGCGCGCCTGTGCCGTCGGCGAGCGCCTGCCGGAACTCCGCCCAGGTGCTCACGGTGTACACATGTGCGGCGTCGGCGCCGGCCCCGCCGGTCGTCCCGGCGCCCTCGGAGGCCCAGCCGTCGTTCGCGCCGAGGACCTGGCGGCCGAGGTCGCGAGGCCCGGCCTGGGCGGCGGTACCGATGAGACCGAGGACGAGGGCCGAGCAGCCGATCAGAACGGCAGCCCTCTTTGTGGCATGCCCATGCCATATCCGTGCGTTCATTGTGCGGCTCTCTCTTCTGCAGTCGGGGTGGTTACGCGGCGGAGGCTTCCGGCCAGGTGATCCAGGACTCCGGGATCTCCTCGCCGAGCCGGCGCACGTCCTGCGGGCCGAGCACCCGCGTACGCAGCAGCTCCCGCACCACGAGACGCGCCACGGCGATCGCGCCCGGCGGGTTGAAGTGCGTGTTGTCCTGCTCGGTGGCGGTCCAGTTGAAGTACGTCTTCGTCTCCTCGACCCCGAGCCGCTGCCACAACGCGAGCGACAGCGCCTGAACGTCGAGCAGCGCGACGCGCTCCTCCCGGGCGAGCGCACGCATCGCCGCCGGATAGTCGCCGTGGGTCGGCAGAGCGTTGCCGTCACCGTCGAACCTGCGGCGCTCGACAGCGGTGGCAAGAACGGGACGGGCACCACGGTCAACGGCGCCGGCGATGTAGAGACGCAGGTAGTCCTGGTAGGTGGTCCAGGGCTCGGTGTACCGGGCGGGGTCGGTGGCCTTCTCGTCGTTGTGCGCGAACTGGATGAGCAGGAGGTCGCCGGGCCGGATGGCGGCGAGGACGACATCCAGCCGCCCCTCATCGACGAAGCTCTTCGAACTGCGCCCGTTCACCGCATGGTTGGAGACGAGCAGGTTCTTGCGCAGGAGGAAGGGAAGCGCCATGCCCCACCCGGTCTCGGGGGCGGCGTCGGCGTATTTCTGAGCGGCGGTGGAATCACCGGCGATGTAGAGGGTGCGGTGGCGCTGCGCTGCTTGGGCGATACCGGTGCCCGCGAGGGCGAGGGGAACGGCGGCAACGGCCGCGAAATTGACCTGTCTGCGGGTAAGGGACACGGGGGTGCCTTTCAGCAGGGGCGAGTTGTCCCACCTAGGGGCGCGGGGAACTGCGCGACCAGCCACAACAAGACGGGCAGCCGGCCGCGCAGCGAATCGACCGAGCTCTCAGCCGTTGCGCGACTTCCACTCGGCCTGAGCCTCGTTCAGCTGACCGGCCACCGTGTCCAGGAACTCCTTGGCGCTCATGTCCCCGTTCAGCACCTTCTGGAGGTTCGGCTCGTTGTCGGCCTTGGAGATGGTGTTCCAGTCGGGCAGGTAGTACGGCAACTGCACAATCGTCGTGGACCCGTCGGTCAGTGCGGCAGCAGCCAACTTCGTAGGCTCGGCCTCAGAAATCCACGCGTCCTTCGCGGCGTCGTTGTTCGACGGCACCTGCCCGGCCGCCTTGTTGAACTTCGAGTTCTCCTCGCGCGAGGTCGCGAACTCGATGAACTTCCAGGCGGCGTCCTTGTTCCTGGAGCTCTTGAACAGCCCCATCCCGTCAACCGGGTTGGACACCTGCACCCGCTTGCCGCCCGAGCCGACCGGCTGCGGAATACCCCGGAACTTGTCGGTTCCCAGCGCCTTCACATGATCCTGGTACGACCCGAGGTTGTGGTTGAGCATTCCGATCGTGCCGGAATCCCACTGGGCGACCATCTTGGTGAAGTCGTTGTTGAGGTCGGCGGCGGGAGTGACCTTCTTGTAGAGCGCGGCGTACTTCTCCAAGGCGGCCACGTTCTTGGGGTCGTTGACGGTCGTCTTCTCACCGCTCGCGTCCCAGAAGGACGTGATCCCGGACTGCCCGTACATGGCGTCCAGCGCCTGCGCGATGGAGCCGGCACCACCACGGATGGTGTACCCGAACTCGTTCTTCTGGGCGTCGGTCAGCTTCTCGGCGGCCTCGTAGAACTTGTCCCAGGTCGCCGGCTCGTCCAGCCCCGCCTTCTCGAACAGGTCGGTGCGGTAGTACAGCACACCGTTGTTGGCGGAGGTCGGCACCGAGTACAGCTTGCCGTCACCGCCCCCCGCGGCCTTCAGCGAGGCGACCATGTCCTCGTTCAGTTTGCCGTTCAGGGAGGACTTGGCGAGCCGGTCGTCCAGTGGCTCCAGCGCGTTCTGCGCGGCGAACCCGGCGAGCATGGCCGCGCCGACGCCGCCGACGTCCGGCAGGCCGCCGCCCTGGATGGCGGTGTCCACCTTGGACTGGTAGTCGGTGGACGGGATCCCGACGTACTCGACCTTGATGTCCGGGTTGGCCTTCTCGAAGTCGGCGATGACCTCCTTCCAGATGTCGGTGCGGACACCGCCGTTGTTGTCCCAGAAGACGATCTTTCCGGTGCCGCTGCCCTCGGCGCCCTTGTCGCCGCCCGCGCTGCTGCCGTCGTCACCGCAGGCGGTGGCGGTCAGGGCGAGGACGGAGCCCAGAGCGACGGCCACGGCCGCGCGCCTGCTTCTGCGAATGCTGATCTTCATTGGTCGGCTCTCTTCTTCCGGATCAGACGGAGATATGAAGTTGTGGGGGTCTTCGAGGCGCGAGGCAGGCTCAGCGCCGGGCATCTGACGCCCAGCCATCGGCACCCTCGAGGTGGCCGATCCGCTGCTGCGGGCCCGAGAAGCGCGTCACCAGCGCCGGCACGGCTGCCGCGGGGTCCAGTCGGTAGTCGTAGAAGTCCCGCGGATCGAAGGCGGCACCCCACTCGTCGTGCTGGCCGGTCGTGTTCCTGAGGATCGACCCGCGTTGCACCAGCTCCGCGGTGGCGTCGGCCTGGTAGGGGTGCTGGACGTCGCGGTAGTAGCTGTTCTCGATGACCATCCTGGTCCGGCCCCGCGACCAGTTGCCGTACGTCCACACCGGGTCGCCCGGATCGGCCTGTGCGGTCAGGTAGTTGTTGTACAGGTGCGCGTAGGCGGCGTTGTCCACGGAGGGGTTGCGCTGCTTGGTGCCCGCGAACCAGTTGTGGTCGATCGTGATCTGCGTCCTGACGTCGGCCGTCCAGCCGAGTCCGAAGGTCTTGTTGTTGTTCTCGAACCGGTTGTAGGAGACGGTCACGTACTCGCTGTCCTTGCGGACGTCCAGCTGGCCGTCGCAGATGTTCGAGAAGCGGTTGTGGTCGATCCACACGTGGTGGACGGTGTCCATCTGGATGCCGTCGAAGTCGGTGTCCTTGCAGTCCCAGTTGCCCTCGATCGCCGAGTCGCGGATCGTCAGGTTGCGGATGATCACGTTGTGCGTGCCGGGTTCGAGGTGGAACTCGCCCTGCACCAGTTCGCCGCTCGTGCCGACGCCGACGATGGTCTTGTCCGAGGCGACGGTGATGTTCGCGCCGAAGGGCCGCGCGGTGACGGCGCCCCGCACCCGGATGACGTACGGCTCCTTTGCCGCCGCGTACTTGGCCAGGGAGGTCTGGTCGGTGACGGTGACGACCTCGCCGCCCGCCCCACCGGTGGTGCCCCCGGCGAGGGAGGCGAAGCCGTGGGGTCGGTCGGGCCGGCGATCGGCGGAAGGCGAAGCCGCCGACGGACCCGCGGCGTTCGCCTCTCCGATCACTCCGAGACTCAGCGCGGCGACAAGGCCCAGGACGGCGGCCAGGACCGTGCCGTACCCCGGTCTGTGCAAGCGCTTGCTATCAAGGTGCTGCGTCATTGCGGCTCCCAACAGGCTCAACAGGTCTACGGGTCGGGTGCGTTACAAGGAGTCGATCCTGAAGTGCGAGAAGGTTGCCGCTCCGGCGTGTCCCTGGCCGTCGGGCGCGAGGCCGAAGAGCCCGAGCAGGGCGCCGACCCAGCGCCAGGGCGTGGCGGCGAACACGGGGCCCGAAGGACGGGGGCCATCGCCGACGTCGTAGAAGAACCGGCAGCGCGCCCCGGCCCCGATCTCGATCCGCAGCCGCACCCGCCCCTCAGGCGCGAGCCGGGCGTGTGCGGCGTCCCGTTCCCGCTCCGCCACGGCCTCGGCGAACCGGTGCACGACATGGACCGCCCCGTCCGCGCCCCGCTGCAGACCGATCCAGCAGAACGCGTCCCCGAGCACCGCGAGCCCCGCCCGCGCTCCCGGCTCCACGCTGTCCAGCCGCAGACCGACCTCGACGGCACACGGGTTCCCGGGCAGTCGCTGGGTGAGGATGTGCGGCAGTCTGCGCAGATCGTGGGCGTCTGCGGTGCGGACGCAGGCGAGTCTCAGCCCGTCGCCGGAGTGCTGGGTGGCCCAGCCGTCCCGCGGATTGGCGGTCCACGACCACTGGCGGCCGAAGCGTCCGCCGGGGAAGTCGTCGTCCGTGGCGGGGGCGGCGGGCGGCTGCGGTGGCAGGCCGGGCCTGCGGTGTACGGCGACGGGTGCGCCGTTCCGGCCTGGCACCGGCCAGCCGTCGGCACTCCAGCGCATCGGCTGGAGATGGACGACCCTGCCGTAGGCGCCCCGCTGCTGGAAGTGCAGGAACCAGTCCTCACCCGACGGGGTGCGCACCCAGCCGCCCTGGTGCGGTCCGTTGACGTCGGTGTCCTTCTGTTCGAGGACGATCTTCTCCTCGTACGGCCCGAAGAACTCGCGTGAGCGGAAGGCGCCCTGCCAGCCGGTCTCCACTCCGCCGTGCCAGGATCCAGAACCAGCCGTCGTGCTTGTAGAGCTTGGGGCCTTCGAGGGTGAACCAGCCGGGTATGCGGTCGCCGTCGACGATCAGCTTGCCGTCGTCGAGGAGTTCGGTGCCGTCCGGGTGCATCCGGTGGCCGGTGAGGCGGTTCTTGACGCCGGAGCGGGACTTGGCCCAGGCGTGCACGAGATGGGCGTCGCCGGTCTCGTCGTCCCAGAGGGGGCAGGGGTCGATCAGGCCTCTGCCCGGCTTCACCAGGTGCGGGCGGGTCCACGGGCCGCGGATCTCGGGGGCGTTGACCTGGAAGATGCCCCGGTCGGGGTCGCCCCAGAAGATCCAGAAGCGGTCGTCGTGGTGGCGGAGGGCGGGGGCCCAGACACCGCAGTCGTGGCGCGGTGAGGTGAACTCCCCCGCCGGTTCCAGGCGGTCCAGGGCATGGCCGACCAGGGTCCAGCTGACCAGGTCGCGGGAGTGGAGCAGGGGCAGGCCCGGGGCGCGGCCGAAGCTGGAGGCGGTGAGGTAGAAGTCGTCGCCGACGCGGACGACGTCCGGGTCGGACCAGTCGGCGTTCAGGACAGGGTTCGTGTAGGTGTTCGGGTAGGTGCCGGTCCCGGTCGTCACGGGCTCACCGCCTTGCGGACCAGGGACGCCGCTTCGAGCCGGCTGATACGGCCGTCGGCGACCACGGTCACGATCCGGCGTACAGCGGTCTCGCCGGGCGGGATCGGGAGCCGCTCCTCGACGGCGAGGCAGGAGCCGACGCCCGGGTACTCCTCGGCGCGCACGAACCACGGGTCCAGGCGGGTCTGTTCGGTGGCCCCGGCGAAGATCAGGGTCCAGGTGGCGCCCGCGAGCGCCACCCAGGGGGCCCGGCTGCCGTGGATCTCCTGCTCGCCCTCGCTGTCGACGGTGAACACGTCGGGCGCCGAGGATTCCTTGCGGGCCCGCCAGAAGAACCCGCCGTAGGCCGCGCCCGGGCGCCCGTTGGTGGCGGGGCTGCCGATGGTCAGCGGGCCGGAGGTGACGTTGGTCAGGGAGAAGGTGAAGTCCAACGCCCAGGCGAACGCGGTGAGTTCGGTGGCCGCGAGGGTACGGCGCTCGCGCAGCAGCTCGGCCCCTGCCGCCACCCAGCGCAGTTCCTCGACGAAGCCGTCGGGGTCGCGCAGCTGGAAGGCGGAGTGCCGCTGGGCGCCGTGGTTGTCCAGTTCGGTCGGACCCTGGTCGCGGACGTAGGTGCGTCCGCCCCAGAAGTTGGCCCCCTCGACGTCGGGAACGGCGACACCGACGCCGAGGTGGTGTGCGTGGTCGGCGGGGCTCAGCTCGGTGACCGCCGTGCCGGCCAGGGTGGTGACGGGGTGCAGATACGGGCGCGGGGAGAGCCGGGCCGGCAGTTCGGGCCGGGTGACGTACCGGCCGACCGGGCGGCCCGCGACGCGCAGCACCGCGGTGTCTTGGGGGGTCATCAGGTGCTCACCTCTTTCGTTCTCGCCGGGAGCGCCCAGGCAGCGCCCAGCTCGGAGTAGAGGGCGAGGGTGTCGGCTGCGGCGGCGACGAGGCCGTCGATGCCGGGCACGACACGGCGCTGCTCCTCGGGGAGCAGCCGCCAGGCCTCGGCGGGCAGCGGGGCCGGGTCCGGGGCCAGTCGAATCGCTTCAACGACCTTCATGAAAGCGCCGGTCGCATCGGGTGTGACCAGCAGGTCGGCGCCGTCGGTGACGTGCTCGACGAGGTTCTCCAGCAGGTCCGTACGGCCGTACTCGTACTCCTCGGGGCCGTGGCCGGCGCGCTGGAGCAGGACGCGGTCCTGCTTGTACCAGAAGGTGATCCTGCCCTGTTCGCCGTGGACGACGACGTACGGCTCGTCGGGGTCCTCGGCGCACAGGGTGGCGCCGACGACGACCGGGCGGTCCTGTGCCGTGGTGACGCGGACGCAGGAGGTGTCGTCGGACTCGATGTCGTTGGCGCGCAGCAGTTCGGTCTCGATGGCGGTGACGTCCCCGGCGTGCACCGTCCCGCCCAGCGCGAGCGCGGTGGCGACGGCGTGCGCGAGGGGGTTGGTGAGCACCCCGTCGATGACGTCGACGCCGTGCAGCCTGCGCCTGCCCGCCCAGGGGGCCCGCCGGTAGTACGCCTCGGGGCGCGCCCAGGCGCCGGCCCCGCCGATCCCGGAGATCGCGCCGATCGCACCGTCGGTCATCAGCGTCCGGATCGCCGGCACCGCGTGCGAGCCCAGCGACTGGAAGCCGATCTGGCAGGCGACGCCGGCCTCGGCGACCCCGTCGGCCATGCGCCGGAACTCGGCGTACGACGGGGCGGGCGGCTTCTCCAGCAGGATGTGCACGCCACGCCGGGCCGCCGTCAGGGCGAGGTCGGTGTGGGTCGGGATCGGCGTGCAGATCACGGTGATCCGGGCGCCGGTGGAGTCGAGGAGGGCGCCGAAGTCGGCGGACTGTTCGGGTGCACCCGAAGGCGTGACGAGCCCCTCGGGGAGCTCTTCCTCGCTCAGCGGGGTCAGCTCGCAGATCCCCGCCAGCCGCACGATCCCCTTGTCCTGGAGGCGGCGGATGTTGTCGAGGTGCCAGCGGCCGTGGCCGCGCGCGCCCGCCAGCACGACGGGTACGGCAGTGCTCATGGGATCCTCCCTGCGCCCGCGCCGCGTGCCACCGCTCGGTCGGCCGTGGCGGCGCTGTCGATCTTTGTGTGCAGGGTAGGTGTCCAGCCGACGTCGGCCGTGAGATCACGCTCGCTGCCGGAGTTGTAGGCGTTGTGGATGGCCAGCAGATCCACCGGATAGCCGTTGAAGAGGGTGCCCGACTGGTGCAGGGCGGTGCCGTTCCAGCTCTTGACCAGGTCGGCGACCTCGATGTGGCCAGGGGTGTGGAAGGCGTTGTTCTCGGCGTGGATCGCCGACTCGGTCGACACTCCGACGGAGTAGCGGTGGTCGTGGGCGCCGGCGGGGACGACGTACCGGTTGTTGTAGAGGTGCACCTGCCCGAAACGGACGCGCGGGGCTCGCTGGACGACGGACTCGAACGCGTTGTGGTGCAGGGTGACACGCAGCTTGCCGCGGTCCCCGGTGGCCGTGTCGCCGTTGCCGATGAGGATCGCCTTGTCGTGGTCGGCGAACCGGCTCCAGGAGACGGTGACCAGGTCGGAGCCGTTGGTGATGTCCAGCAGGCCGTCGTGGCGAAGGTAGTTGCGGCCGAAGTACGTGGGCTCCCGCTCGTCCGGGTGACCCTTGTCGCTGAGGGTCACATGGTCGATCCACACATGGGTGGCGCCGCGCAGCCAGAGGTTGTCGTATGCGGTCTTCCAGTCACCGAGACCGCCGGTGTTGGGCTGCCACACGGGGAAGCAGTCGTAGGCGTCGCGGAGTTCGAGGTTGCGGACGATGACGTTGGTCGCGCCTTGAAGCTGAAGGCTCGCGCCCTTGAGGACAGCCGAGGAACCGAGCCCGACGATGGTGGTGTGGGAGCCGACGGCCAGCACGATCCGTTCGGCCTGTCCGGCCGCCGAGGCCTGGCGGGCCTCCTCCTGCGGGCCGCTCGGTCTGGCGGAGCCCCAGGTGCGGGGGTCGTAGGCGGCCAGGTACCTGCCGGTGTCGTAGCCGTCGGTGGCGTAGTCGGCGCAGTCCAGGTGGTCGCCGTCGTCGTCGGTGTTGGCGTCGATGGTGCCGGCGATCCTGATGATCTTCGGCGTCGCGCTGCCGCCGTCGAGGGCGCGGACGAGCTCACTTCGGTTGCGTACGGTGAAGACGTGGGCGTCGTCGGCGGTGGAACCCCCCGTGGTACCACCGTCGGCCGCGGCCCAGCCGTCGTTCGGGGCGAGGGTGTCGCGGCTGACGTCGCGGCCCTCGTCGGCGTGGGCCGGAACGCTGAGCAGTCCCAACAGGGCCGCCGCCATGACGATCTGACGAAGTCTCATCCCTTGACCGCCCCGGCACTGAAGCCCGTGATCAGCCACTTCTGGATGAAGGCGAACACGATCACGACGGGTACGGCCGCGATGATGCCGCCCGCGGCGAGCGCGCCGAGGTCGACGCTGTCCGCGCCCATCAGGGTGTTGAGGCCGACCGGGATGGTCTGCTTCTCCTGGTTGTTGAGGAACATCAGGGCGAACAGGAAATGGTTCCATGAGTGCACGAAGGCGAAGGAGCCGACGGCGATCAGACCGGGCCGCAGCAGCGGCAGGACGACGATCCTGAATGCGGTCATCCGGTTGCAGCCGTCGACCCAGGCGGCCTCCTCCAGGGAGTACGGCACGTTCTTGATGAAGTTGCTGATCAGGATCATCGACAGCGGCAGCTGGAACACCGTCTCGGCGATGATGACGCTGCCCAGCGAGTTGATCATCTGCAGCTCGGCGAAGATCTCGAACAGCGGCACCAGGAGCAGCGCGCCCGGCACGAACTGGGAGCACAGCAGGGCCAGCATGAAGGCCCGCTTGATCCTGAAGTTGAAGCGCGCGAGGGCGTAGCCGCCGGCCAGCGCCACCAGCGTCGTCATCAGCAGGGTGACGACGCCGACGAGGACGCTGTTCTGGAAGTAGGTGCCGAAGCTCCGCTCCGTCCACACCTTCTCGAAGTGGTCGAAGGTCATCGGCCAGGGCACGAGCGAGGTCGAGCCGGCCGGGCGCAGGGAGAACAGCAGGATCCAGTAGAAGGGGATCAGGGTGAAGACCAGGTAGATCGACAGCGGCAGGTAGATCTGCCAGCGCGGCACCTCGTCGTAGGCGCGGTGCTTCTTCCTCGGACGGGGCGGTTCGGGGGCGGCCCGCATGGGCGCGGGCGCGACCTGGGTGGCTTCCTTGACGCTCACTTGTCCTCACCTCCGAACTTGCTCAGTCGCAGATAGACCATCGAGCAGAAGAGCAGGATCACGAACGCGACGGCCGTCAGGGCCGACGCGTAGCCGAAGTTGTGTGCGTCGACGCTGGTGTTGGCGATGTAGAGCGGCAGGGTCGTGGTCACGCCCGCCGGGCCGCCGCCCGTCAGCGTGTAGAGCAGGTCGACGTTGTTGAACTCCCACACCGCGCGCAGCAGGGTGGACAGGACGATCGCGTCCTTGAGGTGGGGCAGTGTGATGTGCCAGAACTGCTTGATCCGGCCGGCCCCGTCGACCTCGGCCGCCTCGTACAGGTCCTTGGAGACGGACTGGAGGTCGGCGAGGATCAGGATCGCGAAGAAGGGCACCCCGCGCCACAGGTCGGCGACGACCGCCGCCGGGAACACGGTGGAGGTGTCCGACAGCCAGCTGGTGCCGTAGGAGCCGATGCCGACGTCCGCGAGGTAACGGGTGATGCCCGTCTGGGAGTTGTAGAGCAGCACCCAGATCGCCGAGGTCAGCACCCCGGAGACGGCCCACGGCGAGAACACGAGCGCCCGGCCCAGCGCGCGTCCCGCAAAGGTCTGGTTGACGATCAGCGCGAGCGCGAGCCCGAACAGCAGCTGGAGCCCGACCTCGACGAACACCCACTTGGCGCTGAAGACGAGGGTGTCCCAGAACAGCGGGTCCGCGGTGAAGGCGTGGACGAAGTTGTCGAAGCCCGTGAAGCCGTTGCGCCATGGCTTGGTGGGGTTGTACTCCTGCAGGCTGTAGTAGAAGACGCTGATCACCGGGTAGGCGATGAAGCCCAGCATGAGCAGGGCCGCCGGGGCGATCAGCAGATACGGGAGCCTGCGCGGGGTGGCGGAGGCACGGCGCCGCCGGGGTGGCGCGGGCGGTTTCGCCACGGCTGCGGCTTGGGCCATGACAGTTCTCCGATCTCGGTGAAGCGCTTTCCGATCATTGTTCGGGATCTCGACCAAAAGAACCTGGGTTGCGGTCGAGGGTGGTTCAACCGGCGTACGGGTCCCGCACCTTGCCCGGCCGCGCGAGGAACTCGAAGTCGCAACCGGTGTCGGCCTGGGTGATCTGCTCGTTGTAGAGCGCTCCGTAGCCGCGCTCGTACCGCGCGGGCGGAGGCGTCCACTCGGCCCGGCGGCGCTCCAACTCCTCGTCGTCCACGATGAGTTGAAGAGAGCGCGCCTTGACGTCCAGGGCGATCAGGTCACCGGTGCGCACGAGGGCCAGCGGTCCGCCGACATACGACTCCGGCGCGATGTGCAGCACACACGCGCCGTAACTCGTGCCGCTCATCCGGGCGTCGGAGATCCGCACCATGTCCCGTACGCCCTGCTTCAGCAGGTGGTCGGGGATCGGCAGCATGCCGTACTCGGGCATGCCCGGACCGCCCTTGGGCCCGGAGTTGCGGAGCACCAGCACGCTGTCGGCTGTGATGCCCAGCGACGGGTCGTTGATGGTCCGCTGCATCGTCTTGTAGTCGTCGAAGACGACGGCGGCACCGGTGTGCTCGAGCAGGTGCGGCTCGGCCGAGATGTGCTTGATGACGGCGCCGTCCGGGCAGAGGTTGCCACGCAGCACGGCGACGCCGCCCTCGTCGGCGACCGGGTTCTCGCGGGTGCGGATGACGTCGTCGTCGTGGACGACGGCGCCCTGGAGCTGCTCCCGCAGGGTGCCGCCGACCGTCGGCCGGTCCAGGTGCAGCAGGCCGGTGATCCGGGAGAGGAAGGCGGGCAGGCCGCCGGCGAAGTGGAAGTCCTCCATCAGATACGTTCGTCCGCCGGGACGGACGTTGGCGAGCACCGGAACGGTACGCGCGATGCGGTCGAAGTCGGCCAGGGTGAGCGGCACTTGGCAGCGTCCGGCCATCGCGATCAGATGGATGACCGCGTTGGTGGAGCCGCCGAGCCCGAGCACCGTGGTGACGGCGTCCTCGAAAGCCTCTCGGGTGAGAATCCCGGAGGGCTTGAGCCCGGTCCACGCGAGCTCCACGGCGCGGCGCCCGGAGGCGGCGGCCATGCGCTCGTGCCCGGAGTCGACGGCCGGGATCGAGGAGGCGCCCGGCAGCGTCATGCCGAGGGCTTCCGCCGCCGCGGTCATCGTGGACGCGGTCCCCATGGTCATGCAGTGACCGGGCGACCGCGCCAGACCGCCCTGGAGTTCGCGGAGTTCACAGTCGGTCAGGTTGCCCGCGCGGTGCTCGTCCCAGTACTTCCACATGTCGGTACCGGACCCGAGGGTCTCACCGCGCCAGTGCCCGGGCAGCATCGGCCCCGCGGGCACGAATATCGACGGTACGTCGGCCGAGGCCGCGCCCATGAGCAGCGCAGGTGTCGACTTGTCGCAACCCCCGAGCAGCACGGCCGCGTCGATCGGGTACGAGCGCAGCAGCTCCTCCGTCTCCATCGCGAGCAGATTGCGGTAGAGCATCGGGGTCGGCTTCTGGTACGTCTCCGAGAGCGTGGCCACCGGGAACTCGAGCGGGAAGCCCCCGGCCTGCCACACCCCCCGCTTGACCGCCTCGGCGCGTTCGCGCAGATGGACGTGGCAGGGGTTGATGTCGGACCAGGTGTTGAGGACGGCGATCACCGGACGGCCCCGGTACTCCTCCGCCTCGTATCCCAGCTGCCGCATGCGGGCGTTGTGCGACCAGGTGCGCAGCTGGCCCTCGGTGCCGTACCACTGATGGCTTCTGAGGTCCTCGGGGCGCTTCCTGCCGGTCATATCGACCACCCGGCGGCGATGGCGGCGACTTCGGCGCGCTCGCCCTCGGGCAGTTCCCTGCTGGGCGGGCGGACGTCGCGGCGGCACAGGCCGAGGGAGGCGAGGGCCTCCTTGACGACGGTGACGTTGTTGGCGGAGCCGTTCGCGGCGCGCAGTTCCTCGAAGCGGCGGATCTGCTCCCAGACCTTCATCGCGCCCGGGTAGTCCCCGGCTCGCAGCGCTTCGATCATGTTCATGGAGACGGCGGGGGCGACATTCACGAGCCCGGAGGTGAAGCCGGTGGCGCCCGCGGAGAAGTACGAGGGCGCGTACGGCTCGGCGAGCCCGGCGACCCACACGAAGCGGTCGAGGCCGGCGTCGCGGGCGAAGGCCGCGAACTTGGCGGCGTCCGGGACGGCGTACTTCACGCCTACGACGTTCGGGCAGTCGTCGGCGAGTTCGGCGAGGCGCGCGCCGCCGAGCTGGGCGTTGCGGATGTACGGGACGACGCCGAGGTCGGGTACGGCAGCGGCGATCGCGCGGTGGTAGTCGACCCAGCCGCTCTGGGAGACGTACGGGTGGACCGGCTGGTGGACCATCACCATCCGGGCGCCGAGCTCGCGCGCGTGCCGGGCGGAGGTGATGGCGGTGGGCACGTCGTGGCCGACGCCGACCAGGACGGCGGCGCGGTCGCCCGCCTCCTCGATGGTCAACTCGGTGACGAGGCGGCGCTCTTCGGGAGTGAGGGCGTAGAACTCGCCGGTGTTGCCGTTGGGGGTGAGGGTGGTGACGCCCCCGTCGAGCAGGCGACGCAGCAGGGCCCGGTGGGCGTCCTGGTCGACGCGGCCGTCCCCGGCGAACGGGGTCACCGGGATCGCCACCACGTCGGCCAGGGCCGTCCGCTGGGGTTCGAACGTCGTTGTCATGCCGGACCGTCCTCTCCCTGGGCCTCGACTCCCGCGTCCGGGAAGGCCCGTTGCACGAACGACGCGATGTGGGCGTGCAGGGCGCGCGCCGCGCCGTCGGCGTCCCCCTCGAGGGCCAGCCGCAGGATGTCCCGGTGCTCGCCGGCCTCCCGCTCCCAGGAGGGTGAGGCGGCCCAGGCGACCGCGGAGACGAGGGCGGCCTGATCCCGTACTTCGTCGAGCATCCGGCCGAGCAGCGGGTTGCCGCACGGCAGGTAGAGGGCGCGGTGGAACTCCCGGTTGGCCAGGGAGCGTTCGGCGGTGTCGCCGGCCGCATCGGCGCGGGTCAGCGCGTCGCGGGCGGCGTCGAGGGAGGCGCCGCGCCTGACGGCCCGCTTCAGCGCCTCGGGCTCCAGCAGCAACCGCACGTCGTAGACCTCGCGCGCCATGTCCGCGTCCACCATGCGCACCGTGACGCCCTTGTACTGGCTCATCACGACCAGCCCGGTCCCGGCCAGCGTCTTGAGCGCCTCGCGCACCGGGGTCTTCGACACCCCGAACTGCGCGGCGAGCTCGGTCTCGACCAGGGCCTGACCGGGCGTCAACTGCCCGGTGAGGATGCGGCGTTTGATCTCCTCCAGCACAAACTGCGTGCGGGAGGGGATCGGCGTGGGCACAGAGGTCATGCGCGCCTCTCGGATCTTCGCGGGGCCCAGGGACTGGGGTCTCGCGTATCGGATCTCACGTATCGCGTCTCATATATGACGTACGAAGTGCGACGCGATGAAGGTAGGAGGGGGCGCATGATTCGTCAACGCTTCTGACAAAGGAAGTTGGGGTCGCGGGCCTACGCTGCTCCGACAACACCTCAGGAAGGACACCGCCGATGACGTTCGCACCGCTTCCCGGCCGGCCGCTGGACCGGACATCGGCGTTCCGTCTGCAACTGGCCGAGCTGGCCCGACTGGCCGGTGTCGACCTCCCCGACCGGGTGCCGCGCGACCGGGAGTGGCAGGGGGCGGCGCGGATGGCGTTCCGGCGGGCCCTGCGCGACCTGGAAACGTTGCCCGAGCTGCTCTTCGACCCGCTCCTGCGCACGGCAGTCCTCGACCCCGACCCCAGCCACAACCGGATGTTCGTCGAGCCTGCTGTGACCGTGTTCGGTCGCCGACGGGTGCAGACCGCGTTGATCGAGTATGTGCGGACGGGAACGGACCACGAGCGCGCCGGGGCGGCCCGCGCCTGGTACTGGGCGCAGGCGCCGCTGAGGTTTCGCGGCGGGCAGTCGCGGGTGCCGACGCCCGAGAGCAAGGCGCAGTTCGACGCCGTGGCCGACCTCCGTGCCGCGTGGCACGAGGCCACGCTGCGCGAGTTCGTGAGCAACGACGACCTTGACGTGCGCCGCTGCATACTCCCCGGACTCCCCCTGAACCCGCGCCACTACCCCGCCGACCTGCACGACCTGGTCGCCGAGGCGGTGCACATCGCCCGCACCCACTCCGACGAATACCTGCGGCACCGCGTTGAGCACCAGGTCGGCTAGGGAAACTCCCCAGGTCAGCCGTCGCTCCCCCAGCGCGGATCCCGCCCGCTCAGCCCCACCGCCCGGGCCAGCAGCGGCGCCTCCTCCGGCACCGGGACCACCGGGCCGAAGATGCCGCCGCCGCGGTCGCCCTCGGCAGCGGCTGCGCGCAGGAAGTCGTACGACATCTGCAGGGCGGCCGGGTCCGGCGCGTACGGCTGCCCCGTGGCCACGGCCAGGTCCCAGGCGTGGATCACCAGCTCGTCCACGGCCACCGCGCCGGCCACCGCACCGGGCAGGTCCACGCCGCCCGCGCGGGTCATGCCGGCCCACGCGTCCGGGGCGCGCCACACCTCGGCCACTTCGTCGAGCACCTTGGGCAGCTCCTCGCGCCAGCCCGGGCCGATGTCCGGGAGGGCGGATCCGGGTTCGGTGTCGGTCGTGGGGCCCAGGTCCTTGCGGCCGGCATCACGAAAGGCGACGGACAGTCCGAGCAGGTGGCCCAGCAGGTTGCGCACCGCCATGTCCGGACAGGGCGTCGGCGCGGAGAGCTGGTCGTCGGTGACGGCTTCGGCGAGCCGGGCGACGATGCGGGTCTGCGGTCCGAGGTCGAGGGTGGTCGTGCCGGTCATGGGCGGGCTCCTCACAGACGTGTTCCTGAGAGGGGGACCGGCGGCGGGGGCGAAACTCATCGGCGACGAGGTGACGAGGTGACGATGAGAGGAACCTGGCCTGCCGTGGAGGGAGCCTGCCGGACCCGTTCCACCAGCTCCCTAGGCGTCTTCCCGCCCGCGAAGCACCACAGGGCGATCACCGGGTCGCAGATCGCGCAGCCCAGGGAGGAGGTGTGGGCGAAGGGGATGATCGGGTTGCCCTTGATGTGGTGGACGATGTCCCACGCGGTGTGCAGCAGCCAGCCGATGCCGATGAAGGTCCACGAGTCCAGGCCGCGCCAGGCGACGTAGGTGAGCACCGCGGCGAACGCGAACTCCCAGCCGCCCATGCCGCCGCCGCTCAGATAGGCGGCGCCCGCTCCGGCGATCATGACCGCGTTGAAGCGGCGGCGGTGCGGTTCCCGGATGAGGGACATCACGAGGGCGTAGAGGACGCCGATGCCGATCGGGGCGACGTATTGCATGGAAGTGCCTTTGCGCATGGATGACTTGGACGGCTCATCACGCTATGAGCGCGCCCTCATCCGTCCCAGTGGCTGAATCGACAGCTTCCAACGGATTCTCGCCGCGCCGGATTGTCATGGACGGGATATACATGATCGACGTATCGTGCGTCGGCCGCGTGTTGTCCGCGGACCTCTTCTCTTCTTGCCCGTGGGGGGCCGCATCGCCATGTCCGAATCCAGTGATCTGCGTCCGCGTCCCCTGCTGCCGAACGGGACCCCCGAATCGTCCCGTGGCCTCCTGATCGCAGCTGTCGGGGGGCTCGCTCTGGTTGCGCTGTGCGACGTGTTCAGCCTCTTCGCCGGATTCCGGCTCCGCACCGTGATCGACAATGACGGCGGCTTCCTCACGTCTCCGCAGCAGGAGCTGGACGCCGCCGCCTCGCTGTACGACACGGCCGGGCGATTCCAGGGCATCGTGTACCTGCCCGCCGCGATCGTGTTCGTCGTCTGGTTCTTCCGCATGCGCCGCAACACCGGGCTGCTGGCCCCGGACCGGTTCCGCAACGGACCCGGGTGGGCCATCGGGGCCTGGCTCATCCCGCTGGTGAACCTCTGGATGCCGTACCGCGTCGCCTTCGACATGTGGGGGGCCGCCACTCAGCTGCCGGCCGCGGGCGAGACCCACCGGACGCGGGCCTGGCCCCTGAACCTGTGGTGGGCGCTGTTCGTCTTCAGCGTCCTGTTCAATCGGTTCGCCGGGCAGAAGTACCAGGACGCCGAGACGTTGACGGAGATCAAGGACGCGGTGGGGCAGTACATGGCAGCCGACGTGGTGCACATCGCCGCCGCCGCTGCCGCCGTCCATTTCGCCGTCCGGCTGACCGCCATGCAGCGGCGCAAAGCGGTTGAGGGCCCGTACCGGGCCGCGGTCGTCAAGGAGACGTCGGCTTAGCGTCTCCCGTCGCGTCCAGGCCACATCTAAGGCACTTCACGGATCCCCACGGCCCCGCCTCAGCCCCACAGTGGCCTGACATGACGACCAGCACCTGGGCCCTCCCCCGCGTCCTGCGCGACCGCAATGCCGCCCTCTACCTCACCGGAGCCGTCGTCTCCGGCTTCGGCACCTCGGCGCTGTGGCTGGTGTCCGGCGTGTGGGTGAAGGACCTCACCGGCTCCGACGGCCTGGCCGCGCTGTGCATGCTCGCCATGTGGGCCCCCACCCTGGCCGGCCCGCTCCTGGGCACGCTCGCCGACCGCATCCGCCGCAAGCCCCTGCTGATCGGCGCGAACCTCCTCCTGGCCGCCCTCCTGCTCACCCTCTTCACCGTCGACTCCCCGGCCCGCCTCTGGCTCCTCTTCGCGGTCCTCTTCGTCTACGGCGCCGCAGGCGTCGTCCACGACGCCGCCGAGTCCGCCCTCGTCGCGAGCGCGGTCCCCGCGTCGCTGCTCGGCGACTTCAACGGGCTGCGCATGACCGCCTCCGAGGGCATGAAGCTTCTCGCCCCGCTGGCCGGCGCGGGCGTCTACGCGGCGTACGGGGGCGCGAGCGTCGCCCTGCTCGACGCCGTGACGTTCGTGGTCGCGACCGGCCTGTACGCGTGCCTGCGCGTGCGCGAGAGCAGGCCCGAGCGGCCGCCCGGCGACTGGCGGACGCAGACCGCCGAGGGCGCCCGCTTCCTGTGGGGGCACCCGCGGCTGCGCCCCCTCGTCCTGGCCGGCGGCAGCACCATGCTGTTCGCAGGGCTCAGCGGGGCGACGATCTACGCCGTCATCGACGGTCTAGGGCACGACCCCGCGTACGCCGGTGTGCTGTACGCCGTCCAAGGGGCCGGTTCCGTCGCGATCGGGCTGCTGTCCGGCCCCTTGCTGCGCCGACTCGGCGAACGCCGTTTCGCCGCGTACGGCATCGCCCTGACGGCCACCGCGGCCGGCCTGCGGGCGATCCCGTCCGATCCGGTGGCCCTGGCCTGCAGCGCGGCGGCCGGCGTGGGGTTGCCCTGTGTGCTGATCGCCGCGCTCACCGCCGTGCAGCGCGAGACGCCGGACGCGCTGCTCGGCCGTACGGCCGCCACGGCCAACACGCTCGTCTTCACGCCGAACGTCATCGGGCTGGCGGCAGGTGCGGCGCTGGTCGAACTGCTCGACGTACAGCTGCTGCTGGCCCTCCTGGGCCCGGCGTGGCTGCTGACCGCCCTGCCGCTGCTTCAGAGGGCGGCGAGCGCCTCCCGCACCGCGGCCAAGTCGTCGTCGGACGCCAACCCCGCGTGATAGAGCCGGATCTCGGTGGCCCCCAGCTCACGCGCGCGTGCCGTGTCCGACGCCAGCGTGCCCGGGCTTCCGCCCATGCCGGAGACCACGCCGAAGTTGGCGGCCAGGACCGCGCCGTCACGGCCTTGCTCCGCGAAGGGCGCCAGCAGGCCGGGGCCGCCCGCGCACGGCACGACGACGCCGTCCGCGACGGACAGGATGTGCTCGGGGTCGACGCCGGCGTTCGCGCCGACGTGATACGTCACCGGGTCGGCGTGCAGCAGCACCTGGAAGCCGTCGGGAGCGGCGCGGCGCACCGCCCGGACGGCCGTCTCCTGGAGCGTGCGGGCGGTTTCGTCACGCCACGCGCGTGTGGCCGCCGCCCTCTGCGGGCCGAGCAGCTTCTCGACGCCGGCCCACCCCCCGTCGTCCGCCGCTCCCCGCCACAGCGGCTCCAGGGCGATGCGTACCGCTGCCGCCAGCTCGTCGGCGTCCAGGCCCTGGGCGCCGTAGCCCTCCCGGCAGGTCGGGCAGAAGCAGAGCGCCATCAGGTACGTCCCGGCGTCCCCGAGCGGGACTCCGCCGGTCTTGTCGTGGGCGTGCAGGTGCTGCAAGCCGTACCAGCCGAGGGACTCGAGCTCGGTGCCGCGGGCCCCCGGGCGTACGGCGGCCTCGGCGGCCAGGTCGACGAGGTACGCGCGGGTGGCGGGCTGCGCGATGCACGGGGCCCAGGGATAGCGGTCGCCGTAGGCATTGACGACCGAGGTGTGCGGATGGTCGGCGCCCAGGCGGGAGTTGTGCGCGAGGACCACCCAGGTGTGCACCTCCAGCCCGGCGGTCGCCAGCGCTTCGGCCGCCTCGCCGAAGGCGTCGCCGGGTGCCCAGTCCCCGGCCGGGTACGGGCGCAGCTCCCGGCCCGTCCACCGGTCGTCCGCCGGGTAGAGCACGGCCGCGTGCTCGGCGGTGACGATGCGGTGGCGGGGATGGCGCGGGGTGAGGGCGCGGGTGGAGTGGTAGGCGGAGGCGAGCGTCACTTGTCGCACGCCGAGGGCGGCGATCCTCGCGGGTGCCCCCGGGTCTCCGTTGACGTCCCAGGGGTAGACGAATGCCGACGCCTTCACTCGGTGTCCTCCGGCTCCTTCTCCAGCAGCGCGTGACCGCGCTCGATCACCTCGGCGAGCTGCTTGACATGATCCTCGCCCGGCTCGTCCAGCGGCGGCCTGACCTCCCCCACGTCCAGCCCCCGCAGCCGTACGCCGGCCTTGACGAGGGCGACGGCGTATCCGCGGCCCTGGGCACGCAGTTCGACGAAGGGGCGGTAGAAGCCGTCCAGGAGGCGGGTGACGGTCGCGTCGTCGCCGGCCTCGAGCGCGCCGTAGAAGGCGAGGGCGATCTCCGGGGCGAAGCAGAACACGGCGGAGGAGTAGAGCGTGACGCCGATGGCGCGGTAGGCGAGCTGGGTCTGTTCGGCGGTCGGCAGGCCGTTGAAGTAGAGGAACTCGCCGGGGTACCCGGTGCGTACGGCGCTGACGATCCGCTGCATGAGGTCCAGGTCACCGAGCCCGTCCTTGAGCCCGATCACGCCGTCCGTGCGGGCCAGCTCGACGACGGTGTCCGGGGTGAAGACGGCGTTGTCGCGCTGGTAGACGATGACGGGGAGCGTGGTCGCCGCCGCGATCTCCCGGTAGTGCCGCAGCAGGCCCTCCTGCCCGGCAAGGACGAGATACGGCGGCATGGCGAGCAGCCCGTCCGCCCCGGCCCCCTCGGCGAGCCGCGCGTACCGGACGGCGAGGGCGGTGCCGTATCCGGCGCCCGCGACGACCGGCACGCGTCCCGCGGCAGCCTCTACGGCCACCCGCACGCAGGCCTCGTACTCCTCGGGCGTGAGCGCGTGGAACTCCCCGGTACCGCAGCACGCGAACACGGCGGCCGCACCGGCGTCCACGCCGCGCCGGACGTGGGTGCGGTACGTGTCGAGGTCGACCGAGCCGTCGGAGCCGTAGGCGGTGACGGGGAAGAACAACGGCCCGCCGGGAACGCTGAGGCGTGCGGCAAGGGGGGCTGGCGTCACGGGCTCTCCCTAGAACGAGGACGTAACGAGGGCGGCTGCACGGGAACGAGACGGTCGCATGCGGGATTCTGATCAGAGTTTACGTTTATGAACGCATGACGCACCACCCTTGACGGGCAAGGTCGATGATCCTTAACTTGTCCATGAGTGTGAATACCGTGCATGCATACGGCCCTGGACTCAAGGAGAACCGAGGATGCCAGCCCCCCGCACCGTTCTGCTCACCGGCGCCGCCGGCGGACTCGGCACCCTGATGCGGGACCTCCTCCCGGCGTACGGCTATGAGCTGCGGCTCCTGGATCTGCGGCCCATCGAGGGCGAGCCGGGCACGATCGTCGCCGACCTCGCCGACCGGGAGGCACTGCGCGAGGCCGTGCGGGGTGTCGACGCGATCATCCACCTCGCCGGGATCTCCCTGGAAGCCCCGTTCGAGAAGATTCTCCGGGCGAACATCGAGGGCACGTACCACCTGTACGAGGCCGCCCGCGAGGAGGGCGTCGGACGCATCGTCTTCGCCTCCTCCAACCACGCGGTGGGCTTCACACCCCGCCCCGCGGGCACCGCGCCGCACGAGCCGAGCGCGCTGATCCCGATCGACACCCCGCGCCGCCCGGACACCTTCTACGGCCTGTCCAAGTCCTTCGGCGAGGACCTCGCGCAGTTCTACTGGGACAAGCACGGCCTGGAGACGGTGTCCGTGCGCATCGGCTCCTGCTTCCCCGAGCCGACCAGCGTCCGGATGCTCTCGGTGTGGATGAGCCCCGCCGACGGCGCCCGCCTCTTCCACGCGGCCCTGACCGCCGAGGACGTGGGGCACACGGTCGTCCACGGCTCCTCGGCGAACACCCGTCTGTGGTGGGACCTGACGACCGCCCGCTCCCTCGGCTACGAGCCGCAGGACGACTCCGAGCCGTACGCCGAGAAACTGATCGCCGAACAGGGCGAGCTCGACCCGGAGAACATCGCGCACACCTACCTGGGCGGTCACTTCGTCAGCGACCCGCCGATCTGGCCGTACTGATATCCGGCGCCGGCGAGATTCGGCCATACCGAAATCCGGCCGTACTGACCGAAAGATTTCGCCGCAAGAGGGCGGGCGGGCACCGAACGGGCCCGCCCGCCGCCGTATTCGGGCACCACGCACGCCCGATCTCACGCGCCCCACCACAACCATGCAGGTCCGAGACGGGCACACCGCACCGTGAACGGGCACACACGGGCAGCATCGAACCTGCAACAGAGCTGGTCAGTGCCGAACACCCGCTGTAGAACTTCCCCCATGGGCCGCACCGGGCCCGAACGGGCAGCAAGCGGAAGGCAAGGGTCGGCATGAGCACCAGGACGGCGGAAGAACGCCAGCGCGAGATCGTGCTGGCCGCACGGCGCGACGGCTCGGTCGACGTCACCGCGCTCGCCGCCGAGCTGGGCGTGGCCAAGGAGACGGTACGGCGGGACCTGCGCGTCCTGGAGGACCACGGCCTGCTCCGGCGTACCCATGGCGGCGCCTACCCGGTGGAGAGCGCCGGCTTCGAGACGACTCTCGCCTTCCGGGCCACCAGCCATGTTCCCGAGAAGCGCAGGATCGCGGCCGCCGCGGCCGAGCTGCTCGGGGACGCCGAGACGGTCTTCGTCGACGAGGGCTTCACCCCGCAGCTCATCGCCGAGGCCCTGCCCACCGACCGGCCGCTGACCGTGGTCACCGCGTCCCTGCCGGTCGCGGGCGCGCTGGCCGAGACGGAGCACGTCTCCGTGCTGCTGCTCGGCGGCCGGGTGCGGTCCGGCACCCTCGCCACCGTCGACCACTGGACGACGAAGATGCTGGCGGGCTTCGTCATCGACCTGGCGTTCATCGGCGCCAACGGCATCTCCCGCGAACACGGCCTGACCACCCCCGACCCGGCCGTCAGCGAGGTCAAGGCACAGGCGATCCGGGCCTCGCGCCGCACGGTGTTCGCGGGCGTGCACACCAAGTTCGGGGCGGTCAGCTTCTGCCGGTTCGCCGACATCGGCGCACTGGAGACGATCGTCACCAGCACCCTGCTCCCCGCGGCCGAGGCCCACCGCTACTCGCTGCGGGGACCCCAGGTCATCCGGGTCTGACCGCCACCGCACTCCGAGATCGCAACTCACTCCCCCACAGGGCACTTTCACGTATCGCAACACCCCTTATCTCCCCATACGTCCCCTCTTTCACGTCCAGGAGCGATCCATGCGAACCCAGAGCCGACGGAGGCCACCGCGAGCCACGCTCGCCATGGCCGCCGCAGGGACGCTGCTCGCCCCGCTGCTCTCCGGCTGCTGGGTCGGAGCCGGCGGGGCGGGGGCGGGCGGCAACTCGATCAACGTCCTCATGGTCAACAACCCCCAGATGACCGAGTTGCAGAAGCTGGCCCCGGCCTTCACCAAGGAGACCGGCATCAAGGTCAACTTCACCGTCCTGCCCGAGAACGACGTCCGCGACAAGATCAGCCAGGACTTCGCCAACCAGGCGGGCCAGTACGACGTCGCCACCCTCTCCAACTACGAGATACCGATCTACGCCCGCAACGGCTGGCTGAAGGAGATGAACTCCTACGTCGCAAAGGACCCGGCCTACGACGAGCAGGACGTCCTCAAGCCGATGCGGCAGTCCCTGACCGGCGACGACGGCAAGCTCTACGGCCAGCCCTTCTACGGCGAGTCGTCCTTCCTGATGTACCGCAAGGACGTGCTCGAGAAGGAAGGCCTGACGATGCCCGCGCACCCCACCTGGCAGCAGGTGGCGGACATCGCGGCGAAGGTGGACGGCGCCGAGCCGGGCATGAAGGGCATCTGCCTGCGCGGTCTGCCGGGCTGGGGCGAGGTGATGGCCCCCCTCACCACCGTCGTGAACACTTTCGGCGGCACCTGGTTCGACAAGAACTGGAAGGCACAGCTGGACTCCCCGGAGTGGGAGAAGGCGACGAAGTTCTATGTCGACCTGGTCCGCGAGCACGGTGAGTCGGGAGCGGCCCAGTCCGGCTTCGCCGAGTGCCTGAACAACATGACCCAGGGCAAGGTCGCCATGTGGTACGACGCCACCTCCGCGGCCGGATCCCTGGAAGCGGCCAAGTCCCCGGTCAAGGGCAAGCTCGGCTACGCACCCGCGCCCGTCGACAGGACCGAGTCCTCCGGCTGGCTCTACACCTGGGCCTGGGGCATCCAGCAGGCGTCCCGCAACCCCGACAACGCCTGGAAGTTCGTGTCCTGGGCGTCCAGCAAGCAGTACGAGCAGCTGGTGGGCGACGAGATCGGCTGGTCCAACGTCCCGGCCGGCAAGCGCGCCTCCACCTACGCCAACCCTGCCTACCGCGAGGAGGCGGCCGCCTTCCAGGAGATGACGAAGGAGGCCATCGAGGGCGCCCGCCCGAACGACCCCGGCGTACAGCCGCGCCCCGCGCCCGGCATCCAGTTCGTCGGCATCCCCGAGTTCACCGACCTCGGGACCAAGGTCTCCCAGGAGATCAGCGCGGCCATCGCCGGGCGCCAGTCCGTCGAGTCGGCCCTGAAGAAGTCCCAGCAGCTCGCCGAGAAGATCTCCGAGGAGTACGAGGGGCGATGACAGCGACGACAACGGCCCCCGTGGCCACGACACCTGTGCGCACCACCCGCCAACCGTCCGCCCGCCTGCGCGCCTGGGCGACCCGGGCACCCTTGCTGCCCGCCCTGATCTTCATGGTCGTGGTGACCCAGCTGCCGTTCGTGGCGACGCTGGTGATCTCCTTCTTCGACTGGAACTCCCTCTACCCGGACGCCCGCCACTTCACCGGCATCGACAACTACCGGGAGGTCCTCACCGACGCGGACCTGCGCCACTCGGTGTGGACGACCGTGCTGCTGACGGTCGCCGTGGTGCTGGCGAGCCTGGTGCTGGGGCTGATCCTGGCGCTGCTCCTGGACCGGAAGTTCAAGGGCCGGGGCGTGGTCCGCACCCTGCTGATCGCCCCGTTCCTGGTGGTGCCCGTGGCCGCGGCCCTGCTCTGGAAGCATGTGCTCTACAACCCTGAATACGGCCTATTCAATGGGCTGTTGCACTATGTGGGCGGCCCACAGCCGGACTGGATCTCCAACACCCCGCTCCTCGCGGTCGAGGCCTCCCTCGTCTGGCAGTGGACGCCGTTCATGATGCTGATCCTGCTGGCCGGCCTGCAGAGCCGCGACCACGAACAGATCGAGGCGGCCCGCGTCGACGGCGCGAGCGACTGGCAGATCTTCCGCCACCTGACACTCCCCCACCTGCGCCGCTACCTCGAACTCGGTGCCCTGCTGGGCTCGATCTACATCGTCCAGAACTTCGACGCGGTGTTCACGATCACGTCAGGCGGCCTCGGCACGGCGAATCTCCCCTACACCGTCTACCAGAGCTTCTACCAGGCCCATGAGAACGGCCTCGCCTCGGCCGCGGGCGTCCTGGTGGTCATCGGCTCGATCATCATCGCGACCTTCGCGCTGCGCGTGGTGTCGTCCCTGTTCCGCGAGGAGGTGTCGCGCGCATGAGTGCAGTGGCCGTACGACTTCGCAGCCGCCGCAAGGGAGTTGGCCTCGGCCTGGTGGCCTGGCTGCTCGGGATCCTGTTCTTCCTGCCGATCGCGTGGATGGCCCTGACGTCCTTCCACTCCGAGGCGGACGCGGCGACCAACCCGCCGTCCTTCGCCGCGTCGCTGACGCTGGACGGCTACCGCGAGTTCTTCGGCGCGGGCGGCGGCGCGAGCCCCTGGCCGGCCCTGATCAACTCGACGGTGGCATCGGTGGCGTCGACCCTGTTCGTCCTGGTGCTCGCCTTCCCGGCTGCCTACGCCCTGTCGATCCGCCCGGTGAAGAAGTGGACGGACGTCCTGTTCTTCTTCCTCTCCACGAAGATGCTGCCCGCCGTGGCAGGCCTCCTGCCCCTGTACCTGTTCGCGAAGAACACGGACATGCTCGACAACATCTGGCTGCTGGTCATCCTCTACACCTCCATGAACCTGCCGATCGCGGTGTGGATGATGCAGTCCTTCCTCGCCGAGATCCCGGTCGCCGTGATCGAGGCGGCAAGGGTGGACGGCGCGAAGCTGCCGACGATCCTCACGCGCGTGGTGGCCCCCATAGCCCTCCCGGGCATCGCCGCAACGGCCCTGATCTGCTTCATCTTCAGCTGGAACGAGCTGCTGTTCGCCCGAGTGCTGACCGGAGTGGTCGCCGAGACCGCCCCCGTCTTCCTGACCGGCTTCATCACCAGCCAGGGCCTGTTCCTGGCGAAGGTCTGCGCCGCGTCGCTCGTCATCTCCCTGCCGGTGCTCGCCGCGGGGTTCGCCGCCCAGGACAAGCTGGTCCAGGGCCTGTCGTTGGGAGCCGTGAAATGAAGGCCGCCGTCATCGAGTCCGTCGGGAAGGCCGTGGTCGCCGAGGTCCCCGACCCGACACCCGGCCCGCGCGAGGTCGTCGTCGAGGTGGCGGCATGCGGCCTGTGCGGCACGGACCTGCACATCCTGCAGGGCGAGTTCGCCCCCGAGCTGCCCATCGTCCCCGGGCACGAGTTCGCGGGCGAGGTGGTCGGGGTCGGCACCCAGGTCACGGAGCTGACGGTGGGCGACCGCGTGGCCGTGGACCCGTCTCTCTACTGCTACGAATGCCGCTACTGCCGTACGGGCCACAACAACCTCTGCGAACGCTGGGCGGCGATCGGTGTGACGACGGCGGGCGGCGCGGCGCGCTATGCGGTTGCCCCGGTCGCGAACTGCGTCCGGCTCCCCGACCACGTCCGCACCCAGGACGCGGCCCTCGTGGAACCCCTCTCCTGCGCCGTCCGCGGCTACGACGTCCTGCAGTCCCGCCTCGGCGCCCACGTCCTGATCTACGGCTCGGGCACCATGGGGCTGATGATGCTGGAGCTGGCCAAGCGGACGGGGGCGGCCAGCGTGGACATGGTGGACATCAACCCGGCCCGCCTGGAAACGGCCCGCCGCCTCGGCGTCTCGGCCTCCGCGGCCAACCCGGACGAACTGGACCGCCCCCAGGGCTGGGACCTCGTCGTCGACGCCACCGGTAACGCGGCGGCGATCCAGGACGGCCTGGACCGGGTCGCCAAGGCGGGTACGTTCCTGCAGTTCGGGGTCGCCGACTACGCGACACGCGTCACGATCGACCCGTACCGCATCTACAACCAGGAGATCACCATCACGGGCTCGATGGCCGTCCTGCACAGCTTCGAGCGCGCGGCGGAACTCTTCGCGAACGGCGTCCTCGACCCCGAGATCTTCATCAGCGACCGGATCCCGCTGGACCGGTACCCGGAGGCGCTGGAGCAGTTCGCGTCGGGGGTGGGCCGGAAGATCGTGGTGGTTCCGTAGGGTTCTTCGAAGGCCGGAGGGGCTGAATTTCCAGCGCCGGTCCAGGCAAATTCAGCCCGTCCGGCGTTTGAGGACGAGGCCGTTCAGGCCGAAGCGGGGGTCTGGGGGCGGCAGCCCCCAGGTACGGGACGGGAAGGGGCGGCGGGGGCGAAAACACGGCTCCCGCCGAATGGCCGTGGGTAAGGGAACGGTAAAGCGCCCCCGCTCGTTCACGGACCATGACAGCTATGACCCCCGGCTCGAACATCCCTCTCTCCGCCGCGCGCGTGACGGTGGACGTCGCCGCCCCGGTGCGGCTCGACGTATCGGGCCTGCTGCTCACCGCCGACGGCAAGGTGCGCTCCGACGACGACTTCATCTTCTACAACCAACCGTCCGGCCCCGGCGTGACGTACCGCTCAGGCGGCGGCACCAGCCCCGACGCGATCATGGTCGACACCGCGGCCGTACCCCCCGGCATCGAGAAGATCGTCGTCACCGCCAGCCCCGACGCCGCCGGCCAGACCTTCCAGGGCATCGAACCGACGGCCACCATCCGCAACGCGGACGACAACAGCGTCCTGGCCACCTTCACGCCCCCGCAACTCGGCACCGAGACGGCCCTGGTGATCGTCGAGGTCTACCTGCGCAACGGCGCCTGGAAGGCCCGCGCCGTCGGCCAGGGCTACGCCAACGGCCTGGCCGGCATCGCCACCGACTTCGGCGTCACGGTCGAGGAACCGGCCCCGGCCGCCCCCGTCGCCCCGCCGCAACCCACGATGCAGCCCCCGGCCACCCCGCCGGCCCCGCCCCTGTCCACCCCTGCACCCCAGGCACCCCAGCCCCCCGCCGCTCCCCCGGCCCCGCCCGCGCCGCCCGCCCCCGGCGCCGGGAAGATCAACCTGGACAAGGGCCGCGTAAGCCTCCAGAAGAACCAGACGGTCTCCCTCGTCAAGGGCGGCCGCCCCCTGCTCTCCCAGGTCAAGATGGGCCTCGGCTGGGAGCCGGCGTACCGCGGCAAGGACATCGACCTGGACGCCTCCGTCATCGCGTACGGCCCGCAGCGCAACCACATCGACAGCTGCTACTTCGGCAAGCTCCAGATCGTGCAGGGCGCGATCCGCCACTCCGGCGACAACCTCACCGGCGAGGGCGGCGGGGACGACGAGGTCATCACCGTGGACCTCGGACGCCTGCCGCAGGAGGTCACCGGACTCGTCTTCACGGTCAACTCCTTCTCCGGCCAGAAGTTCACCGAGGTCGCCAAGGCCTACTGCCGGCTGATCGACGCCGCCTCCGGCGAGGAACTCGTCCGCTTCGACCTCACCAACGCCGAAGCGCAGACGGGCGTGATGATGGCGAAGCTGATCAAGCAGTTCTCCGGCGAGTGGGAGATGACGGCCATGGGCGACTTCGTGAAGTCCCGCACGGTGCGGGGGATGGTGAAGCCGGCGGCCCAGGCGCTGTAGACAGCCGTACGACGTCCAGGGCGCCCCCCCGTCGAAGGGGGCGCCCGGGCCTGGGGAGGCGGCAGCAGTCAGGCGGCCGAAAAGCAGTGCCAAGGGACGTGCAGGGCCAATGGGTTGCGGTGCTTTCGGCTGTCCGCCGAGGCGCCCCCGGCCCACCGCGCCGTCAGGCCGAGGCCCGCACCACGAGCTCCGGGACCACCCACGCCTCGGCGCCCCGCAGGGGTTCCTCACCGGCGCGCAGCCGGGCGACCTGCTCGACGGCCAGCCGTCCCAGCCGCCGTTTGTCGATGTGCAGGGTGGTCAGGGCGGGCTCCACCAACTCGCCCAGCGACAGCCCGTCGAAGCCCATGACGGCCAGGTCGTCCGGCACCCGCCGGCCGCGCCGCCGGGCGGCCCGCATGGCACCGACCGCGATCAGGTCGTTGAAGCCGAAGACGGCCGTGATGCCGGGCCGGGCCTCCAGCAGCCGCTCCATGCCGGCCTCGCCGCCGGCCACGCTGTGCTCGGGACTCAACGCGATCCAGCTGTCGTCGACCGGCAGGCCGTGCCGCCGTGCCAGCTCCAGGAAGGCCTGTCTGCGCGGGGCGGGGCCGTGCACACCGTCCAGCATGCCGATCCGGCGGTGCCCCGCGGCGAGCAGGTGCGCCATGCCCTGTTCGAGACCGGCCGCGGCGTCGATGCCCACGGCCGCGAAACAGGTCTGCTGCGGCCCGCGTTCCAGCAGTACCAGCGGTACGCCGCCGAGGTGCCGGGCGAGCACGTCCTCCGGGCTCTGGAAGTAGCCCACGATCGCGTCGGCCTGGTGGGACAGCGCATCGAGCGCATCGCGCTCCCGGGCCTCGTCGATGCGGGAGTCCCACATCACCACCTGCCAGCCGCGCTGCTCGGCCGCCTCCAGCACACCGGCGGCCACCTCGGGGAAGAAGGGGTTCATCAGATCCGGGATCACCAGCCCCGCCGTCACGGTCCCCTTCTGCACGAGGCCGCGCGCGAACCGGCTCGGCCGGTAGTCCAGCAGCCGCGCCGCCTCCAGCACCCGTTCCTTCGTCGCCGGGTCGATCTCGCCCTTGTCGTTGACCGCACGGGAGACGGTCTGCCGTGACACTCCGGCCAGCTTCGCGACATCGTGGATCGTGGCCCGGCGGCGGGGACCGTCAGGCCGTTCGACACTCGGCTCCCGCTGCTGATCGTCCGCCCGCACGCTGTGCACTTTATCCGGCCAGGTGCGCGGCACGGCAGGGGCCCGCACCGCAAGGACGGCCCGGTCCCGCAGCTCGGCGCGGGCGGCCGCTCAGAACAGCGCGCTGTACGCGTTCAGCGCGGGCTGCCCGCCGAGGTGGGCGTAAAGGACGGTGGAGTCCGGCGCGATCTCCCCGCGCGAGACCAGGTCGATCATCCCGGCCATCGACTTGCCCTCGTAGACCGGGTCCGTGACCATGCCCTCGGTCCGCGCCGCCAGCCGCATCGCCTCCAGCGTCGCCTCGTCCGGTATCCCGTACGTGCCCGCGTGGTAGCGGTCGTCGAGCTCGACGTCCGCCTCGGTCAACTCGCGCTTTACGCCGATGAGCCGGCCGGTGTTGCCGGCGATCCGTGCGATCTGCTCGCGTGTGGTGGCGGGCCTGGCCGAGGCGTCGATGCCGAGCACCCGGCGCCGGCTGCCGCCCGCCTCCTCCAGGGCTGCGAATCCTGCGACCATGCCGGCCTGCGTGGAGCCGGTCACCGAGCACACGATCACGGTGTCGAAGAAGACGCCCAGCTCCCGCTCCTGCTCGGCCACTTCGTACGCCCAACCGGCGAAGCCGAGCCCGCCGAGCGGGTGGTCCGAGGCGCCGGCCGGGATGGCGTACGGCTTCCCGCCCGACTCCTCCACATCGCGCAGCGCCTGCTCCCAGCTCTCCTTGAAGCCGATCCCGAACCCGGCCCGCACCAGGCGTACGTCGGCCCCGGCGAGCCGGCTGACGAGGATGTTACCGACCTTGTCGTACACCGAGTCGGGCCAGTCCACCCAACTCTCCTGGACCAGCACGCACTTGAGCCCGGCGCGGGCGGCCACCGCGGCGACCTGGCGGGTGTGGTTGGACTGCACGCCGCCGATCGAGACGAGGGTGTCGCAGCCCTTCGCGAGTGCGTCGGCGACCAGGTACTCCAGCTTGCGGGTCTTGTTGCCGCCGTACGCGACGCCGGAGTTGCAGTCCTCACGCTTGGCCCAGAGGGAGGCTCCGCCGAGGTGGGCGGTCAGGCGTTCCAGGGGGTGCACGGGGGACGGGCCGAAGAGGAGGGGGTAACGGTCGTACGAGGAAAGGGACATGGGGTCCTCCCGGGATGAGTCAGTCGCTGTCGGCGAGTTCGGCCAGCCCTCGCCAGATCTCCGCCGTGACCCGGACCGCCTCGTCCACGTCACCGGCCGCGCACGCCTCGATCAACCGCTCGTGCAGCCCGGCCGAACGGCAGGTCCCGCCCTCGCCGAAGCGCCGGCGCTCCAGGCGGCGGATGAGCGGCGTGTAGCGGGCGACGGTGGCGGCGGCCGCGCGGTTGCCGCTCACCCGCACCAGCACGTCGTGCAGTTCGTCGTCGGCCCGCAGGGCGAGGTCCACCTCGCCGGCCGCGACGGCGGTGCCGAAGCGCTCGTTGGCGGCGCGCATGATCTCCACGTCCGCGGCTGCCAGCCGGGGCACGGCGACCCGTGTCACCAGCTCGTGCATGGCACCGACGACGGCGGCCGCGTCGCGTACCTCGGCGGCGTCGACCGACGTCACGCGCGTGTAGCTCTGCGGCTTGCTCTCCAGCAGCCCCTCGTCCACGAGCCGCGAGAACGCCTCGCGCACCGGCGCCCGGGACAGCCCGAGCCGCTCAGCGAGGTCGGCGTCCCGCACCACCGCGCCGGGCTCGATCTCCCCGGCCACGATGGCATCCCGGATCGCTTCACAGGCCCGGTCCCTGAGCAGGGTCCGGGCTACGGGTCGTAGCGCCTCCATGAACTGAAATGTTAGATGTCAACCAGGGCGACGGCAAGGGCGTGGCCAAGGGGCATGGGCAATGAGAGTGGCCCGCACTCCCCACGCGGTGCGGGCCACTCTCGACTCAGGCAGCTCGGATGGACTCAGGCGGCCCAGGGCCAGTCGGCGTCCCGAGCGCCCTCCAGCAGCGGCACCATCCGGAAGGCCGCGTCCGAGAGCCCGCCGAAGGTGTGCCGGTTACCCGTCCCCGACGGGCCGTGGCCCGCCCGGTACCCGGCGAGGTTCCAGGTGTAGACCGGCACGTCGGCCGGAACCTGCTCGGTCGGGTCGCCGTGGTTGCTGGGGGCGTACTGCTCGTCGGTGACGATCAGCACCCGGTCGTGCTTGCGGTAGTGCCGGCGCACGGCCTCGGTGGTGTTCGTGCCGCCGAGGTCCCCGAAGCGCCCCAGGACCTTCAGCACCGACTCGCCCTTGCGGAAGGCGATCTCGCCGCTGCCGGTACCGAACTGGACGAGGTCCGCGTCCGCCGCCCGCAGCGCGAGCGCCGTGCCGAAGATCGCCGCCGCGTCGGCGCGGTTGAGCTGCGAGCGGTCGGACAGCCGAGACCAGAACATCGAGCCCGAGCGGTCGACGAGCACCAGCGTCCGGCCGGGCAGCGCCGGCACCTGGGCCAGCGAGTGGCCGAGCGCCTGCTCCAGCGGGTACGCCCAGCGCAGCGACGGCGCGTGCTGATAGGCGGCGAGGTACCGGAAGGGGAACTGCCGCGACCGTACGACCTCCGCGGGATCACTGATCCGGGCGGCGACCTGGGCCGCCACCTCGTCCGAGACCCCGGCCTCGTCGAAGTTCCGCAGATTCCTGACGAGCGCCATGGCGCCCATCGACGGAATCACGGCCTCCCAGGCCTCCTTGTCCATCGGCCCCTGCAGCCAGCCGGCCAGTGCCTCCCACGTCATCCCGGCCGCCGCGAGCCGCTCGGCACCGCCGTCCGACGTGACCACCGCACGCCTCTGTTCGACGGGCAGTGCCATCAGCTCGCGATGCGCGACCAGCGTCCGGTCGGACGCGGGCGGCACGGCGGTGTCCGGGTTGTGCCGGCGGTCGAGGGCGTACCGGAAGAGGTCGCCCTGTCCCGGCCTGTCCGGGTCCGGGGACGCGTGCACCACGTTGAGGATGTCGCCGAAGCGGTAGCCCTTGGACGCGGTGTCGTACTTCAGCAGCGACCTGCCGCTGTAGAGCCGGCGTACGGCGTCGGCGACACCGCGCTTGACCGGCTTGGGGACGTTACGGCCGTACAGCGCGGTCCAGTACGCGAGCAGTTCGCCGGGCTCGTCCGGCCGCTGGAGTACGGAGGCGATGACCTGCCGGTTCGACGGACCGTCGGTGGCCCCGGCGTCCAGACGGGCCTTCACGTACTCGGCGGCGCCCACGACGGCGGCCGTACGGAGGTTGCCCTCGCCGCGCAGCCAGCCGAGCAGGCCGGCGGTCCACTCGGGGTCGGTGACGGCGAGCTCGCCCACGAGGCGCGCGAACCGGTCGTCACGGTCGGCGCCGGACTCGTAGAAGGTCTGCTGCGAGACGAAGTTGGCGACCGACAGCAGGAAGAGCTCGGAGCGCGCGTCGCGCTCACGTCCCAGGCCGCCCTCGTAGGTACGGAGCACTCGCCCGGTCGAGGTGACCCGCGAGGTCGGCCGCGCCTTGGCGGCACGCCTGTTGAATCGTGCCATGGTGAATCCCCCCGAATTCGTTTGCTTTTCGGAGAGAGGCGCAGCAAAAGGTGGATGCCCGAGATCAGTAGTCGGCGACGGACTAATCAGATGCTCTATCCGATTGAGCTACACCGACCCGAAGTCGGTGACGGGACTTGAACCCGCAACCCTCTGATCCCATGAAGTAACCGTTGCCTGCGCACCGGGCACCCACCATGAGCTGCGCCTCCCGAGATCAAGTCGGCGGCGGCATCTGATTCTTTGAAGAGAAGAAGTAGCCGCTGCCATCGCACCGGGAGGTGCGTGACGTTGTGATCTCACTGTAGGAGGCGCAACTCGGGCCGGGCGACCGAATTAATTACCGCCGCTGCCGCTTCCACGGTCCCGTGATGGCCAGCATGATGCCGGGGGTCTGGATGCTGGCGTAGAGGGTCTTTCCGTCGCACGAGAACGTGACGCCGGTGAACTCGCTGTATTCGGGCTCGTCCTCGGTGCCGATGTTCAGCTCGTTGCGGGCGATCGGGTACGTGCGGCCGCTGTCGGTGGCGCCGAAGAGGTGCTGGACACCCTCGCCGTCCTCGGCGATGACGAGACCGCCGTACGGAGAGACGGTGATGTTGTCCGGGCCGTCGAAAGCGCCGTCCTTGGCCGGGTCGGGGTTGACGCCGAGCAGGACCTTCAGAGTGAGGGTGCGGCGCTTGGGGTCGTAGAACCAGACCTGGCCGTCGTGCCGGCCGGGGCTCTCCTCACGGGCGTACGAGGAGACGATGTACGCGCCGCCGTCGCCCCACCACATGCCCTCCAGCTTGCGGGCGCGGGTGATCTCGCCGGCGGCGAACTGCTTGCGCACGGGCGTGGTCTTCGCGTCGCGGTCGGGGACGTCCACCCAGTCGACGCCGTACACCGTGCCGATCTTCGTGGCGCGGGAGAGGTCGTCGACGAACTTGCCGCCGGAGTCGAAGCACTTGGGCGCCTGGAGGACGCCGGCGTCGTCGGCCAGCTTGCGGAACTTGCCGCGGCCGTACTCGAAGCCCTTCGGCGGGGTCCAGCGGAAGAACAGGCCGTTGGGTGAGGCAGCGTCCTCGGTGAGGTAGGCGTGGCCGCGCTTGGGGTCGATGACGACGGCCTCGTGGTCGTAGCGGCCGAAGAACTTCAGCGGCTTGGGGTCCTTGTTGGCGCGCCGGTCGATGGGGTCGACCTCGAAGACGTATCCGTGGTCCTTGGTCATGCCGTTGGTGCCGGCCTTGTCGGAGTTCTCCTCGCAGGTGAGCCAGGTGCCCCAAGGGGTGCTGCCGCCCGCGCAGTTGGTGGAGGTGCCCGCGATGCCGACCCATTCGGCGACCTGCCCGCCGGGGCGGACCTCGACGACGGTGCAGCCGCCGGCCGCTGCGGGGTCGTAGACGAGGCCCTCGGTGAGCGGGACGGGGTGGTCCCAGCCGGCGCGCGGGCCCTTCAGCTCGTGGTTGTTGACGAGGAGGGTCGTGCCGCGCGGGCCGTCGAAGGCGGCCGTGCCGTCGTGGTTCGAGGGGGTGAACTCGCCCGACTCCAGCTTGGTCCTACCGCTGTAGGTGATGATCCGGTACTCGAACCCGGCGGGCAGCGCGAGGAGCCCCTTCGGGTCCGGGACGAGGGGTCCGTACCCGACACCGCCACAGTGGACGTCCGCGGACTTCTCGCTCGCGGTCTCGGACTCCGTGGAGGCGAGCGCGTTCGGCGCGGTGGCGAGAACGCCGGCGCTGCCAGCCAGCGCGACACCGGCCCCGGTGATCGCGGAATTCCTGGCGAAGTCCCTGCGGGTGAGCGACATGCTGTCTCCTGTGACCGTGGGTGTGCCGTGGAGGGCGGCGAACTCCGGAACGGCGTAACGCTCCCGCCTGTTTCTGAACGCGGGTTGAACGCCGGAAGGATTCAGTGGAGCTACCTCAATGAATCAGCACGGCGCAGGACAACGCCCGCAAGGGGCGCGGGGAACTGCGCGACCAGCCCCCACTTCCCCGCAGCCGCCACCGGACCGTCAACCACCCTGTTGCGACCGCGCCTTGAAGGCAGCCTTCCGCGCTTCCTTCGCGATCTTCTTGTCCGGATGCAACCGCCCCATCGCCTCCAGCACATCGGCCGTGGCCGGGTGCTCGACCCGCCAAGCCGCCGCGAAGAACCCGCTGTGCTGCGCGGCCAGTCCCTCCACCAGCGCTCGCAGCTCGTCGGAGTTGCCCTCGGCCGCGAGCTGCGCGGCAAGCGTGTCGACGGTCAGCCAGAACACCAGGTCCTGGGAGGGCGGCGGTACGTCGGAGAACCCCGCCTCGGTGAGCCAGACCCGAGCCAGCCCGCCCAGCTCGGGATCGTCGAGGACCTCCCGCAGCGCCGGCTCGGCCTCAGCGCCCACCAGGGACAGCGCCTGCTGGCAGCGCAGCCGCCGCAGCGGCGCCCCGGCGTCCAGGCCGCGCGCCGCCGCCAGCAACTCCCGCGCCGCGGCCAGAGGTTCGCGCCCGGCCAGCCACTGCACGGTCTCGGCGTGCGCGGCGGCCTGCGGGAAGGTGGCGGTGCCATCGAGCAGCGCGTCGGCGCCCTTGTCCGCCAGATCCCCGACCGCGGGCGACTCGAACCCGGCCTCCAGCAGCCGCGCCCGCAGCCCGTACAGCCCGAGCGGGGTCAGCCGCACCATGCCGTAGCGCGACACGTCGGTGTCGTCGACGGTGGCCGCGGCCTCCTCGGTGCCCTCGACGTCCGCCATCAGGGCCTCGTCGACCGGCTGGTACTCCACCAGGCCGACCGGCTCCAGCAGCCGGAACTGGTCGTCCAGG
The DNA here is from genome assembly GCF_042900345.1 of Streptomyces sp. NPDC012935. Taxonomy (NCBI): domain Bacteria; kingdom Bacillati; phylum Actinomycetota; class Actinomycetes; order Kitasatosporales; family Streptomycetaceae; genus Streptomyces; species Streptomyces sp. NPDC012935. Next base: position 146,009 of record NZ_JBIBBC010000005.1, read on the forward strand.
CGCATCATCGCGTCGGAGACCTGCTCCAGCACGTCGTTCGTGGGCTCGCCCATGTCGTTGGGCACGATCATCGACGCGGCGAGGGCCGGCAGCGGCACGGGGGCGTCGCCGGGACCGTCCTCGCTGACCGTCAGCAGGTACAGGTTGCCGAGCACTCCGTCGAGGAACTCCGCCTCGGCCTCGGGGTCCCAGTCCAGTGTGGAGAGGTCGATCTCGCCGTCCGCGCCCATGGCGCCGACCAGGTCGTCGAGGTCCGGCACGCTCGCGTCCGCGAGCACCGTCTCCAGCGCGCCGAGCCACACGGCCAGCACGTCCTGCGGCGAACCGCCGGTCAGCAGCGCCAGATCCGCGCCCGCCGCGACGGTGCCCGCCTCCTCGTCGACGATCTCCACCAATCCGGTGTCGACGGCGACGCGGAAGGCCTCGCTGGCATACGCGGCGGCGTCGTCCCCGCTCAGATCGAGCACCTCGGCGGCGGCCGGCAACTGCTCTTCGACGAGGCCACCCCCGGCGTCGACGCGGGTGTCGGGCCCGGCCCAGCGGGCCAGCCGTGCGGCCCGGGCAAGCAACGGCGTGGACAGCGCGTCCCGCGCCAGCTCCGCTTCGGGACGCAGCCGCACCGGCGGCAGGGGGGAGCTGTCTGACATCGGCTGGTTCTCCTAGGGCGTTCCGCAGGGCCGCAGGCATCACGGCCCAGCCGCTCCACTTCACGGCTCAACCGCTCAGCCTAGACGGGTTTCCACCCATGCCGCCCGGTTCATCTCCCCGTCGGGCGGTGTACATGGCCGAAACCTTGACAACTGGCCCGAGCAGGCAGGAGATTGACGCGCGTAGAAATCGAGCGGACATCTGTTCACTGTATTTTCTACGCGCGTCGCCGCCGCCCCACCGGTCGCGCCTGCACCCATGGTTCCACGCACCACCCTCGTCCCGGCGCCCACGTATGTCCCCGGAGGGATCCCGTTGCCGAGCAAGAAGTCCGCGCGCCTCGCCGCGCTCACCGTCGCCGCCGTCTGTTCCGCGGCGTCCACTGTTGTCCTCACCGCGCCCGCGCACGCCGATTCCGTGCGCATCCATGACATCCAGGGCAGCACCCGCATATCCCCGTACGCCGGCAAGCAGGTCACGGACGTGGCCGGAATCGTCACCGGCGTGCGCACCTACGGCTCGTCCAGAGGTTTCTGGATCCAGGATCCGGACGCCGACGCCGACCAGGCCACCAGCGAGGGCGTCTTCGTCTTCACCAGCTCCGTCCCGAAGGTCGCCGTCGGCGACTCGGTCCTGGTGGCGGGCACGGTCTCCGAGTACGTCCCCGGCGGCACGACCTCCGGCAACCAGTCGCTCACCGAGATCACCAAGCCGACGGTCACCGTCGTCTCCAGCGGCAACGCCGTCCCCGCCGCTCAGGTCGTCGACGAGGACTCGGTGCCGGACCGGTACACGCCGGCCGGCGACGCCGCCGCGAAGGGCTCCATCGACGGCCTGACGCTGCGGCCGTCGAAGTACGCCCTCGACTACTACGAGTCCCTGGAGGGCATGAACGTCGAGGTCGCCGACGCCCGCGTGGTCACCGCGACCGACGACTTCTACGAGCTGTGGGTGACGGTGAAGCCATGGGAGCACCGCAACCGCCGCGGCGGCACGGTCTACGGCTCCTACGACTCCCAGAACACCGGCCGGCTGCAGATCCAGTCGCTCGGTCCGGGCGCCGAGTTCCCGGTCGCGAACGTCGGTGACACCCTCACCGGCACCACCGCCGGCCCGCTGGACTACAACCAGTTCGGCGGCTACACCCTCGTCGCGAGCGAGCTCGGCACCCTCAAGAGCGGTGGCCTCGAGCGGGAGACGACTCAGAAGCAGCGGCGCGACGAGCTCGCCGTCGCGACGTACAACGTCGAGAACCTCGACCCGTCCGACGCCACGTTCGCCGAGCACGCCTCCGCGATCGTGAACAACCTCCAGTCGCCCGACATCTTGTCCCTGGAGGAGATCCAGGACAACAACGGCGCGAAGAACGACGGCACGGTCGCCGCCGACCAGACGGTCGGCAAGCTGATCGACGCGATCGTCGCGGCGGGCGGCCCGGCCTACGACTGGCGTTCCATCGACCCGGTCGACAAGGCCGACGGCGGTGAGCCGGGGGGCAACATCCGTCAGGTGTTCCTGTTCAACCCGGAGCGGGTCTCCTTCACCGACCGCGCGGGCGGCGACGCCACGACCGCCGCCGGTGTGACCAAGGTGAAGGGCAAGGCGGCGCTGACCGTCTCCCCCGGCCGTGTCGACCCGGCGAACGCGGCCTGGACGAACAGCCGCAAGCCGCTGGCCGGAGAGTTCGTCTTCCGCGGCCGTACGGTCTTCGTGATCGCCAACCACTTCGCCTCCAAGGGCGGCGACCAGTCGCTGCACGCGCGGTACCAGCCGCCGACCCGCAGCTCGGAGACCCAGCGGCACCTCCAGGCGAGTGCGGTCAACACCTTCGTCAAGGACATCCTGGCCGTCCAGAAGAACGCGGACGTCGTCACGCTCGGCGACATCAACGACTTCGAGTTCTCCGGCACCACCGAGCTGCTGGAGGACGACGGCGCGCTGTGGTCGGCGATCAAGTCGCTGCCCAGGAGCGAGCGTTACTCCTACGTCTACCAGGGCAACGCCCAGACGCTGGACCAGATCCTGGTCAGCCCGTCGATCCGGCGCTCCTGCGACTTCGAGTACGACAGCGTGCACGTCAACTCGGAGTTCAACGACCAGATCAGCGACCACGACCCGCAGGTGCTGCGGTTCCGTCCGTAACCTCCGGTGAGGTTCAGGACTGGCTGAACACGCCGTTCAGCCAGTCCTGCCAGGCGGCCTCGATCGCCTTGGCGTCGGCGTCCGGTGCGAAGTCGTGGACGCTGATGCCGACCGGGGCACCCCAGTGGTTGCGTCCGAAAAGGCGGATGAGGGCGGTGTCCGTGCGCAGCCCGATGAAGTACGGGTCGCGGTAGTCGAGTACGGCGTCGAAGACCTCCGGCCCTCGCACGGTCACCCGCCCGCCCTGGGCGTCGCCGCTCCCGAGCCCGAGCGCCGGTGCGACGACGGCGAAGGCGTCGGGCGCCTGGCTCGCCTCCGGGCCTTCCAGCTGGGCGAAGGTCACCGGGCCGGGCGCGAAGTGCGTCAGGTACTCGCGCAGGGTGTGCAGATAGAAGTCGGTGTGCTTCGCGGCGCCGTCGTACTGGTTGTCCCAGTCGTCGGTGAAGATTCCGCTGTGCACATAGCGCACCCAGGCGCGCCTGCCTCCGTCGCGCGCCTCGATGACGTGCTCCAGCTGGTTGACCGACTGGGTCGGGAATCCGACGTCCTCGCTGCGGACGGTGAGGTGGTTCGGCGGATCCCACGCGGTGACCGTGGAGCCGAAGGCCGCGGCGCCGCCGACCCGCGGCTCGGGGGGGTCCATCGGCCAAAGATAGGCTCCGGTCCCCTGCGTGACGGCCTCCCACACCTCCTCCGGGGAGGCGTCGACCTCGAACTCACGGACGATCTCGAATTCCTTGGACATGGCGGGCTCCTGCTGATTACTGGTCGAGTGCGGGGGTCGGCTGGTCCTTGACCGTGGGGTGTACGGCGACCACGATGCGGTGATCGCGGCCGCCCTGAGCGCCGGGCGCGTCGTACTTGTGGATCAGCGCGCTCACGCCCGCCGTCAACTCCTGGATGAACGCGGCCCGTTCGGCCGCGGAGGCGAAGCGGACCTCGCCGTCCAGGGCGTACGTCGCCAGCCGCTTGCGGGCCTTCACGGCGCCGGTGATCAGCGAGCCGACGTCCCGGACGAGCCGGGCGCCGAGCGCGAGCAGCCAGCGGGCGGAGAGCTGGTCACGGAAGCGGTCCGGGTCCGGCTGCACGGCAGCGAGCGCGAGCGGCGAGATCACGTACGACGCGGCGGTCGCCTGCATCAGCCGCTCGGTGACGTTGCCCTTGCGGCGCTCGCCGGCCAGTTCCACCAGTCCGTGCCGCTCCAGTGCCTTGAGGTGGTAGTTCACCTTCTGCCTGGGCAGCCCGACCTTGCCGGCCAGCATGGCGGCCGACGCGGGGCCGGCCGCCAGCTCGGCGAGCAGCCGGGCCCTTGTGGGGTCCAGGGAGACGGCTGCGGCCTCGGGGTCCTCGATCACGGTGACGTCCAGCATGCGTCCACCCTCTCACCGAAAACTTTTTTTGTCCAGACGGCTGGAGTTTTCGGTGAGTTTTCGGTGAGGGAGGCGTCACTCGGGAACGAGGCCGACGGCGTGGTCGTACCGGCTGACCGTGCTGCTCTTCAGCCCCGGCCAGGTCTGGACGCGGTGCCACAGCTCGGTCGCCGAGCCGATGCCGTCACCCGGGGCGGCGAGGGCGTCGATGTGGTCCGCGGCGCTCTCCCACTCGGCGTAGTTGAGGACGCGGGTGCCGTCGGTGCTCAGGTGGAAGTGGGCGGAGATACCCCCGGGATGGGGCTTCGGCTCGCTCTCCAGGGCCTCGAAGACGGTGTCGACCCAGGCGCGCTGCCGGTCGGGGTCGGGTCCCTCGAACTCGATGTCGACGATCACGATGCAGCCGGGGACGCGGGTGTCGCCCTCGCGGGTGCCGCTGCGGTAGTGCCGGTACCGGCCGAGTCCCAGCCGCTCGATGCCCGGTACGGCGGTGTCGATCTCGTCGTTGCGCTCCTGGCGGTGGGTCTTCACGAACGCCTCGTAGGCCTGCTCGCTGCGCCACTGCGAGTAGTGCAGGAGGGTGGCGGCGTCGTGCCCGGTGTAGACGTGGTAGCCGAGCAGGCCGTCGGCGGGCCAGGGGCGGTGCTCCCAGGTGCCGGCGATCGCCTCGACGGTCTGCTGCTGCCGCAAGGGGGTGCCGACCCGCCAGGTACTGAAGAAGGGGGCGCCGATCTCGGGGCGGGTGAGGTCGGGGTGGGCGTCGGTGCGACGGGTCATGGATGCCTCCGGAGCCGGTGGTCGATGCGTGCACTGAACACCTTTCGACCTCAACCAGACTTGAGGTCAAGTGGCCCTCGGAAGGCGGGATTCACGACGGCACCGGGCGGCGCGGGACCCGGATACACACAGACCGGCACGGGACCCGGATACACACAGACCGGCACGGGACCCGGATACACACAGACCGGCGCGGGGCCCCGATCCACACAGAGCGGCGGGGGGGGGGGGGGGGGGGGCCCCGCCCCCCCCCCCCCCCCCCCCCCCCCCGGCCGCGGGGCGGCGGGGGGGGGGCGGCGCCCCCCCCCCCCCCCCCCCCCCCCCCCCCCCCCCCCGGTAGGAGTCCAGCAGCGCCTCACG
>NZ_JBIBBC010000005.1:151315-170965 GCF_042900345.1 Streptomyces sp. NPDC012935
CGTCGCCTACAACAATCCCACCTTCCGCGGGGCGGCGAGCAGTACATGGTGCGGGGGCGGGGGGGGGGGCCCCCCCCCCCCCCCCCGCCTCGCCGTCTCCCTCGACCGGCGTCTCAGCGGTGCCCGTTGTGCCGGCGCCGCAACACCTGCGCGGCGACCACGGCACCCACGGCCGCTCCGGCGATCAGCACGGGGCGCGGATTGCGCAGTCCGGCCTGGACGACGCTGCGCACGGGGCGCGGCACGCTGTGCTCGACCACATGGCCCGCGTGGGTCGCCCTGCCCTGGACGGAGTGTCCGGCCTGGGTCGCCCGGTCCTGCACCGTGTGCCCGGCGTGCGTCGCCTTGTCCTGCACGACGTGTCCCGCCTGGGCCGCCCGGTCCTGCACGACGTGCCCGGCGCGTGCGGCCCGCTCCTGCACCACGTGCCCGGCCTGGGCCGCGCTGCTGCGCAGCTGCACGGTCATCGCGCCCGCCTTGTCCTTGAGGTCGGCGGCGCGCGCCAGGGCCCGGCCCTTCACATCCGCCTTCCCCGCCAACTCCGCCACGGTGTCGCCGAGTTCGCGGCGCGTCCGCTCGATCTGGCTGCGCAGCTCCTCGGGGCCCTTGGCCCCCGCGCGCGCCTTCGCCGCCGCGGACTTCCCCGCGGCAGCGGCCTTGGCGGCGCCCTTCTGCGCGGCCTTTGCGCCGCCCGTCGCCCCCGCCTTGCGGTCCGTCATCGGTGTGCCCTTTCCTTGATCTCCTCGACATCGGCCCTGACGCTGCCGAGGGCCTCCTTCGGCGTGGGGGGTACGGCGCGCCGCAGCCGGGCGCGGCCGGTCGCGGCCAGCAGACCGGCGAGGGCGAACAGGACGCCCGTCACGATCAGCGCCGCGGCCCACACGGGCAGCGTCAGCGAGAGTGCGGCGGTGGCTGCGGCGGCCAGGAACAGCAGCCCGGCGTACGCGACGGCGCCCGCCGCGCCGAGCAGACCGCCGCCCGTGCCGGCACGTCGGCCCTTCTCGGCCAGCTCCTCCTTGGCGAGGGCGACTTCCTGTCGTACGAGCCGGGAGAGCTGTTCGCCTGCCTGCCCTACGAGTTCGCTCACCGAGTGGTGCTCGTCGCGCACCCGCTCGGGGGTCGTGGACCCGGTCACGGTGTTCCGCCTCCTCTCGATCCGGAACACCCGGGTACCCGGTGCCGCCCCCGCTATCCCTTCCGTCCGCCGTCCGGTCCACGCCCGTCCAGCCGGGCCAGCTGGGCCTGGAACCAGTCGAGGCGGGCCTGCAACAGCGCGGCCTCCGCGGCCAGTTCGGGCACGCCGAGCTCATCGGCCACGGCGAGGCCGGCCACGGACGCGACGGACGCTCCTTCCCCGGCCACCACCCGCAGCCGCTCGCCGGCCAGCCTGGCGAACCCCGCGAGCGAGACGGACGTACGGCCGCGCAGACAGCCCGCGCAGGACGGGGCGAGCGCCCGCCAGCCGGGGCGGCCCCAGCCGGCGTCGGCCAGGGCGGTGGCGAGCGCACCGCAGGCGCACGGACCGGCCGTGGCGGTGCGTACCCGCTGACGGGCGTAGCGGAAGCCGCGCTCGAAGCGCAGGTAGCGGCCCAGCACGGTGACTTCGAGCAGTACGGCCGCCCGGTGCTCGGCCGTGCACAGCAGCGCCTCGGCCGCCGTGCGGTCGTGCACACAGTGGAAGCCGCAGTCGCAGCGGCGGTTCGGCGCCCGGTGCCGCAGGCCGTAGACGCAGGACGCGTCGGCCAGGACCCCGTACGGCAGCGCGCCGCCCAGCGACACACCGGTGAACCCGGCCCGGGTGCCGTCCTGGGACAGCATCGGGTGGGCGATCTTGTATCCGGTCGGCGGCTCCGTCGGGCGTTCCTCCGGAAGCCGCAGCCTCATCGGGCGACCGGGACCTCTTCGGACGCGGACGCTGCCTCGGCGACCTCGATCCCGGCGGTCTCCTGGGCGAGTTCGAACTGTTCGTCGCGGTCCTGCGGCCGTTCTTCCGCGACTCCGGTGGCGAGTGCCTTGCCGAGCTTCATGACGCCTCCCATGACCAGGGGTCGTTGACCGTCTTGGACATGGTGACCCATGACGTCCGGCTTTGGACATAGGGCAAGCCCCCTAGGGCAAGCCCCCACACGCTGAAGTCATGCTTATCAATATCCGGTAGAAGAATTAAGTGGAGCTACGACGTGACAGTGCCGAGACTATGACCATGACGACCGCCACCACCGCGGCCCCGCCCTTCGGCCGGGCCCTCTGCGCCATGATCACGCCCTTCACCGAGGCAGGGTCCCTCGATCTCGACGGCGCCCAGCGGCTGGCCGAACGGCTGGTGACCGAGGGCTGCGACGGGCTCGTGCTCTCCGGCACGACGGGCGAGTCGCCGACCACCTCGGACACCGAGAAGTCGGATCTGATCAGGGCCGTCCGGGAAGCGGTGGGCGACCGGGCGACGGTCGTCGCGGGCGTGGGCACCTTCGACACCCGGCACACCGTCGAACTCTCCCTGGCGGCCGAAAAGGCGGGCGCCGACGGCCTGTTGGTGGTCGCGCCGTACTACAGCAAGCCTCCGCAGGACGCCGTCGAGGCGCATTTCCGCGAGATCGCCGACGCGGCCGGACTGCCCCTCGCGCTGTACGACATCCCCGGCCGCACCGGCACCCGGATCGAGCCGGAGACGCTGATCAGGCTCGCCGAGCACCCCCGCATCGTCGCGGTGAAGGACTGCTCGTTCGACTTCCTCGGCGCCCAGAAGGTGCTCGCCCGCACGGAGTTGGCGTACTACGCGGGCTGCGACGAGCACAACCTCGCGCTCTACGCGGTGGGCGGCTCCGGCTACATCAGCACGGTCGCGAACGTCGTACCGTCCCAACTCCGTGCGGTCCTCGACGCGTTCGAGGCGGGCGACACCCCCGTGTCCGCCCGCCTCCAACAACGCGCCACGCCGCTCATCGAGTTGATGATGGCCGCGGGCCTGCCCGGCGCGGTCACCGCCAAGGCCCTGCTCAATGAGCTCGGCCTGCCCGCGGGCCCGGTCCGCGCACCGCTGCGGCCCGCCGGCCGGGCGGCGGTCGACGGGCTGCTGGCGGCCTACGAGGAGCTCACGACGGGTTGATCAACGCCGGGCGAAGACCGGCTCCCATCCCTGGCGTTTCTCGTCCTGGTCCGGCTCACGGACACCGCTCAGGGGTACGACCTTGTCGCTGCCGATCGTGACCAGCACGAGTCGGGGCCGGTACGCCTCCTCCAGACCGGTCACCCTCTCCCAGGCGATGAGTCGCCGGTCGTCGGCCCAGGCGAGCAGCTCAGCACCCCGGACCCGGGTGATCTCCTTACCGGTCCGCGGATCACTGACCTTGGAGTAGCTCCTGCCCGGGTTGCCGCCGACCTCCTGCGTCAGGCCGACGGCGGCGAGCTTGCCGTTCGGCGACAGACGCGCGTCGACGTCCGAGCGCAGGTACTTCTCGTTCGCCGGTGGCGCGACCTTGTTGCCCTTGAGGTCGTAGAACTGCTGGAGTCCGTCCTGAGTTCCGATGTACCGCGCGTACACGCGGTCGCCGGTCCGGCTGTACGCGAAGTCCTCACGGGCGTTGATGTCGGTCTCCGGCGCGACGGCACTCCAGGAGCCCATGCCGGAGGCCAGGTCGAGGTCGTAGAAGCCGGACCGGCTCGACCGGCCGTACTTGGACTCCCACTCCCACACCGGCCCGTCGTCGGTGATCATCTTCTCCTTGACGCGCAGATCGGGGTTCTCACCGTAGGTCGTCGCGACGAGCCTGCTCCCGTCGTGCGAGAAGGCGAGCCCGCCGACCCCGCGCTGGACCGAGATCCACCGATCGACCTTCCCCGTCGCGAGGTCGAGCAGACCGATCCGGTTCGCCGGCAGGTTGTGCTCCAGCACGGCTGCGGTCTTCAGGCCGGGGGCGACGGCGACGAAGGACCACCGGGTGTCCTTCTCGTACTTCCCGGTCTCCGGATCGATCAGCCAGTAGGTGCGCACCATGGCACCCCGCTTGTCGGTCTCGGCGCGGAATTCCGCCGTGGAGTAGGCGGCCAGCACCGTGTCCCCCGCACCGATCAGATCACGCGGCGGCGACTGGCCGGGCCGGGCGTGGACACCGCGCTCCTCCAGAACGCTCGCAGGGCGCGTGTCGTCCTTGCCGACGTCCAGCAGCGGCACCGCGACGCCGACGGCGACCACGGCCGCGGTGGCCGCGGCGACGGACGCGAGCCGCCGGGTGCGGCGGCGCCGGCGGGTGTTGAGCACCCGGTCGGCGAACCCCGGCCCCGCCGACCGCTGTTCGGTGGCCAGCTCCCGCAGGGAGTCACGCACGAGTTCCTCGACGTTCACGGACGCACCTCCACGGGTGAGAAGTCACGGGACGGCTGCGGTCCGGCGGCTGCCGGGCCGAGGGCTGCCAGCTCCGGTGCGAGCGAGCGCAGCCGGGCGAGCGAGCGGTGGGTCGTGGACCGTACGGTCCCCACGGAGCAGCCGAGGATGCGGGCCACGTCGGCCTCGGGCAGGTCCTCGAAGTAGCGCAGCACCAGTACGGTCCGCTGCCGCGCGGTCAGCCGCGCCAGCGCGCCCCGCATCAGCAGCCGCAGCTCGGCGGCGGACGCCGCATCCGGGCTCGCGCCGCTCTCGGGCAACTCGGCGACCGTGAGTTCGCGCCGGGGCCACTTGAGCCGCCAGCGGCTGATCTGCTGCCGGTACAGGACCTGCCGTACGTACGCCTCCGGCTCGTCGATGCGATGCCAGCGGTCGGCCGCCTTGATCAGGGCGTTCTGCAGAAGGTCCTCCGCGGCGTGCCGGTCGCCCCCGGCCAGCAGCACAGCCGTCCTCAGCAGCGCGGACGACCGATTCTCCACGAACTCCCGAAAGCTTTCCTGCGTTTCGGCATCCATCGTCACCTTCTCTTCCCCCGGCCGGGCCGGATGCCCGCCTCTCCTACCCCTTGTGACGCGTGCGGCGTGCTGCCGCTATGCCGGCGGCGCTGAAACGCGTGCACACACACGGCGGGGCCCGTACCGCCACCCTGTGCGGTACGGGCCCCGGCCACGCTCGCTGCGCTCAGCGACCCATCAGCCCCACTTGTACCCGTTGCCGAAGAGCAGGAAGTGCTCCAGCACATCCTCCATTGGATCGTCCACCTGCCCCACGTTGACCAGCCCGATGCGGGGCCCGTTGTGCGAGCCCGTGTTGGTCTCGTCGGCATACGCGGCCCCGGCCGGCAGCCAGCACGCCGCCCCCGCGGCCAGCGTGCCCACCACCATGCGCATTACGACCCTGGTCCGCGCACTCGTCTTCACTCGACCCACCATCGGTCCTCATCTCGTCGGTTCGGCGTGTGATCGGAAACTGCGTCGACCTGTTCATCTGCCTGGACCACAGTGAGGTCACGCGGAGTAACCCGTACGTGAGCGCGCCACGTCGGGCCACCGAACGACAAGCGCCCTCCCGCGAGCCGGGTGCGGCTGCGGGAGGGCGCTCGGGGACGGCGGCCCGAGGGGCGGTCGCCGTTAGTTGTGGCTGTGCAGGATCTCGTTGAGACCGCCCCACACCGCGTTGTTCGGGCGGGCCTCGACGGTGCCGGTGACCGAGTTGCGGCGGAAGAGGATGTTGGAGGCGCCGGAGAGTTCGCGGGCCTTGACGATCTGGCCGTCGGGCATGGTGATGCGGGTACCGGCGGTGATGTACAGGCCGGCCTCGACGACGCACTCGTCGCCCAGCGCGATGCCGACGCCCGCCTCGGCGCCGATCAGGCAGCGCTCGCCGATGGTGATGATCACGTTGCCGCCGCCGGAGAGCGTGCCCATCGTCGAGGCGCCGCCGCCGATGTCCGAGCCGTCGCCGACGACGACGCCGGCGGAGATGCGGCCCTCGACCATGGAGGTGCCGAGGGTGCCCGCGTTGAAGTTGACGAAGCCCTCGTGCATGACGGTGGTGCCCTCGGAGAGGTGCGCTCCGAGCCGGACCCGGTCGGCGTCGGCGATGCGCACGCCCTTGGGGGCGACGTAGTCCGTCATCCGCGGGAACTTGTCGATCGAGGTGACCTGGAGGTGCAGGCCCTCGGCGCGGGCGTTCAGGCGGACCTTCTCGACGTCGTCGACGGCGACGGGGCCGAGGGAGGTCCAGGCGACGTTGGCGAGGAAGCCGAACTGGCCCTCCAGGCTGAGGCCGTGCGGCTTGACCAGGCGGTGGGAGAGCAGGTGCAGGCGCAGGTACACGTCGTGCGCGTCGACCGGCTTCTCGTCGAGCGATGCGATGACCGTGCGGACCGCGACGACCTCGACGCCCCTGCGGGCGTCCGGCCCGATCGCCTTCGCGGCGCCCTCACCGATCAGCTCGACGGCCCGCTCGGCGGACAGCCGCTCGCTGCCGGAGGGACCGGGCTCGGCGACGAGCTCGGGCGCGGGGAACCAGGTGTCGAGAACAGTGCCGTCAGCAGCGATCGTGGCAAGGCCGGCTGCCACGGCGCCGGTGGTACGAGGAGCAGTCGTGTCGGTCATGAGGGCAACCTAACCGGCGGGGGGCCGCCCGGGCCAACCGGCGGGAGCGGCGTCTCAGGGTACGGGCTGTCCGTGGGCATCCGAGGCTGTCTGTCACAGCCGTCCCTGCCCGTCGTCCCTGGCCGGGTGCGGTCGGCCGCTGCGGCGGTCCTGCGCCGGCCGGCGGCCCGGCCCGACCCCGGCACCGGCCCCCACCCTGGCTCCGGCTCCGACCCCGACCCTGGCTCCGGCTCCGGCTCGGACCCCGCCCCTGGCTCCGCTCCGACCCGGCCCCGGCCCTTGCTCCGACCCGGCTCCGACCCCGACTCCGACCCCGGCCCTGGCTCCGGCTCCGACCCCGACCCTGGCTCCGACCCCGACCCCGACCCCGGCTCCGACCCCGGCTCCGGCCCCGGCTCCGACCCCGGCTCCGGCTCCGACCCGGCTCCGGGCAGCGAAGCCCGCTTCCGTCAGGAAACACGCGACCGGTCAGGGAATCGCGCCGCCGGCCAGAGCATCGCCCCGCTGCCAGAGATTCCGATCCCGCCCGGTGCGCGGTCGTCGAGGACACCGCGACCGGCGTCGTCGCGGAGGCGGAGGCCGCCGGCCCACACCCCACCGGGACTCACCCGGCACGCCCGGGAATCACCCGGCACGCCCGGGAATCACCCGCCGCAGCACCTCACACGCATACCCCTCGTCGTACGGCACCTCGGTCAGCAGCACCTGCAGACAGATCCCGTCCATCAACGCCACCAGCGCCCGCGCGGTGACCGCGTCCGTGCACCGGGACAGTCGGTCGGCGAGGTCCTGCGCCCACTCAGCGGCCACCGGGCGCAGGGCGGGACGGCGCAGGGCGGCGAGGTAGAGCTCGTACTCCAGCTCCACGCCCGTGCGGTCCCCCGCGAGCCACTCGCCCATCCAGCCGGCGAGTTCGGCGGCAAGGTCGGTGTCCGGGTCCGCCAGGCCGCCGCGCGAGGCGATCACCTTGGCGAAGCCCTCGTTGGCCTGGCGCAGGGCGGCGACCAGCAGATCGTCGAGCGTCTTGAAGTGGTACGTCGTGGAGCCGAGCGGCACGTCCGCCTCGGCGGCGGCGGTGCGGTGGCTCAGCCCAGCGATGCCCTTCTCCCCGACGACCCGGATCGCCGCGTCGATGATCCGCTGGCGCCGCTCGGGGTCGTAGCGACGGGGCATCAGTGCGCTCCTCCCAGGTTCAGCACCACCACGCCGGCGATGATCAGCGCGATGCCCGCTGCCTTGGCGGCCGTCATCCCCTCCCCCATGAACAGGATCCCGATGGTGGCGATGGCCGCGGTGCCGACCCCGGCCCAGATCGCGTAGGCCGTGCCCACGGAGACGGTCCTCAGTGTCTGGGCGAGCAGCGCGAAGGAGACGAGGTATCCGAGGGCGGTCAGCAGCGACGGCCAGAGCCTGCTGAAGCCGTCGCTGTACTTCATGGACGTCGTGGCGGCCACCTCGGCCGCTATGGCTCCGGCGAGCAGCAGGTATCCCATGTGTACGAGCGTACACAACGAGGGCGAGGATTGCGTACGGCCGTACACAACCACCCCGGCACACCTACGGATTCCGCGCCGCGAAGTGTCGCCGGGACGTCTCGATGTCCCCGAGGTACCGGTGGGTCCAGTCACACATGCCGTCGATGGTCACCCGAAGGGCCTGGCCCGGCTCGGTGAGGGTGTACTCGACGCGCGGCGGCACCGTGGGATGCACGGTGCGCTCGACCAGGCCGTTGCGCTCCAGCATGCGCAGGTTCTGGGTGAGCATCTTGTGGCTGATCCCGTCGACCTCGCCACGCAACTCACTGAAGCGCAGGGTCCGCTCCCCCAGCGCCTCGATGATCAGCAGAGCCCATTTGTTGGCAATGTCCGAGAAGATCTCCCGGGCCAGGGAGTCCGCGCGTGTCACGTCCGCCTGGTCCAGCGAGCCGCTGGACTGCTTGGTTCCCATGAGGTTCCCCAGTCACCAAAAAGTGCGTTCTTCCATGTCAGCGGCCACTCTCTTACGGTTTCCGAGTAACCACAAGAGAGCACGAGACGGAACGGACGGACCCCATGGCCATCACTTTGGTGAACCCGAGCGGACTGGTGGAGGTCGACGCCTACCACCAGGTGTCGATCGCGAGCGGCTCGAAGCTGGTCTTCGTCGCCGGGCAGGTCGCCTGGGACGCGGACGGCGTCGCGGTCGGGGCGGACGACCTCACCGCGCAGGTCGAGCAGTGCTATCTCAACGTCGGCACCGCCCTGGCCGCGGCCGGCGCCTCCTTCGACGACGTCGCGAAGCTGAACGTCCACGTCGTCGACTGGACCCCCGACAAGATGCCCCAGCTCATGGAGGGGCTCGCCCGGGCGGCCACCAAACTGGGCGTCACCGCCGCACCGCCCGCCACGCTGCTGGGCGTCGCGGCACTGGACGTACCCGAGCATCTGGTCGAGATCGAGGCCACCGCGGTCCTCGACTGAGCCCCTGAGCCCGCGACTTGACGGGCGCCGTCCGGGGCGAATGGGGCGGCCCCGAGTCAGCAGGTACGGCGGCGGTGGGCGTCCTCACCCGCCGGTACGACGTCCAGGTCACGCAGGACCACCGACAGCTTGTCGCCCCACTCCGCACACGCTGCGGCGAGGCCGTCCTGCCGGTACTCGATGTCGAAGACGCGGTCGTCGTACGCGTCCGCGTAGACGTCGCACTCGTCGTACTGTCCGCATTCCTCGGCCACCGCGAAGTCGAAGCCGATGCCACGCCCCTGTCCGGCCAGTTCCGCAGCGTTCTTCTGGCCGATCGCCAGGCCGGCGGCGTGGGCCCGGGCGGCGATCAACTTGCCGAATGCCACGTTGTCGTCGGCGGTCAGCAGACCGCCGGACCGCTCGTGCGAGTCGAGGTTGTCGGCCTCGACCGCCTGGAATCCGGCGGCGGCACAGCCGTCGATCCACTCCCCCACGACGTCGGCGAGCCGTTGGCGTTTGGCGGGTGTCGAGATGTCCAGGACGGCCTCGTCCCAGTCCCGGTCGACGACCAGCGAGTCGTCGGCGTCGCGCAGGAGCAGGTCGGGATGGCGGTCCTCCCACCAGTCCTCGGTGTCCGGCTGGGCCTGGAAGGCGTTGACGTAACAGATGTTGTAGACCCCCGGCGCCGGTTTCGCCGCGCGGTCGCGGGAGATCGCGCGTACGCCGGCGGGCGGCCGGTACGCCCCGCCGATCTGATAGTCGAAGGCGACGCCCGGCTCGGGCAGGACCACCTTCCCCGTACCGGCCGTGCCCGGGGCCGTCGGGGCGGTGGAGCGACCCGGCTCGTCGGCGTCACCACCGTCGGACGCCGCACATCCACCCGCGGCCACGGCGAGCGCACCGCACAGAGCTGCGGCCGCGAGCGCGCGGCGGAGGGCACGGGGGACGCGGTGGGCCATGATCCGGGGGCTCCTGTCGGTATGTGCTCGTGCGGTACGTGCTCGTGCGGTACGTGCTCGTGCGGTATGCGCTCGCGCGGTGTGTACTCGTGCGGTGCCGCTCGGCCATGATGCCTTGTCGCGGGACGGGCTCACCAACGCGACTCCAGCCAGCTGTAGTTGACTGACCATCAGCAATGACGCGAAAGGGCCGCCGACGTCCGGCACCCCATCCCCTCTCTCCCTGAAACAGCCTTGGAATCAATCTGGATACGGCTCGTTCCAAACAGCTGCTCGAGGGTCTCTGGGTCCACTAGTGTTTGAGCGTTCACATACCGGGCCTTCGCAGCCGCGGTCGTCGCCCCATGACGCCGCTGGGGGGAACAGCGCATGCCAGAAATCAAGTCCCGGCCGTCTCAGGACCACCCTTGGGAGAACGGCTGGGCTCCGGACACCTCCCGGGCTCCGGGGACGCGCCGTCTGTGGCTGGCGGGCGGGATGGCGGTGGCGACGATCGTCGCGTGCGCCACGGCAGTCGTCGTGATGGAGAGGGCACCTGACGAGCAGCCACGCTCGGCACCTGCCGACGAGAACACGACGCTCCCCGGCTTGATCTCCTTCGCCACGCCCTCGGAGACTCCTCCGAAGGGCAAGAGCGGCCTGTCGACAGCCGAGGCGACCACCAGGGCGCCTCGCCAACAGGACGCCGGCACACCCAAGCCAGCGCCGAAGCCGTCCAAGCCGTCCTCCCGCGAGGCCGGTTCGTCAGCCACCCCGAAGCCCCCGGCGGCAACGACCTGGCGATCCTTCCGCTCGGTCAACTACCCCGACCGCTACTGGCACGTGAGCAGCGGTTACGTGGCCCTGGACCCGGTCCGCGGTTCCGAATCCCGCGAGGACTCCACCTTCAAGCAGGTGACGGGCCTGGCCGACAGCTCCTGCTACTCCTTCGCCACGCACGACGGCACCTACCTCCGCCACCGCAACTTCGTGCTGCGCGCCGAACGCCACGACGGCTCCACCCAGTTCAAGCGGGACGCCACCTTCTGCCCCCGCGACTCCTCCCACGCCGGCGCGACGATGCTGGAGTCGGTCAACTACCCGGGCTACTTCCTCCGCCACAAGAACTTCGTCGTCCGCCTCGAACGCTTCGAGTACAGCTCCCTTTACCTGGCGGACTCCTCGTTCCGGGTGGTCAGCGGGCCGGCCTGAGCCGACCCCGGGTACGGGCACGTCAAAGCGGCGGCACCCGGAAGGTGCCGCCGCTTTGACATGCAATGGGGAGCCTCGGCCCCTGGATCAGACGTTGAACCCGAGCGCCCGAAGCTGCTCCCGCCCATCGTCCGTGATCTTGTCCGGCCCCCACGGCGGCATCCAGACCCAGTTGATGCGCAGTTCGTTGACGAGGCCGTCCGTGGCGGACTTGGCCTGGTCCTCGATGACGTCCGTCAGCGGGCACGCCGCCGAGGTCAGGGTCATGTCGAGCGTCGCGATGTTCGCGTCGTCGATATGGATGCCGTAGATCAGGCCCAGATTGACGACGTCGATACCCAACTCGGGGTCGACGACGTCGTACAGCGCCTCACGGACCTCTTCCTCCGAGGCCGGCTTCATCTCCACGGTGTCACTCATGCCGTCTTCCTTTCGGCGTCGGCGTCGCCCAGCGCCTGGGCCGTCGCGTCCTTCCACGCCATCCAGCTCAGGAGGGCGCACTTGACCCGGGCGGGGTACTTGGAGACTCCGGCGAACGCGACCGCGTCCTCCAGAACCTCCTCCATCGCGTCGTCGGGCTCCAGCTTCCCCTTGGACTGCATCAGCTCCAGGAAGGTCTCCTGGATCTTCTGCGCGTCGGAGAGGTTCTTGCCGACCAGGAGTTCGTTCAGTACGGACGCGCTCGCCTGGCTGATCGAACAGCCCTGGCCCTCGTACGAGACGTCCTCGATCTTCGTACCGTCGTACTTCACGCGCAGGGTGATCTCATCGCCGCACGTCGGGTTGACGTGGTGCACCTCGGCGTCGCCATCCCGCAAGCCCCGCCCGTGCGGGTTCTTGTAGTGGTCCAGGATGACTTCCTGGTACATCGAATCCAGCTTCATGCGATCGCTCGTCCCGTCAGCCGAAGAAGTTCCGGACGTGCTCCAGGCCGTCCACCAGAGCGTCGATCTCGGCCGGCGTGGAGTACAGATAGAACGACGCTCGCGTGGTCGCAGGAATTCCGTACCGCAGGCACACCGGGCGGGCGCAGTGATGGCCGACCCGGACCGCGATGCCCTGCTCGTCGAGGACCTGGCCCACGTCGTGCGGGTGGATGTCGCCGAGCGTGAAGGAGATCGCGGCGCCCCGGTCCTCGGCCGTGGTCGGGCCGATGATCCTGAGGTCGGGGACCTCCGCGAACCGCTTCACCGCGTACTCGGTGAGCGCGTGCTCGTGGGCGAGGATCTTGTCCATGCCGATCGAGTTGAGGTAGTCGATCGCCGCGCCGAGGCCGATCGCCTGGGAGATCGGGGGCGTGCCCGCCTCGAACTTGTGCGGGGCGGGAGCGTACGTCGACGAGTGCATCGACACGGTCTCGATCATCTCGCCGCCGCCGAGGAACGGGGGCAGGTCCTCCAGCAGCTCCTGGCGGCCCCACAGGACGCCGATGCCGGTCGGGCCGCACATCTTGTGGCCGGTGAAGGCCACGAAGTCGGCCTGGAGCGACTGCACGTCCAGCGGCATGTGGGGAGCGGCCTGCGAGGCATCGATGCACACCAGCGCGCCGACCTCCTGCGCGCGGCGCACTATCGCCTCGACCGGGTTGAGCGTGCCCAGGATGTTCGACACCAGCACGAAGGAGACGATCTTCGTCTTCTCCGTGATGATCTCGTCGATGTTGGACAGGTCGAGACGGCCGTCGTCGGTCAGGCCGAACCACTTCAGCTTCGCGCCCGTGCGCTGCGCGAGCAGCTGCCACGGCACGATGTTGGAGTGGTGCTCCATCTCCGTGATGACGATCTCGGTCTCGTGGTCCACCCGGTAGGGCTCGTCGGCCCAGCCGAGCATGTTGGCCACGAGGTTCAGCGACTCGGAGGCGTTCTTGGTGAAGATCACCTCGTCGCGGCTGGGCGCGTTGATGAACTCCGCGACCTTGTCGCGCGCGCCCTCATACAGCGCCGTGGCCTCCTCGGCGAGGACGTGCACGCCACGGTGGACGTTGGCGTTGTGCTGCTCGTAGTACTCGGAGAGCACGTCGAGCACCTGGCGCGGCGTCTGCGAGGTCGCCGCGTTGTCCAGGTACACGAGCTTCTTGTCGCCGTGGACGACGCGGTCCAGGATCGGGAAGTCCTTGCGGAGCGCCTCGGTGTCGAGGAGGCCCGGCAGCTGTGTCACGCGGATGCGCCACCCTTCACGTACTTGTCGTAGCCCTCGGCCTCGAGCTGGTCCGCGAGCTCCGCTCCGCCGGACTCGGCGATACGGCCGTTCGCGAACACGTGCACCTGGTCGGGCTTGATGTAGCGCAGGATGCGCGTGTAGTGGGTGATCAGCAGGGTGCCGACCTCGCCGGTCTCGCGGACCCGGTTCACGCCCTCGGAGACGACGCGCAGGGCGTCGACGTCCAGGCCGGAGTCGGTCTCGTCGAGGATGGCGACCTTCGGCTTGAGCAGCTCCAGCTGAAGGATCTCGTGGCGCTTCTTCTCACCGCCGGAGAAGCCCTCGTTGACGTTGCGCTCGGCGAAGGACGGGTCCATGTTGAGGCGCTCCATGGCCTCCTTGACCTCCTTCACCCAGGTGCGCAGCTTGGGGGCCTCGCCGCGGATGGCGGTGGCGGAGGTGCGAAGGAAGTTCGACACGGACACACCCGGGACCTCGACCGGGTACTGCATCGCCAGGAACAGGCCCGCGCGGGCGCGCTCGTCGACGGACATCTCCAGGACGTCCTCGCCGTCGAGGGTGACGGTGCCGGAAGTGATCGTGTACTTGGGGTGACCCGCGAGGGAGTAGGCGAGGGTCGACTTGCCCGAGCCGTTGGGGCCCATGATGGCGTGCGTCTCGCCCTGCTTCACGGTGAGGTCGACGCCCTTGAGGATCTCCTTCGTGGCGTTGTCGGCCTCGACGGTGACGTGCAGGTCTCGGATTTCAAGCGTTGCCATGGGTGCCTCAGGACTCCTGGGTGAGGGAGACGAGCACGTCGTCCCCTTCGATCTTTACGGGGTATACGGGGACGGGGCGCGTCGCGGGAAGGCCGGACGGCTTGCCGGTGCGGAGGTCGAAGCTGGAGCCGTGCAGCCAGCACTCGATCTGGCAGTCCTCCACCTCGCCCTCGGAGAGCGAGACGTTCGCGTGGGAGCAGATGTCGTGGATCGCGAACACCTCACCCTCGGTCTGCACGACCGAGACCGGCGTGCCGTCGAGTTCCACCCGCTTCGGGGTGTCCTCCTCCAGCTCGCTCAGCCCGCAGGCGCGTACGAAAGCCATCAGACCGTGGCCTCCAGCTCCTCGTCGATCTTCACGAGGAGGCGATCTTCGATGTCGTCGACGCCGATCTGCTGGACGAGCTCGGCGAAGAAGCCGCGCACGACCAGGCGACGGGCCTCGTCGGCCGGGATGCCGCGGGCCATCAGGTAGAAGAGCTGCTCGTCGTCGAACCGGCCGGTCGCCGAGGCGTGGCCGGCGCCGACGATCTCGCCGGTCTCGATCTCCAGGTTCGGCACGGAGTCGACGCGGGCGCCGTCGGTCAGAACCAGGTTGCGGTTCATCTCGTAGGTGTCCGTGCCCTCGGCCTTGGCCTCGATCAGCACGTCGCCGATCCACACCGCGTGCGCGTCGTCGCCCTGGAGCGCGCCCTTGTAGGCGACGTTCGACTTGCAGTGCGGGGTGTTGTGGTCGACCAGGAGGCGGTGCTCCTGGTGCTGGCCGGCGTCCGTGAAGTAGAGGCCGAAGAGCTCGGCCTCGCCGCCGGTGCCGGCGTAGGCGACGCGCGGGTGGAGGCGTACGAGGTCGCCGCCGAAGGTGACCACGAACGACTTGAAGGTGGCGTCCCGGCCGATCAGCGCGTTGTGCTGGCCCACGTGCACGGCCTTGTCGTCCCAGTCCTGGACGGAGACGACGGTGAGCTTGGCGCCGTCGCCCAGGATGTAGTCGACGTTGGCGGCGAGCACCGCGTCACCGGTGTGGTCGATGACGACGACGGCCTCGGCGAAGGCTCCGAGCTCCACGACCTGCTGGCCGTAGGCGACCCCGCCCTCGCCGTGCACGGCGATGCGGATCGGCTCGGTGAGGACCGTCTCCTTGGGGACGGTGATCACACCGGCCTTCTCGAACGCCGAGTACGCCTGGGCGGCGACGCGGTCCACGGGCGTGCCCGCCTTGCCGAGGCGGGCGTCGTCGCGGCCGACGGTCTCGACGGTGACGCCCTCGGGGGCCGCGACGGTGACCTGGAGGCCGTCGCCGGTCGCCACGGCGGTGCCGTCGTGCAGCCCGCGCAGGCGCTCCAGCGGGGTGAACCGCCACTCCTCCTCGCGGCCGTGCGGGACCGGGAAGTCCGCCACGTCGAAGGAGGGGGGCGCGCTCATGCGCGTGGCGACGGTCGACTCGGCGGCCACCGCGATCTGGCCCGCGGTGGTGGAGCCCACGGGGATGTTCTGAGCCTCAGCCATGGCTGTCGGTCTGCTCTCTTTCCTACGTCAGATTTCGCTAGCTGCTTGTCCGGAGACCGGTCTTAACCGACCGCGCCTTCCATCTGCAGCTCGATCAGCCGGTTGAGCTCGAGGGCGTACTCCATGGGCAGTTCCTTGGCGATCGGCTCGACGAAGCCGCGCACGATCATCGCCATCGCCTCGAACTCGCTCAGACCGCGGCTCATCAGGTAGAAGAGCTGGTCCTCGGAGACCTTGGAGACGGTCGCCTCGTGGCCCATGGACACGTCGTCCTCGCGGACGTCCACGTAGGGGTACGTGTCGGAACGGGAGATGGTGTCGACGAGCAGCGCGTCGCACAGCACGTTGGACTTCGAGCCGTGGGCGCCCTCACCGATCTCGACCAGACCGCGGTACGAGGTACGGCCGCCACCACGCGCCACGGACTTCGACACGATGTTGGAGGAGGTGTTCGGCGCCATGTGGACCATCTTGGAGCCGGCGTCCTGGTGCTGCCCCTCGCCCGCGAAGGCGATGGACAGGGTCTCGCCCTTGGCGTGCTCGCCCATCAGGTAGACGGCCGGGTACTTCATCGTCACCTTGGAGCCGATGTTGCCGTCGATCCACTCCATGGTCGCGCCCTCGTAGGCGACTGCGCGCTTGGTGACCAGGTTGTAGACGTTGTTCGACCAGTTCTGGATGGTCGTGTAGCGGCAGCGGGCGTTCTTCTTGACGATGATCTCGACGACCGCGGAGTGCAGCGAGTCCGACTTGTAGATCGGGGCGGTGCAGCCCTCGACGTAGTGCACGTAGGCACCCTCGTCGACGATGATCAGGGTCCGCTCGAACTGGCCCATGTTCTCGGTGTTGATGCGGAAGTAGGCCTGGAGCGGGATCTCGACGTGCACGCCCGGCGGCACGTAGATGAAGGAGCCGCCCGACCACACCGCGGTGTTCAGCGACGCGAACTTGTTGTCGCCGACCGGGATGACGGTGCCGAAGTACTCCTTGAAGAGCTCCGGGTGCTCCTTCAGGGCCGTGTCGGTGTCCAGGAAGATGACGCCCTGCTCCTCCAGGTCCTCGCGGATCTGGTGGTAGACGACCTCGGACTCGTACTGGGCCGCGACACCGGCGACGAGGCGCTGCTTCTCCGCCTCGGGGATGCCGAGCTTGTCGTACGTGTTCTTGATGTCCTCGGGCAGGTCCTCCCAGGACTCCGCCTGCTTCTCCGTGGACCGCACGAAGTACTTGATGTTGTCGAAGTCGATGCCCGAGAGGTCCGAGCCCCAGTTCGGCATGGGCTTCTTGTCGAACAGCCGCAGACCCTTGAGACGGAGCTTGGTCATCCAGTCCGGCTCGTTCTTCTTCCCGGAGATGTCACGGACGACGTCCTCGCTCAGACCACGCTTCGCAGAGGCGCCGGCTTCGTCGGAGTCGGCCCAGCCGTATTCGTACTTGCCCAGACCCTCGAGCTCAGGGTGGGCAGTCTCCTCGATGGGGAGAGTCATGCGGGGTTCCTCCCGGCCTTGCTTGCAGATGCGTTATCGGTGGTGTGGGAAATCTTTGGGATGAACGTCGTGCAGACGCCGTCGCCGTGCGCGATGGTCGCCAGTCGCTGGACATGCGTTCCGAGCAGCTCGGCGAAGATCTCCGTCTCCGCTTCGCACAGCTGGGGGAACTGCTCCGCGACATGAGCCACCGGGCAGTGGTGCTGGCAGAGCTGCTCGCCTTTTTGAGGGAGGGGTGCGCTGCGCGCCGTTGCAGCGTACCCGTCTGCGCTCAGGGCCTTGGCCAGGGCTTCGGTGCGCTTGTCCGGGGTGGCCGCCTCGATCGCCTGGCGGTACGCACTCGCCTGGGCTGCGATCCGGGCGCGGGCGAAGGCGGCGACCGCCTCACTCCCGCCCTCGCGCTCGGCGATCCATTTCAGGGCGTCCACGGCGAGCTTGTCGTACGACTGGTCGAAGGCGTCGCGGCCGCAGTCGGTGAGCGCGAAGACCTTGGCGGGACGGCCACGCGTGCGCGTGCCGTACACCCGCTGTTCCTTGGCCTCCACGACATCGTCCGCGACCAGCGCGTCCAGATGCCTGCGCACGGCGGCCTGGGTGAGTCCCAGCCGGCCGGCCAGCTCGGCGACGGTCGACGGCCCGTGGTCCAGGATGGATCGCGCGACCCGGTTGCGCGTGGAGCGCTCCCCGGTCGCGAGCTCCTCCTGAGGGGTTCCCATAGGGGTCTCCCGAGCCTCGCCGACGTTTTTCACAACGCCATTGTTGCGTAATTCCTCAAAGGCAGGCAAGCCACGCCCGGGCGCCTGGCGGGTGCCCTGCGTCACTTAGGCATACCTAATCTGACCTGCGGAAACGATCATTGATCGATCAAATCGCTGGCGTCGCGGGGCTCTCTGCGGGACACTCCCGAAACATGTCGACACCCCCTCCGACCGGCCCTCTTGTCACTCGGGACACCCTCGCGGCACAACTGCGCGAGCTAGGGGTCCAAACCGGTGAAACCCTGCTCGTGCACTCCTCGCTCAGCGCCCTCGGCTGGGTCTGCGGAGGTGCCGTCGCGGTCGTCCAGGGACTGCTCGACGCGCTCGGTCCGGACGGCACCCTGGTCGTCCCCACCCAGACCGGTGACCTCTCGGACCCGGCGGTGTGGAGCAACCCGCCGGTGCCCGAGGAGTGGTGGGACACGATCCGGGCGACCATGCCCGCCTACGACCCCCTCGTCACGCCCGCGCTCGGGGTGGGCGTGATCCCGGAGACCGTCCGGGCCTGGCCGGGCGCCCTGCGCAGCGCGCATCCGCAGACGTCCTTCGCCGCCGTCGGCCCGCGCGCGGCGCAGATCACCGAGGGCCACGCCCTCGACTGCCGGCTCGGCGAGCGCAGCCCGCTGGCCCGGCTGGAGGCGCTCCACGCGCGTGTGCTGCTGCTCGGCGCGGGTTACGCGACGTGCACCAGCTTCCATCTCGCCGAGTACCGGATACCTTCGCCGCTGGTGAAGGTCGGCCGACCGGGGCCCGCGGGCTGGGAGGTGGTGACCGAGGTGTCGATCACCTCGGACCGGTTCGACGAACTGGGGCGCGACTTCGACCGGGACCGTCCCGTCGTACGGGGAAAGGTGGGCGCGGCCGAAGCACGGCTGTTCCCCGTGGCGGACGCGGTGGCGTACGCGGAGCGGTGGCTGGAGATGCACCGGCCCCGGGCGCAGGAGATGTGAACCCGGCCGTTCGGGTTACCGGCCGCGTACCTAGACTCTGGAGCCATGCGAACTGAGCCCGTGGTCCAAGTCCAGGCCCTGGTGAAGCGGTACGGCACGAAGACCGCGGTGAACGGCCTCGACCTGGTGGCCCAGGCGGGCGTGACCGCCGTGCTCGGACCCAACGGCGCGGGCAAGACGACGACCGTCGAGACCTGCGAGGGATACCGGAGGCCGGACTCCGGCTCCGTGCGGGTCCTGGGCCTGGACCCGGTGCGACAGTCTGGCGCCCTGCGGCCCCGGATCGGCGTGATGCTCCAGTCCGGCGGTGTCTACTCGGGCGCGCGGGCGGACGAGATGCTGCGGCATGTCGCCAAGCTGCACGCGCACCCCCTGGACGTGGACGCCCTCATCGAGCGGCTCGGTCTCGGCAGCTGCGGCCGGACCACGTACCGCCGTCTCTCCGGAGGTCAGCAGCAGCGGCTCGCGCTCGCCATGGCAGTCGTAGGCCGTCCGGAGCTGGTGTTCCTGGACGAGCCGACCGCCGGGCTCGACCCGCAGGCCCGCCGCGCGACCTGGGACCTGATCCGGGACCTGCGCACGGACGGCGTCTCCGTCATCCTCACGACCCACTACATGGACGAGGCCGAGCAGCTCGCCGACGACGTCGCGATCATCGACGCGGGCCGGGTCATCGCCCAGGGCTCCCCCGAGGAGCTGTGCCGCGGCGGCGCCGAGAACACCCTCCGCTTCATCGGCCGCCCGGGCCTGGACGTGGGCTCCCTCCTGAAGGCCCTGCCCGCCGACTGCACGGCCGCGGAGCTGACGCCGGGCTCGTACCGGGTCGTCGGCAAGGTCGACCCCCAGCTGCTCGCGACGGTGACGTCGTGGTGTGCGCAGCACGGGGTGATGCCGGAGAAGATCTCGGTGGAACGGCACACCCTCGAAGACGTCTTTCTG